>CAZPMH010000010.1:0-55120 GCA_964587815.1 uncultured Micavibrio sp.
CATCGGATAATAAGCATAATATACAAAATGTGTCGCTGATTACGAGAATATTTTGTGCCAAAAACGCTTTATAAAAGGTTTTGGTAACTTTCACGTTCACATACCGAAGTTACTTTTATGGATAAAGACAAAACAGATCATCAAGAAACACGAGCCTTTAGCGCGATTAAACGGTGGTTGCCGTTGGTTATTCTTGCCTTGACGATGGGTGTGGCTTACGCGCTCGGATTGCATGAATCTCTCTCGTTTGAAGCGTTTCAAAACCACAAAGACGATTTGCAAAATGCGGTGTTTGAACGCCCTGTTCTGTCTTCGCTTGCATTTATGGGGCTTTATACGTTAAGCGTTGCGCTGTCTTTGCCCGTTGCAACAGTTTTGACATTAGCGGGCGGGTTTTTGTTCGGGCTGTGGCTTGGCACATTATATGTGGTGATTTCGGCAACACTTGGCGCGAGCATTATTTTCTTGATTGCCAAAACCTCTTTCGGCTCCGCGTTGCGAGAGCGGGCAGGCGGGCTGTATGATCGCGTTGCAGAAAACATGAATGAGAATGCCACAGGGTATTTATTGTTCATGCGCCTTGTGCCGATTTTCCCGTTCGTTGCGGTTAATGTTCTCCCTGCTCTGTTCAATGTGCGGCTGTCGGTTTTTGTACTGACAACCTTTTTCGGCATTATCCCGGGCAGCTTTGTGTATGTGAATTTAGGGCAACAGTTAGGCGAGATAGCCAGTTTGAAGGATCTGGTTTCGACTGAAACGCTTTTGTCTTTTGCTTTGCTCGGCGTTTTTGCGCTTATTCCGACGCTGTATAAAAATTTCAAAAAGAAGGGCGCGCGTAAAGATGCTTCAAAAAAAGCGGCAGTTTTTCTTACGGTGTGCGCGCTAGGGACTCCCTCTCTTGCGCATGCCACCAGTTACGATCAGTTTTTGAATTTGTATGACGGGCTTTTGGCTGAGCATACCGTGGCAAGTTCCAAAAACGGTATTGGCTATGTGGGCGTTGATTATGATGCGTGGAATAAGGATCAGCGTCATGCGCAGGCTTTGAGTATTATCACGGCTACTGACCCCGCGCAGTTTAAAACACAAGATCAGCGTATGGCGTTTTGGATCAATGCCTATAATTTCCTGACGATTGATTTGATTGTGCGCGAAGGGCAACCCGACAGTATTCGTGATTTGGGCACATTTTTCCAAAATGTGTGGAAACGGTATCACTGGATTATCAACGGGCAAAAATACACGCTGGATCAGATTGAGCATAAGATTTTGCGCCCGATGGGTGATGCGCGGATTCATTTTGCGATTAATTGCGCGTCTGTTTCCTGCCCCGACTTGCTGAATGTTGCTTATCGCGCTGAAACGCTAGATGAGCAACTCGAGGCTCAGACGAAAAAAGCATTACAGCAGAGTGATAAGGTTTTGCGGATTGACGGCAATACTCTGCGTTTGAGTAAGATTTTCGAGTGGTTTGAAGAGGATTACAAAGACGGCGATATTCAAGGCTGGCTGCGTGATTATATGGATTTGGATCAGGATTTGCGCATTCGTTATATGGATTACAACTGGTCTTTGAACCGCGCACACTAAGTTTTTTAAGGATATTTTTTATGACCTATGATTATGACCTTTGCATTATCGGTGCAGGATCGGGCGGGTTAAGCGTGGCGGCCGGTGCGGCGCAGTTGGGCCTGAAAACCGCGTTGATTGAAAAAGCAGAGATGGGCGGCGATTGTCTGAATACGGGCTGCGTGCCGTCAAAGGCTTTGCTTCATGCCGCGGCGGTTGCGCAGGGTATGCGTAGCGGGTCGGCGTATGGAATTGCACCCGTTGAGCCGAAGATTGATTTTTCAGCCGTGAAAGATCATGTGTTTGATGTGATTAAAACGATTGAGCCGCATGATTCACAAGAGCGGTTTGAAGAATTGGGCGCGAACGTATTTCGCGAGCATGCCGCGTTTTTAGATGAACATACCGTTCAGGCGGGTGATCAGAAAATTACTGCGCGATATTTTATTGTTGCCACAGGGTCGCGCGCCTTTTTGCCGCCGATTGAAGGGTTGGAGGCGGATAAAGCCTTAACCAATGAAAATCTGTTTGAGTTGCGCGAGCGGCCTGATCATTTGTTGATTATCGGCGGCGGACCGATCGGCATGGAGATGGCGCAAGCGCATCGACGCCTCGGATCGGAGGTTAGCGTTATTGAGATGGTACGCGTGATGCAGCATGATGATGCGGAATTGGTCGATGTTGTGCGCGATTCTCTGGCGGATGAAGGCGTTCAATTTTATGAAGAAACACAAGTGTTATCGGTTCGCCATTCAGAGGGCGGCGTAACAGTTACGACTGAGAAAAACGGCATTCGGGACAATATTTCAGGTTCTCATATTCTGGTTGCGACGGGGCGCACGCCGAATTGCGACGCGCTCGGGTTGGACAAGGCGGGTGTCACTTTTGATCGCGGCGGCATCGACGTTGATGCGCGACTGCGGACAAATAAGAAACATATCTTTGCCATAGGCGATGTGGCTGGCGGGGAATATGGCGGCGCGCAATTTACGCATGTTGCGGGGTATCATGCGGGCATCATCATCCGCAATATTGCCTTTAAAATGCCTGCGAAGGTGGATTACTCGGCCCTGCCCTGGGTGACCTATACAGACCCCGAACTGGCGCATGTGGGCTTGAGTGAAGAGAAGGCGCAAGCCAAATACGGCACATCCAAGGTCAAAACAATCGGATGGGATTTCGATCATAATGACCGCGCCACGGCGATGCGCGAGACGAAAGGGCAAATCAAAGTGGTTGCGCTCAAAAATGGACGCATTGTCGGGGCGAGCATTGTCGGGCCGCATGCAGGAGAATTGATTTCGATGTGGACGTTGGCGATTTCGAAAAAGATGAAATTGGCCGATATTGCAGGCATCATCGTGCCCTATCCGACATTGAGCGAGGTCGGAAAACGAGCGGCGGGGGCATGGTTTAGCCCAAAATTGTTTAGCGAACGCACGAAAAAAATTGTAGGGTTCTTACAGAAATTACCGTTTTAAAAATTTGACTGAGAGAGATGAGGAACAGATGAGCGAAGAGATTCAAGACAAGGTGCGCGATTATTACGCGAACGATCTGCAGACCAAGGATGACTTGAAGACGAATGCCTGTTGCCCGTTGGAGGCGCCGCCGAAGCATATTCGCCCGTATCTCGATAATGTTCATGACACAATACAAGAGCAGTTTTACGGGTGTGGCTCCCCTATTCCACATGCGTTGGAGGGATGCACGGTTTTGGATCTCGGCTGTGGTACGGGGCGTGATGCCTATATCCTGTCGCAAATGGTTGGGCCGATGGGCAAAGTGATCGGTGTGGATATGACCGATGAGCAGTTGAGCGTGGCAAACCAGTATATCGGATGGCATATGGATCAGTTTGGCTATGACGCGCCGAATGTTGAATTTAAAAAAGGTTTGATTGAGGATTTGGCGTCCGTCGGAATCAAAGACAACAGCATTGATGTTGTCGTCTCGAACTGCGTGATTAATTTGAGCGCGGATAAGCAAAAAGTGTTTGAAGAGATTTATCGCGTGCTGAAACCCGGTGGTGAGCTGTATTTCTCCGACGTGTTTGCGGGGCGGCGCATTCCGAAAGATTTGCAAACCGATAAGGTTATGCTGGGCGAATGTCTTGGCGGCGCGCTTTATACGGAAGATTTTCGCCGCATGATGACACGTATCGGTATTCCTGATGTGCGTGTTGTGTCCAAGCGCGACTTATCGATTGAGGATACGGAATTGCAGCAAAAGGCAGGGATGATCGATTTTTACTCCATGACCGTGCGCGCGTTTAAGGTGTCTTTGGAAGATATTTGCGAAAATTACGGTCATGTCGCTTATTATAACGGCACGATTGACGCGTGCCCGCATGCGTTTGTTCTGGATGATCATCATGTGTTTAAAACGGGTATGCCTGTGCCTGTTTGCGGGAATACGGCGAATATGTTGAACACCACACGATTTGCCGATCATTTCCGCGTGACAGGTGATTTTTCAACACATTATGGTGTGTTTGATTGCGCGCCGAGTTCCGGTGATAAGACAGCATCGGCGGCATGTTGCTAAGATGCTGGATCGCGTGTCTGTGGTTATTCCTGTTTCACCTGAAGAGCGCGCGCATGAAAAAATGCTGCAGCATTTTGAGGGTACGGATGCGGAGGTGATTGTTTCCTCCGAAGGGTCACGGGCGCGGAGTTTGAATATGGGCGCGGCGCAATCGAGCCGTGATTTTTTATGGTTTTTGCATGCAGATAGCCGCTTTGATGATTCCGGTTTTGCTGCGGTTGATCGGGCTGTTCAAGAGTATAAATCGCCCATACTTTTTTATTTTAATCTCGGCTTTTACGATAGCGGTTTGGCGCGTGTGAATGCGTGGGGGGCGAATGCTCGATCCCGCATTTTTGCTGCACCCTATGGGGATCAGGGATTCTTTATGGCGCGCGATACGTTCGAGAAAATCGGCGGGTTTGACGACACTTTAGAGATGACTGAGGATTTGCATTTTGTGCTCGCCGCGCGGCAAAAGGGTATAGATATTAAACCGATTGGGGCAACGATTCTTACCAGTGCGCGGCGGTATAAAAAGGTTGGCTGGCTTAAACTCACCGCGCGGTATCAAATGATTTTTTGCAGCATTTATTTTCAGGATATAATCTCGCGATTGAGAGGGAAAGCATGAGTACAGGGATTGCGATTTTTGTAAAAACGCCGCGGCTGTCGCCCGTAAAGACTCGTCTGGCGGCGAGCATCGGAGAAGAGGATGCGCTGGCCTTTTATCATATGAGCGTGAACGCGGTTGAGGCGAGCGTTTCCCGATCAGATGCCACAGGATATTGGGCGGTCGCCGAGGCGGATGGCGTTGATGACTGGACGGGGTTTGAGGCTATGTTCACGGGCGCGGGATGTTTAGGCACGCGGCAACACCACATTTATCAGATGCTTCTTGAGCGGCATGAGAAAGCGATTTTAATTGGTGCGGATGCGCCGCAAATTACGCCTGATCTTTTGAATGAAGCGATTGAACGGCTGAGCCACGATGATTATGTGTTCGGCCCTGCGCGTGATGGCGGATATTATTTGTTTGGCGGGCGCGCGGATGTGCCGCTTTCCATTTGG
The DNA here is from genome assembly GCA_964587815.1 of uncultured Micavibrio sp. Taxonomy (GTDB): domain Bacteria; phylum Pseudomonadota; class Alphaproteobacteria; order Micavibrionales; family Micavibrionaceae; genus UBA1672. The sequence continues at coordinate 5,167 of CAZPMH010000010.1, forward strand.
GATTGTGTGCCGTGGAGCGCGCCGAATACGATGGATGTGTTTCACAGGACATTGCCATATGCCGCGTCATTATTGCCGATGTTGACCGATGTGGATGAGCAGGTTGATCTGGCACATATGATTGATGAGATGCCCGCATTTATGAGCGCGTTGCAAGATGATGTCGCCGCTTGGGCGCAGCATTATGCGCTGTAGCTCTATTCTTTCACGCTACATGCGCCACCACCGAGAACGCAGAATTTGGCGCAGTGCGGGTGGTTGAGGGAGACAGGCTTTGATGCTTGTTTCAACGTTTCCCCCATATTAAATTGCTTATCATAGGCTAATAACGTACACGCCATGACAGCTGGGGCCTCTGCGCCCTTTTGTTTGACCACCATACGCGATGTGGCGCACATCATATCTTGCGGCTTTACGCCGACAATGTCCCAACATTTTACCGTGATTTCAGGGACTTCGGCTTGTTCATCCATTTCGGGAAACAGCATGAGCTGTTTTTGATCGAACGCGTCAATATTTACGTTATGCTCTTTGAAAAATGCGGCGTAGCCTTTGCGGAGTTCGTCTTCGCTCTCGCCCCATCGTGTGCGCCCTGCGATGTCAATTTTAAAGCTATGTTCGGAGAGCCATTTGAGGCCGAGTATCATCGGTTCCCATGATCTTGCGCCCCGCTCTTCTTCGTGCAGTTCGCGGATGAAATGATCAATCGAGACACGGATTGTCATTTTATCGCCGAATTCATCTTTTAAGGCCAGCAGGTCGTCTGTGCATTTCATCATCGGGCGCATGGCGTTGGTGAGAATAAGCAGTTCAAAGCCGCGCTCCAGTGACTCCCTCATAATCGGGATGATATCGGGGTTCATAAACGGCTCGCCGCCTGTGATGCCGATTTCACGGGTTGGCAGGTTTTCGCGCTCGATTTCATCCAGATAGGTTGTGACCTCTTCGGTTGTGAGATAAACGAGGCGGTCGTTTTTCGGGCTGGATTCGATGTAGCAATTCAGGCATTCGAGATTGCACAATGTGCCCGTGTTGAACCACAGCGTATCCAGAGATTGCAAGCCGACATAAGCGCGTTTTTCACCTGTTGCGGTTACTTTGGGATTTTTAAATTTTTCTGCCTGCGTTTTTACTTGCATGTGGTTTTGACGGCGCTTGAGGCCTTGATAGCTTTTTCTTTGGCTTCATCCACCGTTTCGCCGCGGGCGAGTGCGACGCCCATACGGCGCTGGCCTGAGACTTCGGGTTTGCCGAACAGGCGTAGATCGGTGTTTGGCTGGCTTAAGGCTTCTGTGAGGTTGTCATAGCGAATGTCTTTGGACTCGCCTTCGACCAAAATCACTGAGGATGCGGACGGGCCATGCTGAATGATGTCAGGGATCGGCATCCCTAAAAATGCGCGCGCGTGCAATGCGAATTGGCTTAGATTTTGTGAAATCATCGTGACCATACCTGTATCGTGCGGGCGAGGAGAGACTTCACTGAAATAAACATGGTCGCCCTTAATGAAAAGTTCCACACCGAAGATGCCGCGACCACCAAGTGCGGTTGTTACTTTTTCGGCGATGTCTTTGGAGGCGGAAAGTGCCGCGTCTGACATGGGCTGCGGTTGCCAGGATTCATGATAATCGCCGCCCTCTTGCCTGTGCCCGACAGGCGCGCAGAAGGATGTGCCGCCCGCGTGGCGAATAGTGAGGAGCGTGATTTCATAGTCAAAATCAACAAAACCTTCAATGATCACTTTTCCTGCGCCTGCGCGGCCGCCCTCTTGCGCGTAATTCCAAGCTGTTTCGATATCGCTTTCGGATTTAATCGTGCTCTGGCCTTTGCCTGACGAGCTCATGATCGGTTTGACGACGCAGGGCATGCCGATGTCTTTCACTGCCGCATCAAAGTCCTCGCGGGTTTCGGCGAAACGATAAGGTGAGGTGGATAGCCCTAATTCTTCAGCGGCGAGGCGGCGGATGCCTTCGCGGTTCATGGTGAGTTTTGCGGCCTTGGCGGTGGGCACAACGGTGAAACCCTCTTCTTCCAATTCGACCAACGTGTCGGTGGCTATCGCCTCGACTTCGGGCACGATGAAGTCGGGTTTTTCCTTTTCGATGACTTCACGCAGTTTATCACCATCGAGCATGGAAAAGACATAACAGCGGTCAGCGACCTGCATGGCGGGAGCGTTTTCGTAGCGATCGCACGCAATGACTTCTACGCCGAAGCGTTTAAGTTCGATCACGACTTCCTTACCCAATTCACCCGAGCCGCAGAGCAGCACTTTTGTTGCAGAGGGGGAAAAGGGTGTGCCGATGGTCATTGTGTTTTGATCCTGTTTTTCGCGTTGTTCTTTGTTTTTTGTTTAGCATCTCTACCGCCTTTCGCCTAGTCCCTCTCCTCTTCAAGGCGTTGGGCGACTGCATTGGGAGAGGTTGTATTGCGCGCGATCAGGCTGTAGGTGGCGGGCACGATATACATGGTGAACACGGTTGCGGCAAAGACGCCGAATAAGACGACAATACCGATTGATATGCGGGTTTCCGCACCTGCACCGCTGGAGAGGATAAGCGGGATTGTGCCTGCGATTGTTGTCAGACCTGTCATGAGAATCGGGCGGAAGCGAATTTCTGAGGCTTCGATCAAAGCGCGTGAGAATTCCATGCCCTCGTCACGGAGCTGGTTTGCGAATTCAACGATTAGAATTCCGTTTTTCGCCGCCAGGCCGACCAGCATAATCAGGCCGATTTGCGAGTAGATGTTCAGCGTGCCATCGAAGATATACAGGCCGAGTAAGCCGCCGCCTGTTGCGAGCGGAACGGTGAGCATGATGATGAGCGGGTGGATGTAGCTCTCAAACTGTGCGGCGAGGACGAGGAATACGACAGCAAGACCAAGGGCGAAAACGAAGATAATCGAACTTCCCGATGTTACGAAATCGCGGCTTTCGCCCTTATAATCGATGACGACTTCATCGGGCAGGTGTTCGCGTGCAAGATTTTCGAGGTGGTTTAGCGCTTCGCCAAGGGTATAGCCGTCTTCCAAATTGGCTTCCAATGTGATGGCGCGGATGCGGTTATAACGTGAGAGCGTTTCGGCCGCGCCGTATTCATTGATCTCCACCAGATTTGAGAGCGGGATCAGATTTCCTGTGCGGAGCGAACGCACATAGATGCTTTCAATGTCGGTGAAAGAGCGTTGCTTGGCGCGCTCCCCTTCGACGATAACGTCATATTCTTCGCCATCCTCGAGATAGGTTGTAATGTTTTTACCGCCCATCAGTGTTTCTAATGTCAGGCCGATTTCTTCGATTGTTACACCGAGGTCGGCGGCGCGTTCGTATTTGACGTTAAAATCGATTTGCGGGCGCGTTTCTTTGTAATCGCTGTCTAAGCCTTTGAAGCCCGGATTATCTTCTTCGACTTTTTCCAAAAGGATGTCACGCCATTCAGCCAGCTTTTCGTATGTTGGGCCACCGATCACGAATTGTACCGGTTTTTGTACCCCTCCACCGATGCCTTGGCGCATAATCGGGAAGGCACGCACACCCGGCAGATCGGAGAGTTTGCCGCGCACCTCGTCCATGACGTCAAAAGCGGATCGGCGCTTTGACCAGTCTTCCATAATCACGATGACAAAGCCTGAGTTGAAATTTTCGATATTGCCGAAACCACGAGGGGCGCGGATAAGTAAGCGTTTGAATTCTCCCTTTTCAACGTACGGCATCAAACGCTCTTCGATAATATCCATATATTCTTTGATATAGCTGAAACTTGCACCTTCAGGGCCGTTGACCAGAACGAAAAATGCGCCGCGGTCTTCTTTGGGGCTGAATTCTTCGGTGACATTGTTATAGAGCCAAGCCGTGCCGCCGATCAGAAGCGCGAAAATCACCATAACGATGACAGGTGCGCGCAAAGCCAGCTTTAGGGATTTCATATAAACATCTCTGAGCAAATCAAATGCGGCTTCGATTTTGCGCAGGACGACGTTGCGGCGTTCTTTTTCTCCGTCTTCGGCCTCTTTCAAGATTTTCGAGGCCAGAACGGGCACGAGGGTTAAGGCGACAAGCGATGAAAATGCCACAGCGGCTGCGATTGTCAGGGCGAATTCGGTAAACAGGCGACCGATATCTCCTTCTAAAAACGTAATCGGCACAAAGACGGAGATCAGCACAAGCGTCGTGGCGACAACGGCAAAACCGACCTGACGCGCGCCCTTATACGCTGCGACGAGCGGGGTTTCGCCTTTTTCCTGAATACGGCGGACGATGTTTTCCAGCATGACGATTGCGTCATCGACAACCAAGCCGATCGCCAGAACCAAGGCGAGGAGTGTCAGAAGATTGATGGAAAAGCCAAGGGCGAAAATGACAATAAAAGATGCGATAATCGAAACAGGAACCGTGACCGCGGGAATAAGCATCGCGCGTACGCTGCCCAGAAAGATATAGATGACAAACACCACACAAGCGATGGCGATAAACAATGTTTTATACACCTCAGCGATGGAAGCTTTGATGAAGACGGCGGCATCATAGCTTTGTGAAATCATCATGCCTTCGGGCAGGTTTTTTTGCAGCTTTTCGGTGAGTTCTTTTGTGGCATCTGATACATCAATCGTGTTGGCGGTTGATTGCTTGATTACGCCGATTCCGACCATCGGCACGCCGTTTCCGCGGAACATGATGCGGTCTTCTTCAACGCCTTTTTCAATGCGTGCGATATCGCCGAGCCGCACGAGATAACCGCTTTCGCCTTGGCTAAGGACGATTTTTGCGAAATCTTGCGGGTCTTTAAAGCTGCGCTCTACGCGTGCTTTGAAAATGCGCTGATCTGATTGCAAGCTACCTGCGGGCAGTTCGACATTTTCCGCACGTAGGGTGCGTTCAACATCGCTGATTGTCAGGTTACGTGCGGCGAGAGCTTCGCGGTCAATCCATATGCGCATGGCGTAGCGCAGACCGCCGCCGACACGAATGCGCGCGACACCGTCAAGTGCGGAATATTGGTCGACCAAGTATCGTTCGGCATAGTCGGTCAGTTCGGAAACGCTTAATTTATCGCTGGAGAGGTTTTGCCAGATGATGACATCATCGTTACTGTCGACTTTTTGAACTTCGGGCGGCTCGGCCTCTTCGGGCAGGTTGTCCTGAATGCCTGAGATACGGTCGCGCACGTCGTTCGCGGCTTCGTTTACATCCTGATTGACGGAAAATTCGATTGTGACGTTTGCCTGCCCGTCCTGTGAGGATGATTGAATGAATTCAATACCCTCCACGCCCGCGATGCGTTCTTCGATTAATTGAGTGACGCGGGTTTCGACGATGTTTGCGGGCGCGCCGGGGTATTCAACCTCTACGGTGACGATGGGCGGGTCGATGTCGGGGTATTCGCGCAGCGAGAGGCGGTCGAATGAGACGAGGCCGAATGCGATCAGCAGCAGTGAAATCACGCTGGCGAAAACAGGGCGTTTAACGGAGATATCGGAGATGATCATTTGGATTTTTCGCCTTCGTTTTTGCCCGTATTTTCAGCTGAGTTCTTCCCTTGCAAGCTGTCCTTGAGGGAGTCATTTTCCCCTTCGATATCGGTGATTGAAACAGCCGCGCCCGGGCGAACGCGCAGCACGCCATGGGTGACAATTTTCTCACCTATTTTCAGGCCATCCAGTATTTCCGCCTTACCATATGTGCGGCCGCCGAGTTTGACATCTCGGCGTTCGGCGCTTTGTTTGCCGTCTGCCTCATTAATCACAAAGACGTAGTTTTTAAAGCCGTCAGAGATGATTGATTCCTCAGGGATGACGATGGCTTCGCGCGGATTTTTCAGGACTGTGACCTGCATCAGCAAGCCCGGCTTTAACAGCCTGTCATCATTGTTGATTAAAGCGCGCGCGCCGATGGAACGGGTGACGGGATCGATACGGCTTTCAACGTTGGAGATTTCGCCTTCGAAGGTTTTGTCGGGGTAGGCCTCGCTCGTGGCCTTGATTTTTAGACCCGTTTTCATAGAGGCGAGAAAGATTTCAGGCACGGAAAAATCGAGCTTCATCACGCTGTCATCGTCGATGGTGGTGATGCGTGTGCCCGGCTGTGCCAGAGCGCCGACGCTGATATTGCGCAGGCCGAGCACGCCGTCAAACGGGGCGCGGATAATGCGTTGATCGATGCGGGATTTGATTGCCTGAATGCGTGCCTTGGCGGCCTCCAGCTCTTGCGCGTTTTCATCGAGCAGAGATTCGGATGCCGCGCGTTGGTTGACCAGCGGGCGCAGGCGGTTGACCTGACGTTGCGCCTCGTTGGCGAAAGATTGCTGCTCCGCCATTTCGGCGCGTTCTTCATCCGCATCCATTTCGACCAGAATATCGCCCTTTTTCACGCGCTGATTGTCGGTGAATAAGATTTTGGTTACGATTTCGGTGACGGAGGATGTCAACTCTACGCCCTCGTTCGCGCGCAGGGTTCCCAGTGCCTCGACCTCGTCCGCGTAGTTTTGTTTTTCCACGATTGTTACGATGACGGGAGTGGCGTTTTGAGCATTTGTTTTAAGCGGAGAGAGCAGAATAAGCGCCGCGAGAGCGGGGAGGAGAAATCTGATCGGGCGCATGTGTGTTCCTTGCCTTGGTGTTTTGTATTCGAATGATCTTACATTCGTATACCATCGCGAAACGGTTTCATATTCATTATGTTTTTTTCATGTGTTGTAAGACTTTTATAGATTAAGTATTGTTTTTTCATGGAGCTTATAATTGGGTTAGCAGGCTGGATCATACAAGATGGGAACTACCCTGATTTTTCAGTTGGTGATAAAAGAGAGTTTGCCTTGGAATTCTATCCTATTTCAATAGCAAGCGGTTCACACAAAAGCAGCCTTAGTCATCAAAAATTTAATGTTTATGACTTCAACGCAATCACTGAATATCATGATGGAAAATCTTGTGTTATAGACTTTGGTATTAAAGCGTTTCAGGAATACAACGCACCAAAAAACTTAAAAGTTGGCGACCAACTTTCTGGTACTTTAGCTCTTGGAATTGATCCGTATTTTTATTTTGAACGTTTAAAATATAAGGATGGTTTTCCAAACATTGCCTACAAATGGGAAATTTTGAGGATCCAAATGGATACTACCCCCCTTATTCAAACTTCTCCTGATGGCATTCGTCCTAAAATTCTTGAGCGTGATAAAACTAGAGAATCTTATAAAGACATTCAGCAAACAAACGCTTGGGAAGAAATCAATACAAACCCTTTCTATTTTTTACACATAAAAAAGTTATAGTTTTTTTACTCCACCGTGACGCTTTTGGCGAGGTTGCGGGGTTGGTCGACGTCTGTGCCTTTGATGACGGCGACGTGGTAGGAGAGGAGCTGCACGGGGAGCGCGTATAAAATCGGCGCAACGAAGGGGTGGACGGGGCTCATCGCGACGCTCCAAGTGGATTGGTCTTTCAGTGCGTGTGCGCCCTTTATGTCAGAGATGAGGAACACCTTCCCACCACGGGCGACCGTTTCCTGAATATTCGAGACGTTTTTCTCAAACATCGGGTCGTTTTCGGGGGCGACCACCACCACGGGCACGCTGTCATCGATCAGGGCGATGGGGCCGTGCTTCATTTCTCCGCTGGCGTAGCCTTCGGCATGGATGTAGGAGATTTCCTTTAATTTCAGCGCGCCTTCCAGAGCGATGGGGTAGAGGCTGCCGCGGCCGAGATACAACACATCGCGCGCCTCGGCGACGTCTTTTGCGATGTTCAGGATTTCCTTATCATGGTTGAGGATTTCGGCGGCGATGGTCGGCACGTGGCGCAAGGCGTCGGCCATATCCTGTTCTTTCTCCTCATCAATTGAGCCTTTTGCCTTTGCCGTGGCGAGCGCGATGCAGGCCAGTGTTGTGATTTGGGTGGTGAAGGCCTTGGTGGAGGCGACGCCGATTTCGGGGCCTGCAAGCGTGTGCAGAACGAAGTCGGACTCGCGCTCAATCGTGCTTTCGATGGTGTTGACGATGGAAAGGATTTTCTGATTTTGGCGTTTGCAGTATCTTAGCGCCTCTAACGTGTCCAGTGTTTCACCTGATTGGGAGATGAAGATTGCTACGCCCCCTTCGGGCATTGGCGCTTCGCGGTAACGGAATTCGCTGGCGACGTCGATTTCACACGGGATGCGGGCGATTTGTTCGAACCAGTATTTTGCGACCATACAGGCGTAGAACGCCGTTCCGCAGGCGATGAGCGTGAGGCGCGGGGCGTCGGTGACGGCCTTTAAAATATCATCGGGGATGGAGATTTTACCCGTAGACGCGTTGACGTAGGAGTTTAGCGTTTGCCCGATCACGGCGGGTTGTTCGTAGATTTCCTTCAGCATGAAGTGGCGATATTCGCCCTTTCCGGTGGCTGCGCCCGATTGTTCGGTGATGCGGATATCGCGGGTGACCTCGTTCAGCTGCGCGTCGGTAATCTGCACGCTGTCACGCGTTACGATCACGCGGTCGCCATCTTCGAGGAAGCAGATTTTTTTCGTCAGTGGCGCGAGGGCGTAGGAATCAGAGGCGACGAACATTTCCCCTTCGCCATAGCCGACAGCGAGCGGTGTGCCCTGACGGCAGCCGACCATCACATCATTATGGCCTGCGAAAATCATGACGAGTGCGTATGCGCCCTCCAGCCTGTCCATGGCCTTGTGCGCGGCGTCGATCGGTTCTGCGCCCTTCTCCATATAATGGCTTACGAGGTGGACGATAACTTCGGTGTCGGTTTCGGTGGTGAAATTTGCGCCCTGCTCTTCCAGCTCGGCCTTTAGTGATGCGTAATTTTCGATGATGCCGTTATGGACGACCGCGACATGGTCGGTGGCGTGTGGGTGGGCGTTGCGCTCGTTCGGCAGGCCATGTGTCGCCCAGCGTGTGTGGCCGATGCCGAGTGTGCCCTCCAGCGGGTTTGCCTCTAGTTTCTCAGCGAGGTTGACCAGTTTACCCTCGGCGCGGCGGCGGTGGATGACGCCATCGGATAAGCAGGCGATCCCCGCAGAATCGTACCCGCGATATTCAAGGCGTTTTAAGCCTTCGAGTAGAAGCGGTGCAACCTGTTGCTCACCAATAATTCCGAATATTCCGCACATAGAGCCTGTTCCTTTCAGGGAGTGTTTTTTATCTTGCTTTCAGGGTTTTAGCGCATATTGCCGCGCCGCACAATTCACGAAAGTTTGCAGCGTGTTTCAATGTGCTTGGCGCGGTGGTTAGGGACGCTATTTTTTATCTTCCGGTTTTGGCTTGGCTTCGGCCTTGCGTTTGCGATAGAGCGTTGCCCAGCCCTGGCGGACTTCTTCGCGGCCACGCTCGACCGAGAGGGAGTCGGCGGGGACATCGTTGGTGATGGTTGAGCCGGCGGCGATAAACGCCCCGTCATCGAGCGTGAGGGGCGCGATGAGATTCACGTTAGAGCCGACCATAACGCCCTTGCCGATGGTGGTTTGGTGTTTTTGGAAGCCGTCATAATTGACCGTGATCGCGCCGCAGCTGAAATTCACATCATCGCCCATGATTGTATCGCCGACATAGCCGAGATGGCTGATTTTGCTGCGGTTGCCGATGTGGGATTTTTTGACCTCAACAAAATTTCCGATGCGCACATCTTCGCCGATTTTCGTGCCCGGTCTGAGCCTTGCGAACGGGCCAACGGTTGTGCCCGCGCCGATATGGCAGTCTTCGAAATGGCAGAAGGCCTTAATATGCACCTTATCGGCGACGCTGACTTTCGGGCCGAAATAGACGTTCGGTTCGATTAATGTGCCTGCCGCGATTTTCGTGTCGTGATGCAAATAGACTGTGTTCGGGTCTTGCATGATCACGCCGTTCTGGATGAAATTATCGCGCATTTTTTGCTGGGCGGTTTGCTCCAGATTGCTGAGGTCGATGCGGGTGTTACAGCCCTGCACTTCGTCGATGTTGGCGGTGATGGCAACGGCGGTTTTGATTTTTGCCTTCGCGGCGATTTCGGGCAAGTCGGTGATGTAATATTCGCCTTGCGCATTATCATTTTTCAGCTTTGACAGCCAGCCTTTGATTTTGGAGGCATCGAGACAGAATGCGCCAGTATTAACGATATCGACTTTTTTCTCTGCCGCGCTTGCGTCTTTTTCCTCGCGGATGGCGACGAGTTCGGACTTATCGTTCATCAGCAGGCGGCCATAGCCTGTCGGATCGGGGCGTTTCATGCCGAGAACGGCGAGGCCTGTGTTTTTGTCTTTATGACGCGCGGCGATCAGGCTGCGGAGGGTTTTTTTCGAGATTAGCGGTGTGTCGCCAAGCAGAACAAGCACATCGCCCTTAAAGCCTTCCAGTGCGGGTAGAGCGGACTTCAGCGCGCTGCCCGTGCCGTCTTGGGTTTCCTGAATGACGGTATCGTGTGGGGTGACGGCGTCCTTTAATTCAGGCATGCCATTTCCGATGACGACAACGATTTTTTCAGGCTTTAGCCCCTCAACCGTTTTGATCAACCAGTTGATCATGGGCAGGCCGAGCAGTTCGTGCATGACTTTCGGCTTTTTGGATTTCATGCGCGTGCCTTTACCCGCGCCGAGGATGACGACCGCCAAGGGTGTTGGCTTTGGAATTTTGATGTCTTTGGTTTTTGTCGCGGCTTTTTTTGAGGGTTTAGCGGCTTTCTTTTTTGCCGCTGTCTTTGATGCCGCTTTTTTGGAAGTCGACTTTTTCTTCGTCTCTTTGGCCATTTTTTACTCTAATCTTGTGAATTCTTATTGCCTGACTTATCGCCCTGCTTTGACGGTTTTCCCATCAATTTCGTATCGTGTCAAATGCATAAATAATGTGCCGTAGGCTGTTTTTACGCGCACGCGTACTGGGACAACAACCGCATAGGGCGCGAGCTGTGCCATCCAGACGGTTGGCATCATGCCGCGTTCACGCCCTTGCTCTTGAATTGAGAGCCAGCCGCGCGGCTTTGAATACCATTTGCCGCCCTTTGGCTCGACATTGACAAAACATTCCGCTGCGGGACCTGAATAGGCGTTGTATCGAGTTTTTTCCAACATGACGTTGCGCACATGGTTGAAGGTCATTTTGAAGCGCCTTTTTCCGTCAAACACATCGTTAGATCCCTGACAGTTTCCGCCGTTTGTTATGTTTTCCATGACCAAAATGGTTGCCGTTAATGCGTCTGTGGTGTTGTCCGTCAGTTCGGGTTTGGATTCTTCTTTCTTGGGCTTTTTGCCTTTATATTCCTTGATGAGGAATTCAAAGTTTCCGTTTTTATCGTAGGTGTATGTTTTCACCTCTTCCTCGCCTTGCCAACTGGCGGTGGAGCGATGTTTTTCAGGTATGCGCGCCCCGTCTTCCTTAGCCCAGCCGTGGGTTTCGAAGGTTCCCGACCATGGCGCGAGTTGCCCAAGCAGGCCGCGGGTTTCTGCGCCGAAGACCATTGAATATCGCCCGGGCGCGCGATAATCGAGGATCATGTTGGCTTTAACCGCGTGAATACCGCTGGCATAGACGTCGTATTTTAGAACCTGATATTTGTAAGATGCCGGTTTGTCAGCTTGCTTTGCTTCTGGTTTCGGTTGTGATTTGGTTTCGGCTTTTTCAGCGGAGGGTTTCTCAGGGGATGGTTTTTGAGCAGGCTTTTTTTCAGGCTGCGGGGTTGTCGCATTTTCTTGCGCAGGATCAGCCTGTTCGATAATAATGCTGCCGTTTTCAGTTTTCACCTTTTGATTGGTAGCATGCGCGTTATGATGTGGCAGAAGCGCGAAACAGGCCGCGGCACTAATTATAAAGGCCGAGTGTTTCCACTTTTTCGCCGCCAAGGCCTTCTTTAAACTTTCTAACACCGTCTGCGTCCCTTTCATTCGTGCCGCCAAGATCAACATCCTGAACGCCGCGTTGTCTTAATTCCTGTATCGCCTGCCACAACAACAAGTGATGCGCGCATTTTTCGCGCCCCGTATCAGATGTATATCCAATTTGATAGGTTGCGGCAATTCCATGTTTCAAAACCACTATAGCGGCAATGGGTTCCCCGTCAAATATTGCAGTGGCTTGCAACATGTTTTTCCCACGGGAGAATGAGGCGAAAAGTTTCATCAGCGTTCTGAGCGATGCGCCGTCATAATTTTTTTGCTCTTTATCCTGCACGTAGTTCTGTAGAAGCCATGCGAGATGCTCGCCGTCGTCGCTGATAATTGTTTTTAAGCCTGATTTTTCGGCCTTGCTAAGGGCATTGCGCCATTTCTTACCCATATTCGCGCGGATATAGTCCGGATCGGGGCGTGTGTCGAGCCATATGGTTTGGTAGCCGTCGCGGGTCATGGATTTAAATCCGTGCTGCTGCATCATGTTTCGATAGATTTGCGCATCGGGATATTCAGGAATGAAACGCATTTTTCGGCCGAAACGGCGCGGGTAATGGCGGGATAAGCTGTCCATAAACGTTGCGATGTTTTGCGGCGTTTCGTAGCCATCAAACCATAAAGGCCCGCGATCCAAGATGACCGCATGGACGGATTTTTTGAATATTCCTGCCTCTAACGTGCTGAACAGGCCTGCATGTTGGCCGCCGATGGTGATCATGCCAAGGCGTGGGCGTTGGTTGTTCAGTTGCGCCATGGCGGTGATGTAATCATAGGATTGTAGGAGATTGGCGCGTTTGATACGGCAATAGGCGCTGTGCCATTGGGCGGCGTTCACATCCCAATTGATGACATCTTGCTGTTGTTTTTTATTCAGTTTTTGGCGCATATGCGCTTGATTTTACTGTCTCTTCGTGTTGAATACTAGACATTGATTTAAAAAATTGAAATTTACGAAAAACGTCCAGACCGAGATAGGGAAAAATGATGACTGACACTTATGATGCGCTTGAACAAACCATTAACGCCGCGTGGGAAAACCGTGCCGAAATCGGAGCGCACACAACAGGTGAACAGCGCGATGCAGTTTTAGAAGCCCTTAATCTTTTGGATGCGGGTCAGGTTCGTGTGGCTGCGCCTTCGGCTGACGGATGGGTTGTGCACCAATGGTTGAAAAAGGCTGTTCTTTTGTCGTTCCGTCTTAATCCTAATCACGTTATTTCTGGCGGCCCTGGTGATGCCACATGGTATGACAAGGTGGAGAGCAAATTTGCGGGCTGGACAGATGAGATGTTTGCGCAGGCGGGTTTTCGCGCCGTGCCGAATGCGACGGTGCGTCATTCTTCGTTTATTGCGCCTGATGCGGTTTTGATGCCGTGTTTCATTAATGTCGGCGCATATGTCGGCGAAGGCACGATGATTGATACGTGGTCGACCGTCGGGTCTTGCGCGCAGATTGGTGCGAACTGCCATATTTCAGGTGGTGTCGGTATTGGCGGCGTGTTAGAGCCGTTGCAGGCTGAACCTGTTATTATTGAAGATAATGTTTTTATCGGAGCGCGATCTGAGGTTGCCGAGGGCGTTATTGTTGAAGAGGGTTCGGTTATTTCCATGGGCGTTTTCCTTGGTGCATCGACCAAGGTGATTGATCGTGATACAGGAGAGATTTTCCAAGGGCGTGTGCCTGCGTACTCCGTTGTTATTCCGGGCACTTTACCATCGACAAAGACGTTGCCTGACGGATCGGCCGCACCGAGCCTTGCGTGCGCGGTGATTGTGAAGCGCGTTGATGAGCGGACACGTAGTAAAACGGGCGTGAACGAGCTGTTGCGTGCCTAATCATTCTCTACATTAGGGCGCCCTAATCTGTTTCCATATTCGGTTATTTTGTTGTGGTTTTTTTCCGCAGTCTTTAGACTGTTGTCACGTTTAAACAACAGAGGATAACAGCCTTGAACGAGCATGTTGGGACATTCGGTAACCTTTCCGATGGCGGGGCGCCATTGGGCTTGTGCGAGAGCCTTTGTGAAAGCGGGCTTTTCGAGAGTGAAGGCGATGTTATTGAGAATTATGACGCGCTGGCCGATATGTGCCGTGATTACCTTGAGAGCAAAGGCTACACGCGTGCGGCCTATATGATGGATATTGTTATCGAATTAAAGAACGGTGAATATCGTGATGATGACATGACGCCTTCTGCCGTTCACGAACTTACTCAATTTATTTGGATGACGAGCCTGATTGAAGACGGACTGGAGATTGATCATCCAGAAGGCGCGATGATTAACGTGCTCGCCCATGATTTGGGCGAAGAGTTTGGCATGACCCCTCAGGATTTAATTGATATGGTCACGGCCGGTGGGACGATACCGCGCGAAAATTTTCCCGAAGGGATGGGGCGCAGTCATGATGCGCTGTCGAAATATTACGATAACCGTAAGGAAGAAAAAAAGGACAACGACGTTGCCTTTACTGAGATCGCTCATGACAGAACTGCGTCATATGTCAAGGTAATCGACCGATTGCACAATGTCATTTCCATGGCGGGTGTTCGTGATGAACAACGCGCAGGGCGATATCTGGACAGCACAGAAGATAATTTTGTGACCAAGATTTACGATTTCTCCTATGATGCGCACCCTGATCAAGCGCCCATATATGACAGTGTTCTAGGCATGTTAAATGCGGCAACGCGTATAGTCGATTTGCACTATAATGTGGATGATGAGTTTCCCGTAGATGACGATATCGAAGATATGATGCCGGAGCGTGGTTTTAAGAATTTACCCCGTGGTTTGCACCCCCTGCATATTGTTGCCGATCGCACTTATGCTCTTCAACCTGAACGGTTTGGCCCGCCAGACGCGGCTGATACGGATGACTATGATATGCCCTAAAAACGGGTGACATATGTTTTTTTTCGCTCTACACTGCGCGGCATGTCTTATGATGTGATTGATTTAACAAAAGCCCTTATTGCCTGCCCTTCTGTTACGCCGACAGATGCGGGCGCGCTTGTTCTTTTGGAAGAAAAGCTGACTGCGCTCGGTTTTACCTGTTATCGCCTTCCCTTTGGTGAGGGTGAGGATGCCGTGCCGAATTTGTTTGCACGCCTTGGTGCATCCGCGCCGCATATTTGTTATGGCGGGCATACGGATGTTGTGCCGCCGGGGCCTGAAGATCAATGGACGTACGGGCCGTTTAACCCGCATATTGAAGATGGCGTTTTATACGGGCGCGGGGCGAGTGATATGAAAGGCTCGGTCGCGGCGTTTGTTGCGGCTGTTGCGTCTTATCTGGACAGTGCGGAGCCGAAAGGATCGATCAGTTTGCTGATTACGGGTGATGAGGAAGGACCCGCGGTGAACGGCACGGTTAAGGTTCTTAAATGGATGGAAGAGAATGGCCATATTCCCGATGTTGCGCTTGTCGGTGAGCCGACCAACCCCGATCATTTGGGGCAGCAAATTAAAATCGGGCGGCGCGGATCACTGAGCGGGCGATTAGAGGTCTCAGGCAAGCAAGGGCATGTTGCCTATCAGCATCTGGCGGATAATCCCCTGCCGCGATTGGTTAAGATGCTTGATGCGCTGTGCGGGTATGAATTTGATAACGGCACGGATTTTTTCGTGCCGAGCAATCTGGAAGTGACCAGCATTGATGTCGGGAACACAGCGGATAATGTTATTCCCGATAAGGGGCGCGCGACATTTAATGTGCGGTTTAATGACACATGGACAAGCGAAAGTCTGGAGGCGAAAATTCGTGACATATTGGATGGTTGCGAGGGTGATTACAGCCTGACCACAACGTGCGGCGCGGAAAGTTTTATGACGCAGCCCGGGCACTGGTCGGATGTTGTGCGCGATGCCGTGAAAGATGTGACAGGCAAGGTTGCAGATTTTACCACAACTGGCGGCACGTCAGATGCGCGCTTTATGTCTCAATATTGTGAAGTGGTGGAATTTGGCGGCATTAACGCCACGATCCACCAAATTAACGAGAATGCGAAGGTTTCTGATCTGCAGGAGCTGACGCAGATTTTTGAGCGGATTTTGCAGCGTTATTTTAGCTAGCGCTTTGTGCCTGCTTTTAATCTTCTTCGACGTAATCGAACAGCGAATCTGCAAACTCAGCCTTTAAATTAACTTCATATCTTTGCCCGCTTCCGTCAAATGTGAACGCATCAAACGGAACGGCAACGCCTTTGCGCCTGATTGTGCCGCGGCTGATCGTAAGGTGCAGCGCCTGAACGAACAGTGTGTCTTCAGTAAAAAGCACATCTGAAATTTCTGCGAAATTATGCGCGCCTTTTGTCGAGACATCACGACCAAGCAGGTTTTTAAGACTGATAATACCGTTTTCTGCGCCTGCCGCGGTTTGAATACCGTTCAGCAAGGTGGGTAGATTATCGATCAGATCTTCTTCGCGTTGCGCTAATTTATATGACGTGCCGACGGGCTTGATGTCATATTCGATGAAGTTCAACGGTTTTGTTCCACGCAAACGCAAATCTTCAAAGGTTGCGCTTAAAACAACAACAGGCCCTTGCGTGTCGATCAGCACGTCTTCAACTTCGCCGATATCGCGGTTGGTTTGATCTAAAATGCCGCGTTCCAGCACATCTTCGGCTTGCTTAAGCTTCGGGTTCTGCAACGGCTTGATGCGGTTGAGACCTCTTAGATCACGTTCGAATTTCGCGATGGCAATTTTTTGCTTTTGCGCCTCCGCGTTTGCGCTTTCCGCCTGCGCTCCACTGCTCGGCGTTAGGATTAGCGCGCCGCATAGCATGGTTATGATCATCAAAATATTTCGCATATCAATTCGCCTTTTTTGCTTCCTTCGGGTAGTCGACGCGGATTAAATATAGCCCGTCTGACGGTGCGGTCGGGCCGCCCTTTGTTCTGTCTTTTTGTTCCAGAGCGGTTTTTACGTCCTCGGGCGACCATTTTTCTAAACCAACCAACGATAATGTGCCGACAATGTTCCGTACCTGATGGTGGAGGAATGATTTTCCTTCGGCCTCGATCAGGATCTCGATCCCACCGCATGTGTCATATTCCCTAGCGGTAATATCCAACCTGTCGAGTGTTTTGACGGGGGATTGCGCCTGACATTCAGAGTCGCGGAAGGTTGTGAAGTCATGGTTGCCGAGCAGATATTTTGCGCCATCCTGCATCGCCGCGACGTTTAGCGGCTTTCCGATATGCCACACAAGGCCGCGCTCGAGTGCGGGGACGGCGGCGCGGTTGATAATGCGATATTGATAGAGTTTGTTGGTGGCGTCAAAGCGGGCGTGAAACTCAGCATGTGTTTGTTCCACATCCAAAATCGTGATGGGTTGCGGGCGCAAATGGGCATTGATGGCTTTTGTAATGGCGTAGCCGTCCATCGGTTTGGAGAATTCGGCCAAATCGACGTGGAACATTTGGCCACGCGCGTGGACGCCTGCATCTGTGCGGCCTGCAACCGTGATTGTTACATCTTGGCCTGAGAATCCATGAATTGCTTCCTCGATGCTTTGCTGGATGGAGGGGACATCGTTCTGGCGTTGCCACCCCGCGTAATCCGTGCCGCGATATTCGACCGTTATTTTGTAGCGGGCCAGGGTCATGATTCGACCTTTAGATATCCGCCGTTGACCGCCGATGCGAAATCCATCGCTTTTTTGCCTTCGGGTTGAAGCGTGACGAGTTTGAGCGCTGTGCCCTGCCCGCATGTGATGATGCCGTTTTTATCTAACGTGTTTTGCGGCGTGCCTTTTACGGGTTCGGCCTTTAGGATTTTAAAGCGTTTGCCCTGAATTTCCGCCCAGACTCCCGGCCAGGGATTCAGTGCACGGATTTGTGCGTCGATTTCCTGCGCTGTGTTGCTCCAATCGACGATGCCGTCTGATTTTTTTAAAAGCGGCGCGTAGGTTGATTGCTGATCATCTTGCGGTTCGGCTTCGGGCTTGCCGTTTTCTGCAATGTCGTTCAGCACGTCCAGCGTAAGTTGCGCGCCCGTATCGGCGAGATGATCATGGAGTTCTGAGGCGGTTATTGTCTTTGATAACTCGATTTCGCCCTTTTTAATCATGCCGCCTGTGTCCAGTCCTTCATCCATTTGCATGATGGTTACGCCTGATTTCTCATCGCCCTTCCAGATGGCGTGCTGGATGGGGGACGCGCCGCGCCAACGGGGCAGCAAAGAGGCATGAACGTTTAAGCAGCCGAATTTCGGGGCCTCTAAAACGGCCTTAGGCAGTAATAACCCGTACGCCGCGACCACGGCGATATCTGCGTTGTGATTGGTAAATTTTTCTTGCTCTTCCGCGCTTTTCAGGCTTTTGGGCGTGAATACGGGAATATTTCCTGCTTCTGCCCTTTCATGGACGCGGGATTTTTTTTCCTTATGTCCGCGGCCTTTTGGTCTTGGCGGTTGGGAGTAGACGGCGATGACATTGTGTTCGCTGTCGATCAGCGCATCGAGCGTGCTTCGCGCGAAATCAGGCGTTCCCATGAAAATGATATTTAGCGGTTTTGTTGTCATGTTTTCTGACCTTTTTATCGCGCTAGAGCAGGTTTTGTTTTTTGAGCTTTGCGACTTTTTTCAAGATCATGTTGCGTTTGAGCGATGATAGGTAATCAACAAACAAAACGCCGTTTAGGTGATCAATTTCATGTTGAACGCAATGGGAGAGCAGCCCTTCGGCCTCCAATTCGGCTTGCTTGCCGTTATAGTCCAGATATTTCACGCGGACGATTGCGGGGCGCTCGACATCGGCGTGCTGTTTGGGGATGGAGAGGCATCCTTCTTGCATCACGCTCATTTCTTCGGATTCATGGATGATTTCGGGGTTCGCCATGAAGATCGGGTTTGGCTCTTCGTCTTCATCGCGGTTCGATAAATCCATCACCAGAACGCGGTTGAGCAGACTGACCTGATTGGCGGCGAGGCCGATGCCGGGCGCGTCATACATGGCCTGCAGCATGCCGTCCATCTGTGCGCGGATTTTATCGTCGACCTTGTCAACGGGCTGGGCGACCTGCTTTAAAACGGGGTCGGGGACTGTGATAATATCGTAGTTTTCCATGTACGTACGGATAAGCGTTTTTGCCTGTCAGGTCAAGGTTTAAGCGGCCTTGTTCTTCTGCTCTATGGCTTTTGCCGTTCCGTCTGTGTCTTCACCTGCCGCGTCGATCAGGTCGGGGGGGAGAGATTTTGAGGTTTTCGCGCCTAACTCTTTCAGCTTTTCCGTTTTACTGAGGATATTGCCGCGACCTGTGGAGAGTTTGTTTAACGCCTTATCGAAGGTTTTTTGCGTTGTGTCCATTTGGCGGCCGAGTGCCTGCATATCAGTCACGAAACCTTCGATTTTATCGTAGAGAAGCCCGCCCTCGCGTGCGATTTCCTGTGCGTTTTTATTTTGCAGTTCCAAACGCCAGACGGAGGCCACGGTTTTCAGCGTTGCAAATAATGTGGTCGGGCAGACGAGGATAACCTTCTTGCCCCACGCATAGTTTTGTATCTCAGGGTCCTCTTGCACGGCGAGGATGTATGCCGCCTCAATTGGCACAAACATCAAAACAAAATCAGGCGTGCCGAGCTTTTCCGTTGTTTGGTAGCGGCGTTCTTCTAAATCGTTCACGTGCTTTTTCACGGAATTTAAGAAATCTTTGAGATGGCGTGCGCGTATGTCTTCCTGATCTTCGGAAAAGAAACGTTCGTAGTGAGTTAGGGAGACTTTTGAATCGATAATAACATGCTTGTTTTCAGGCAAGTTTACAATCACATCAGGCTTTTGAAGTTTTCCTTCGTCGTTGCGCATGGCTAGTCCGCCGCCCTGCACGGTGTAGTCGGTGTTTTTGCGCAGGCCGGAATCTTCCAAGATACGCTCTAAGATTACCTCGCCCCAGTTCCCCTGCGCCTTATTATCGCCTTTGAGGGCATTGGTGAGGTCTTCGGCCTGCAGGCGCATTTTTTCATTTACATCAACGATGCTTTTAATCTGTTCTTTTAAGGAGAATTGTTCTTTGGCTTGGTTGCCGAAGGATTCATTGACCTTCTTTTCAAAGTCCTGCAATTTTTCCTGCAACGGATTTAAAAGCGTACCAAGGCTTTCTTTCGATTGACGTTTGAAGGCCTCGTTTTTTTCATCGAAAATTTTATGGGAGAGGTTTTCGAACTTGCCGATCAGCATTTCCTCCATTTGCGTGCGCTCTTCTTTGCTGCGTTCAATCTGCTGTAGGAAGGCTTTCTTTTCGGTTTCGTTTCGTACGGCATCTTCGCGCGCAGTGCGCAGAGCATCGTGCAGTTCATCGGTTTCCTGCTGCAGCGCATCAGCCATATCTTTAAATTGAGCGGCGCGCGCATCAGCCAGTGCGATTTTGCCGCTGTTTTTCTGGCGCAAGAACAACATGATGACCGACATACACATCACCGCCACCAGCGCACCGATGATCGCGTAAAGCGTTTCGATATCAATGTAGGGTGAATTTATCTGTTGGTGTAGTTGCTCTATCATCGCGAATCTTTCTGGTCTATAATTTTACGACTATAGGGGAAAACGCACCAAATGGAAACAAAAAGAGAACATTTGCGATATAAAAGCTGTGATCAAGGGAATGTTTTGATCTATGTTCTGGTTGCGGTTGCCTTGTTTGCGGCGCTCGGGTTTGCCCTGACGCAACAAACGCGAAATTCAGGGACACAAGAGCTGGACAGGGCTAATCTTGAGTTTTACGCTATGCAATTGATCGGCTATGCCGCTCAGGTGCGTTCAGTGATAGAGCAGATGGAGATTACGGGCACATCGATTGATGAAATTGATTTTGTCCCGCCAGAAGATTCTGATTTTAATCTCGCACCGCATTTGCATAAGATTTATCACCCTGAAGGCGGCGGTTTGAACATTAGAACTTTGAACGAAAAGGTCATCGCGCAGACAGCTTCAACACCTCCACCCGGCTGGTTTTTAGGGCGGTTCAATAATGTCGAATGGACAAATGGATCAGGCCGGGATGTCATTCTGACTGCTTATCAGATTTCTTATGCTGTTTGCGAGGTTTTAAATGAGAAGATCACAGGTTCTTCCACTATTCCTGCACTTACAACAAATATGAATGATGTTTTGGTCGATACGTCAACCAATCTGGATTTGACGATTGCGCGATGTGCGGCTTGTGAGGGGTATACGTCTTTATGTGTCAGTAATGTCGCGCGGGATGCGTATTCGTTTTATACGGTTGTCGGGGATCAGTAATCTTCGCCATATTTTTGGATAATCGCGCGCAGCTCTGAAATTCCTGCCCCTTTCAGGGCGCTGGTTTTTGCGATGATGGGGTGTGCAGCGCCGTGGGTTTTGATGCTGTTTGTGATTTTGTCTTCCACCTTTTTCAAATGCTCGTTCTTCACCTTATCGGTTTTGGTGAGGACAATGCGGTAGGAGACAGCCGCCTGATCGAGCATTTTCATCAGGTCGAGGTCGCTGTCTTTCAGGCCGTGGCGGGCGTCGATTAGAATAAAGACGCAGCGCAATGTCGGGCGGCCGCGCAGATAATCGAATATGAGTTGCGTCCATTTTGCGATTTTTTCTTTTGAGACTTTGGCGTAGCCGTAGCCCGGCATGTCGACCATGTAGAGCATATCGCCGAGATTGAAATAATTGAGTTCCTGTGTACGTCCCGGGGTGTTGGATGTACGTGCCAACGTGTTGCGCCCTGTCAGCGCGTTGAGCAGTGACGATTTTCCGACATTTGAGCGCCCTGCGAAAGCGACTTCACTGACATGCGCCTCGGGCAGTTGCTCAAGCCCCGCGACACCGAGCATGAAATCACACGGCCCGGCGAAGAGCTTGCGGGCGGACTCCAGTTCAGCTTTGGAAAACTCTTCTTCGGCAATCATCGCGGTTTATTTCTTCTTGGTTTTTTTGCCGGTGGTTTTCTTTTTCGGCTTTGGCGGCGAGATTTTCGGTGCGTCTTCTTCGCCCTCTTGATCGCCGCTTTCTTTGTCAAACAAAGCCTCTTCGACGTCTTGTTCGGCCATTTCGATTAATGGGTGTACGTCGGGGCCTTCATCGACTTGTTCTTCCAGCTTTTCCTTATAATGGTCGCGGTTGAAGAAATAGACAGGCACGCCCATTGAGCGCATGATTACGGCCTGTTGAATGACGGAGAAGAACGCGCTGAATGTCCAATAAATGACAAGGCCTGAGGCGAAGCGCGCCATAATCCATGTGATGAAGAAGGGGAAGATATTCATCATCATGCGCTGTGTTTTATCCTGCGGCGGCGGGTTCAGCTTTTTCTGGAACAGCATCACAAGCAGCATCAGGCACGGCCAAATTCCGATATGTAAGATCGGCTCAATATCAACCAAACCAAACAGGTTGAATAGTGATGTCGGGTCGGGCGCGGATAAATCCTGAATCCAGCCAAAGAACGGTGCGTGACGGATTTCGATGGTCATCAGCAAGATTTTGTAGAATGCGAAGAAGATCGGAATCTGCACCAAAATCGGCAGACAGCCTGACATCGGGTTGACGCCCTCTTTTTGATAGAGTTTTACGATTTCCTGTTGCAAGGCTTCCTTATCGTCACCGTGCGTTTCGCGCAGCGCGCTGATTTGCGGGGCGACGACCTTCATTTTAGCGAAGGAACGGAATGAGATGCTGGTGAGTGGAAAGACTGCCATACGTAAGATACCCGTTAGAATGACGATGGCGACGCCCATGTTGCCGACCAACAGGCCAAGATAGTGAAGTGCCAGGAAGAACGGATAGGTTAAGAACCAGAACCAGCCGAAATCAACGGCCAAATCAAGGTTTTTTACGCCGATGCTTTTTTCGTATTCTTCGAGTAGTAATACTTTTTTCGCGCCTGCATAAAGATGATAGGATTTTTCGACACTGCCCTGCGGCGGAACAACCATTTCCGCGCCTGTGACATCGGTTTGAAAAATATTACGTTCGCTGGTGACGGGGTCAGGCGTGAATTTGAAACGATATTTTGCCTGTACGCCTTGCTGGGGGATCAGGGCTGTTAGCCAGTATTTATCGGAAAAGCCGATCCAGCCATGCTCGGATTCGATTTTTTTATTCGGCTCTGATTTCATGCCGGCATAATCAAGCTGATGCAATTCTTTGCCGATAAAGCCTGCTGCGCCTTCGTGTGATATCCATAAATTATTGTAATCTGCGGGGATGCTGTTTTGTGTGATCAGCGCGTAAGGATAGAGGGAGACTTCAGCGTCTGAATTGTTCACTACGCGTTGCGTTATTCTGAACATGTAATGTTCATCAAATGAAATATCACGCTCAAAGGTTAGGCCCTGCCCGTTGTTCCAGAAGATTGTAACAGGTGTTTGTACGGTTAAATTTGCGTTGCCCTTAATTTGCCACATGCTGTTTGCGTTGGGGAGTTTCAGCCCCTCTTGCGCGGAAACCCAGCCGTAATCGGCGTAGCGTGCGCGTTCGGTGTTGGCAGGCGAGAACAGCGTGACGAATTCTTCTTTTTCAATTGTTTTATAATATTGTAACAGGCTGAGGTCATCGAAATACCCGCCCTTTAGCGGGATAGAGCCCATAATTTCCGCATTTTCAAAGGTGATGCGTTGTGTGCCTTCCAGTGCCTTTTCACGCGGCACGAATGCCGCCGGTTTTAGAAGCTCGGGCTTTTGGTCGATCAGTTCAGCGCGCGCCTTTTTCGCCTCGTTCAACGCCTTGGTCTGCGGCCCCAGGACATATGTTTCATAGGCGAACCAAACGGCAAGCGAAGCCAACGCGAAGATAATCAAATTGCGGAAATCTTCGGGGTGCATCTGGTCTTTTTTGTTGTTCATTACAGCTCGCTTTTCGAGGTTGGCGTTGTTATTTTTGCATCGATTTTATTTTGATCCTTGCGTTTATACCCTAAGATATCGCTCCACGCAAACCGTTCAGGGACAGGATCGACGTAATTTTTTTTACTCCATGGCTGGCAGGATAAAATGCGGCGAAATGTGAGGTATAATCCCTTTAAAACGCCATGCTTTTCCAATGCGTCATGGGCGTAGCATGAGCATGTGGGCTCAAACCTGCAATTCCGTCCGATGAGCGGGGAGATAAGCGCCGCGTAGAGCTTTATGAGGGATTGGAAGAGTGATTTCACCTATTTCTCTTCCTTTTGCTGTTTTGTCTTTAATTGTTCAGTGCGTTTTAAACACCATTTTAAATCTTTAAGCAGTTGGTCATAGCCGCATGTTTCCGTTTCGCGACGACCGATGAGTACATAATCATATCCGGTTTTGGCTTGTGTCGAGAGTACATCAGCGATGGCGGCACGCAGGCGGCGTTTGATGCGGTTGCGGCGCACGGCGGATTTATGGGTTTTCTTTGTGACTGTGATGCCTGTTCGCATGTGTTCGAAGGCATTTGGCATGACAAGAAGTGTGACGGTTTTTGAGACCCAGCGTTTCCCCGATTTTTGTATGGCTACAAAATCAGAACGAGCGACCAACATTTCTGTTTTTGATCGCTCTGCTAAATTCGTTCTCATTTTATGTGCGCTTTATTTTAAATTGGCGCGGCGTTTTCGCTCATGCAATTTGCATTAAGCACTTAGACGCTTGCGGCCTTTTGCACGACGACGTGCAATAACGGCACGACCGTTTTTCGTTGCCATGCGTGAACGGAAACCGTGGCGACGGGCGCGAACGATGCGGCTTGGCTGGAAAGTACGTTTCATCTTCTTATACCTTTTAAATTCTTATTCTTTTGGTCAAGTTGTGTGGTTATAGCGGCTCTGAGCGGGCGTGTCAAATAAAAGGGGATAAATTTGTTGATGTTTTTATGCTTCTTTTATGTGCCTTCTTATTCCCCCATTGCGCGGCGCATGAAGAATTTTTTCGCGAATGGCAGGCGGCCGACAATTTTCAGCCCTGCGCGGCGCACGGCTTTGACAGGCGGCAGATTATTGGAGAATAATCTGACCAAGCCATCAGTGACCGCGACCATCGCCATATTATCGGGACGGCGTTTGGTTTGGTAGGCTTTCAGCAGTTCCTGATCGCCGATATCCTGACCGCGTTCGTGCGCTCTTTCGATTAAAGTGGTGAGTGTGTTTAAGTCGCGAAAGCCTAAATTTAAGCCCTGCCCTGCGATGGGGTGAATACCGTGCGCGGCATCGGCGACCAAGGCCATGCGCGGGGCGATATAATCCGCCGCGTGAGTGAGGGAGAGCGGATAAGCCAAGCGTTTATTGCCCACAATCTCAACCTTGCCGTAGCGTTCGGGGAAGCGGGATTGGACGCGTTGCGTAAATTCCGCATCGGTTAAATCCATCAGGGATTTTTTGCTGCGGCCATGCTCGGTGAAGACGAGGGAGGATTGGTGTTTTGCACCCTCACCTTTTTGTTTCAGATCATTCATCGGCAGGATCGCAACGGGGCCATCGGGCCAAAAATGTTCGACGCCGACATTATTATGCGGGTTTTCATGGGTAACGAAACACACCACCGCGCGCTGATTGTAATTCCAGCTGCGGACGTCGACATCCATATAATCGCGCACGGCTGACCTGCGACCGTCGGCGCCGATGATGAGCTTTGCGGTTAAGGTTTGGTCGCTTTCCAGAATGACGTCCGCTTTATCGTCGGACACATCAAAATCTTTCACACGGGCGGGGGCGATCAGCTCCACAGATTTCAGGCTTTTGATTTTGTCGTACAAGCAAGTTCGGATGTGTGTGTTCGGGATGATCCAGCCGAAGGGTTTGTCTTCGACCTCAGCGCTTAAAAATTGCAGGAGCACCGAACTTTCGCCGTCGAGGATTTCGATATCTTCGATGGGGCAGCCCTCGGTGACCATGTCATTCCACACCCTAGCGCGGCTTAGAATTTTACTCGACCCGTATGAGATGGCGGTGGTGCGCTCGTCTTTTTTCAGTGCGTCTTTGGGCGCATCCTGATCAATGCACGCAACGCTCAGGCCGTCAATCGTGCCGAGCATGCAGGCCAGTGATAGCCCTGATAAGCCGCCGCCAACGATGATGACGTCATAGTGATTGTTCTGTGATCTTTTATTGTCTTTGGTCATAGGCGGCACGATACGGCATTGCGTAGCTGTGGTAAATACAGAAATAAAAAAGGCCGCTAATGATGTGCGACCTGATTTTTATTTATCTGCCAAATGTCTTTTAAGCGATTGGCTTTTCGACCTTTGAGGTGAGGTCGCCTGCGATTGGCTCATCGCTCAACATTTCGATCATGCCGCCTGTTTGAACGGCGAAGTTTGCGATGAAGAGTGCGTTTGAATAAAAGACAACCGCGTCACATAGGAAACGACCCTGATCATTCATGCCTTCAAAACTTGCGGGGCGGATGGTGCCCTCGACAACAGAGCGTGTTGTTGCGTCCATGTCCTGTGGCAAATTTTGGTCTGTCATATCTTCGGCGATGTAGAACGGACCTTCATCACCGCGCACGAAGAAACAGAAGAATTTCAGATATTCCAGAACGTTATCTTCGTTCAGCTTAATCGGTGCTTTGTTGTTAATCTCGTGAATTGGCGGGGATGTACCGTTCAGGCGGAATAGCTTGCCTTGATCGGTCAGATAGTAAATGACCATCTTTTTATTCACCCAGTTCGGATCTTGTACGCGGATCAATGCAACGCTTTCATAGAATGGAAGGGTACGCCATGCCACCTGTGTACTGCTTGCCGATGTTCGGTACTTACCGTCGATTGGGTTGATTTTGCCTAAGAAACCTGCCAGCTCATCGCCTTCGACACTGTTCCAATTATTATCATTATACATTTTAAAGCCCTGACTCGATCGAAATTAATCAATGCGATAATATTGACAGAAAATTGCGCGAGTGCAACCCCCTGATATATAAAAATTTTGCACGCCCCGAACGGTTTGCACTGCTCTTATTTCAATAAAGCACGATAAATTACCGTGCCTTATCTTTTGATATATTTACACCCAATTCTTTAACGAAGACTTAAAGCCTTGTTTTAAAATCGGATCTTGCAGCGTTTTAGCCCGCACATTTCGACTGACCGGCGATTGATTGCTCAAACGATCCGCCGAAGCTGTATGTGAATGAGCCACCACCGATTGCGCCAACTGCATCAGAGAGGCACGTCACATCGCGGCCTTCGCCTTCTTCTGCGTTGCCACCCGCGGCAGGCTCAATGCCCGCTACATTGCTGCCGTCACCTGCTTCGGGGTTCAGGTTGTTTGCGGCTTCACCATCGATTCCTGTCAACGGCAGGCCTTGAATTGTGATGCTGGCTGATTGTTGCTCTTGCTCTTCTTCCTCGGTTTCCGCAGGGATGAAGTCTTCGAAGTTTTCAACTTCTACTCCTGCGCCCTGTGGCTCGAACGGAACGATATTCGGGTCTTGTTCGAAGATTTGACCGCGACCATCGACCGGTGCATCATCAGCATCGAACAAACGTTCTTCGATGAATTCAAACTGCTCAGGCGATAGGCCGTCCACCGCAACACGACCATCGAAGGACACGTTTTGCGCGTCAATCACGATGGGGTCACCTGTTAGGGGGTTAAGGATCGCGCCGTTTTCGAAACGAACGTAGAAGTTGCCATCGCCTTCAAAGCCTTCGAAGATTGTAGAGCCGAGGGTTTCGTTGACGATTGTCGGTCCACTTGAAAGTACGAAAGCAGGCTGCTCAGATTCTTCGTCGAAAACCGGACTTCCTTCATTTACAAATACGACACCAACTTTTGGAGTCGATGATTCATTAATAAAAGTGTTTGCATTTGTTTCATCGCCGAAATCAACCGCACCAGCGGCAAAAAATGCACCGATAGCATTGGCAATAGAAAACGACTCTATTTCTTTATTCTGCTCTTCATTCTCTGGGAAGGTTATCGTATTGCCTTGGAAAATAACAGATTCTGTTCGAGATCCGAATATTTCCACACCCGCGGAGCCGTTAACATTAATATCGTTGTTTGTGATTTCAATATTTTGTGAATCGAAAACGCCGATATTGATGAATTGATTGTCATTTTTCATTTCATTGTTATTGATGATCACATTTTCAACATTTCCAACGGCAACATCCAAAAACGCTCCATTTATGACATTATTTTCAATATTAACCGTTTCACCATCTAACAAGACAAATTCGTCAGTTTGCTCTTCAGGTGAGGGTATAAAAAAGGTGTCATCAAAATCAAAAACATCCACACCAATAAACTCGCCGCTTATGTTTTTGTTATCTTTGATGTCAATTAACGTTTCAGACCCTATTTCAGCCGCTATTGATACACCTGAACCCCCGCCTTGAATGTCGTTGTTTGATATTGAAATCACACTGCCTTCAATTCCTTGGACTTGGGGCCCTTCGTCAATGTCTTCGGTGCTTTCAAAAGAAACAATAGACAATGTATTGCCGATTGAGATGCCAGATGTTCCACCAATAATCGTTGCGCCGTCTTGTGTGAAGGTTGTATAACTGCTGCTTGCGGCAACGCTTGCCGTTGTGGCTGTACCGCCTGCGCCGATCAGAATTTGAGAATTCAAGATATTGCCGTTAAATTCAATACCGTTGCCGTTCGCACCCTCGATCACGCTTTCATCAAATGTGTCTTGCTCACCGATTAAAACGAAGCTGTCCGTCACTGAGCCGTCAAAACTTATGCCGTCTTGGCCACCAATGATCTCGTTGTTTTCAACAATAGCGATTGTGGAGTTATTTACGTTGCCGATTGTTACGCCTGCGTCGCCGCCTTCGACGATTTTGTTGCCTGCAATGGTTACACCTGCGTCAATGCCCGCATCCACGCTGCCGATTGTTACGCCGTTTCCGTTGATGCCGTAAATATCTTCGTTGAACCAGATTGCAGCGACGCCGTCATTGCCGACTGCGTTGATGTTGATTGCATCTTGATCCGCATATACGATCGAACCGTTTACCAATAGGCGTGCGCCTGTGATTGTGCCATCGACCTTTACACCTGTGTTACCTGCCCCAATGAAGTTTCCTGTGTTACCTGAGCCAACGTTGATTGCCGCGCCGCCTGTCATGTCGCCGTCGATCAGAACGCCGTTTTCACCAGCGAAGATTCCGTTGTTTTTCAGTGTGCTGCGGTGCAGATCGCTGACGCCGTCTTTATAACGCACGCCGTTTTCAGTGGCGTCGATAAAGTTGCCATCAAATGTCACGCGGGTTGAATTTCCGATAACAACGCCTTCTTCGGTTTCAAAGATTTCGTTGTTTGTGAACAGAGCATCTTCACTTGCCTGTAGCAAGATACCATCTGATGCGCCGCGAATTGTGTTGCCGTCGGCGGTGACGTTATCCGTTTGGAAGATGTCTAAACCAAGGTCAGTGAAGTTCACGCGGTTACCGTCAACGGCTGTTCCGTCGGTGTTCACCAAATTGATGCCCGAACGCCCTGCGAAGAAGATTTGGTTTTGTGTGACGCTGTTCTCGCCCGTGACGTTGATCAATTGGATCGCGTCGCGGCGGGCGCGTGTGATTGTGTTGTTCGCAACGGTTGTTGTGCCTGTTGCGCCGCTGATTGCGATGCCTTGATCGCCAACACCGTCAGCGCCGTTAATCACGTTGTTAAAGGCCGTGAAGTCAACCACGTCAACGGCGTGAATGCCATCATCTTGTACTTCGACAATATGGTTGCGGTTTACAGATGTACCTGTTGAATTTTGAACGAACACACCATCCCCTGTTGCGAAGCCGGCAAAGCTTGTGCCTTGTGCGCTTGGGTGGTCTTGGCCTGTGATGACGTTGTTTTCGATGGTCGCGTTATCGCCGCCTTGAACGCGTACGCCAACGGCGCCTTCGTTGATTGTGAAGCCGTCAACTGTGACGTTATCGCCAGTGATGGACACGCCCGGCGTCATGCCTGCGCGCTGGATGATTGTTTCTGCGCCGCGTGTTGGTGCGCGACCGTGAAGGCCTGCATTTGCGCCCTGAAGGATGACATTGTCTTTGCCGACATTAACCGTTTCATTATATGTGCCTGCACCGACTGTGACCGTGTTTGTGCCGGATCCTGTGTTGCTGATCGCGTCAACGGCGTTTTGGATTGTGCCGAATGATGATGGTATCGGGAAGATGCCTTGTGCGGTGATGAATTCAACGTCTTGTTCTTCCTCGTCGATATCAAGATCGATCATAAGCTCAGGCTGGTTCTGGTTGACAGAGATTGTGCCCATACCTTCGGTTTGTAATGTGCTTTTACCTGCTGAGAAGAATACGCCGTCATTATCGATGTTGATGTCACCGCCTGCGGCCTTAATTGCGCCGTCGAGGATTTCAACGTTGCCTGACGCGTCGACTGTGATGTCGCCACCTTGTGATGAGAGCATCGGGAATTGTGTTGGCTTTACGCCGGGTACAGGAATAAAGGCTGCGACTTGTGCTTCGCTTTGCTCTACTCCATTTTGCTGTGCCATAATAACAGGAATATCTTCAACGGCTTCTTGTACGAAGTTTTTCGCTTCAACCGTGATTGATCCGCCTTCTGATGTTGTGACGCGGCCGCCGTTACGGACATCGCCCAATGGACCTGCGGACAGAATGATTGTTCCGCCTTCGACTGTGGCGTGTGATGCATCGATGACGCCGTTGTTGTTTACAACGGTGCCAAGTGTGTCTTTAGCGGCTTGCGCCGTGATTTGGACGTGACCGCCAGATGCGATGATTTTGCCTTCGTTAGCAAGGAATGCGTTCTCAATCGCGCCGTCGACACCGATTTCGACAAGGCCGTCACCGAACATATCAATTGTGACCTGATCACCGGATGCCATGGCGACCGTGCCCATTTTGGCGTTGATCACGCCTGCGTTTATAGCAGCGGGCGCCACAAGTGCCGCCAAACCGGCTTCACCAGCGTTAATTGTGCCTAAGTTAATTGCAAGACCGTTTTCGGCAACATCAATTTCTGTTGTTCCGGAACCGACACGTGCCAATTCAATTTGCTCGGCTGATGCCAGAAGAACGCGACCGCCATTGTCTGCGACAACGATTTTACCGCCGTTTGCGACCAAGTTCGCGGCGAAGACTGCATCGTTTTCGACATCGATCTTACCGAAATTAGCAACCGCACCATCACCGAAATCAGAGATTGAAAGGCTGCCGTCAGCGTCCATGATGTCGTCTACGCTGATCTCACCTGTTGTTGCCAGAAGGCCCTGCACATCTACGACTGAATTTTCAGTGAAGAATACGCCATCTTTGTCAATGACAACGATTTGAAGGTTTGAATTCAGTCTGCCGTCTAAAGATGATTCGATATTGTCGCGGTTGTCGCGGTAAGCAAATGTTTCTGCGCCGTTTACGCCTGTTACGTTTACTGTGTGGCCTTCGTAAATGTCTGCGTTCCCTTCGACGTAGCCGTTGCCGCCGTCTACTGTAATGTCTGTGACGCCTTCAACCGATACGTCTTTGCCTACGTTACCATCAAGAACCGTGTCGTAATCCCATGAATTTGACGGGGTTGTTGTTGCCTCTTGCGCGGATGTGGGAAGCGCCATACCCAACATACATGTCGCGGTGGACATCAGAACCAGTTTCGATCCTGTTTTCAGGAAAGATGCTTTGTTTTTCTTGGATGGTGTTGGTGTAGCTGTAGACATTATTGACCCTTACTTTAATGTTTTGCTCTGCATGTATCTTTGTGTTTTGCAGATGTAATTTCACTCTCTCAAATCATCACAATGCGTTTTTCACTTTTCACAAAAAACCACGCGCTTTGGCGGGCGTTTCGGGAAAACCTGACAAAATCAGGCAAATGTCGCATATAGATTGCGTGATTTATGCCATTGCCACTAAAAAAAAACAAACTTTTTTTAACGATTTTTTAAGATTTTCAAGATGTTAGTTTTCGCAATATGACAAACGTAAGGGTTTCTGCGGTATGCAAGAAAATGCTAATTAACATGAAAATGTAGCATGCCTTAAAAAAGGATCAAAAATGCATGCTATTGAATTGTATTTTCATTGAAATTTTGATTTTTTGCCCCTTTGCCCTCTTGAACGCGGACGTAAAATATATATATTCAGATTTGTTCGATACATTTTTATTCGGTTTCTTGAGTTTGCCTGCCTGATGTGGCGGCTGTTCCTGCGTTTTTTTATTCATTTTAGTCTTTTTAGAGAGTGGGCATTTCATCATGGGGTTATTTAAAAAAGGTTTGCACGTTTACGGGTTTGTTTCAGCTGTCGCCTTGTGCGCGTCATTGAGCCCTGCACATGCACAGGTTGGCGAAGCGACGAGGAGTGCCGACCCAACGCGCGCGGCGCAGGATATTTTGACTGCGCCTGATGTTCCGGACGTTCAACCCCGCGTTCCCGTTCAAAATCGTCAGGTTTTAAAAGCACCCCAAGGGGCTGAAGATATTAAGCTTACGCTGAATTCATTGATTATCGAAGGCATTGGCATTTATGAAGAGGCTGATGTCGCGCCGCTTTATCAGGATAAAATTGGGACAGAAGTAACCTTGGCTGAGATTTACGCCACGGCTAACGCGCTGACGCGTAAATATCGTAATGACGGCTATATTTTGACGCAGGTCGTGGTGCCACCGCAAAAGATTGAGGGCGGTGTCGTGAAGTTGCGCGTGGTTGAGGGGTTCGTTGATAAGATCATTATTGAAGGCGTTGCGAGCGAGAAGGAAAAGCATCAGATTTGGAAATATGCCGATAATCTGCGCACGAACGGCATTTTGGATGCGCGGGAGATGGAGCGGTATTTGCTGCTGATCCGTGATTTGCCAGGGGTTAGCGCCCGCAGTGTTTTGAGTAAATCAGAGACAACACCCGGCGCGTCTGATTTAACGCTTGTGATTACGCGTGATCGGTTTGAGGGACGCGCTTCGGTGGATAATTACGGCAGCCGTTTTTTAGGTGCTTATCGCGCGAATGTGACGGGGTCTTTCAATTCGCCATTTGGATTTAACGAGCGGATTACAACGCAATTTTCTATGGCGGGTGATAATGAACGCCCCGATGAATTGCTGTTCGGCTCAGCCGTTTATGAGCAGGTTCTATCACGTTTTGGCAGTAAATTGGTCTTACAGGGTTTCTACTCTCATTCAGAGCCGGGCTTTACGTTGCAGCCCTTTGATGTTGAAGGTGATTCGCTGTTTTTAAGTGTCGGGTTTACACACCCTTTCATTCGTTCGCGGAGCGTGAATTTCACGGGCCGCGGCAGTTTTGACTGGCGCAATGTGGAGAGTGAAGACTCGCTCACGCCTGAGGCAACAAAAGATCGCATTCGTAGCGTGCGAGTTGGTGCAAACTTACAGTTCATTGATACGCTTCTTGGCGGGCGCGCGGGCGTTAATTTGATTGATTTCCAAGCCTCGCAAGGTGTGCCGTTTTTTGGCGCGAGCAGTAATGGCGCGGATAATTTAACGCGTGCCAGAGGTAACCCGCATTATACGAAAGCGGAATTGGAAATTCAGCGATTGCAACGGGTCATTCCTGACGTAAATTTGCTTTTGGCGGCGCGCGGTCAGTTGGCCTCAACGGCTCTGCTGAGTTCGGAGGAGTTCGGCGTAGGCGGCATTCGTTACGGCCGCGGATATGATCCGTCCGAAATTATTGCCGATGACGGGTATGCCACAAAAGTTGAACTGCAATGGAATGAGCCGAAGCGGATTAAATACCTGCATGATTATCAGCTGTTTACGTTCTGGGATTTCGGCCGTGTGTTCGACAAGGATGCGACAACATCGGATGCGGCGCGGGAGTCGATTTCCTCCGTCGGGTTTGGTGTGCGCGGGGAGATTACCGAAAAGCTCAATCTCGATTTAGGAATCGCGTATCCGTTAACGCGTAATGTCGATACGCATGGAGATCGCGACCCCCGATATTATTTTAGCATTTCACACGAGCTTTAATTTATTACAGCGTCAGCACTGTTGCCCGTAACGGCAGCGGCGGCGTTGCGTTATCCGTGACAAAGTTTTGATAGGTCGAGACTTGATCGATCATCGTTCCGAAACCGTAATATAGCGTTTCTGTGCCGCTCGGCGCAGATGCAAGCGTGAGAGTGATGGTTGTTGCGTTTGTTCGCACCGCACTGTTGATCGCGATTTCTGCGCCGTTATCAAACATTTTAAAGCCTTCAATATTGGTTTGCGGCGTGAAATCCGTGCCCGAATCTTGGGTTATGGTGACGGTTATTGTTGTTCCGCTTCGCGTTGCCCCAGTGATTTCAGGGCCGTCTACGCCACCTGATACAGGCTCACCTAAGACTGAAAGAATTTTCCTCGCCATAACGCTGCCATGCAGACCGTAGCCTTCATCCGTTAAATGCACGTTATCCGACAGATCATAGATGAATTTTTCAGGCGTGAGATGAATCCAGCTGTTTTCCGCGGCTAACTGTTGCTGCGCGGTGCGAAGATTGTTGTAGCCCGTGCTTTGGAAATCTGACCTGCGGCCTATCGGCGTTATGATAACAGGCTTGTCACCAACGACTTCACGCATACGTTCGAAGATTCTAAACCAAGCGGTTTCCAATTCGGCAACGCTGCTGCCTGCGTCACTGCCGCCTTGGTCCCAGTCGATGGCTAGGATATTATTTGTGCCGAACGCGTTGGCGACCGTTTCCCAGTAATCCATGCGCGGGCCATATCCGTCTGTTACAGGATCGTACCACCAGTTTGCGTTTTGGTTATCCGCATTCGCGTCGTTTTGTTTGATGGTAAAGCTGCCGTTTTCTGCGCCGTTAATTAACCAGTTTTCTGACGTTGTCCAGTATTGGTCGAATTGATTGAGGGTTTCGACTTCGCCGCTGTTGAGTTGGCCGATTTGTGAGCGGAAGAAACCGTGTTTGTTGCTTTGCCCGCCTGAGATAACGCCGCGAACATTGTTTTGCGGAATCATGTCTGCGCCTAATTCTTCGACAGAACGGAACGTATTGTAAATTTTAACTGACTTTACCCAGCCTGACATTGCACTGTTGAAAGGGCGGCCGCCGATATAGAGGTTTGTGATGCCTGATGCGGTTACGCGGCTTTCTTGATTGTATCGCATCGGCCCTGCGACAGCGAAGCTTTGAGATGCATTCCATGATAAGGCGATTGGAAAGCGTCGCTTGGGGATCGGTTTATGAATGTCGTTTGTGTGCTGGTTTACACCGTTTGCAACATCACGGG
This sequence comes from uncultured Micavibrio sp., assembly GCA_964587815.1. Lineage (GTDB taxonomy): Bacteria > Pseudomonadota > Alphaproteobacteria > Micavibrionales > Micavibrionaceae > UBA1672. The sequence goes on from CAZPMH010000010.1 coordinate 40,139, forward strand.
CGCGGATTTGTGCCGCAGCGTTGTTCGTGACATACAGCGCGAGTGCGTTGTTGAAGCCTGTGCCTTGTGAGGCCAGAATCGGATATTGCTCCCCGATGCCCGTTGTGTGGTCAAAAGTTATATCCGCAACCATTGCCCCCGCCGTTTCATTAAACCAATCGACATTTGCGAGGTCGGTTGAGCTACATAATTCGCGAGCACGCGCAGCGCTCTGGCCTTGTGTGCGAATGGGGGATGTGCAAAACGGCATTTCTTCAAACTGGTTCAGGATGAAATAAATGCTGCGCCCTGCAACCACATTGATACGCATTTGACGCGATGTTGCATTTGGCGCAATCCCTTCCAGCTTAAGACGTTGCATTTGCGCGCTGGTTATCGCTTGGTTTGACCCTGCGCCGACGATTGTTATCGTTCCGCTGTAGCCTGCCGTTGCAACGGCGGCAAAAATACTGATTGAATGTGTATTGGTATTTCCTGCAACACCTGCAATATCGACATACGCCGTTGAGCTTCCGCTGGCGTTGTTTAAAAAAAATACTTTCCCATTGGTGCATAGCGCGTCAAGATTTGCGTCCTCCAACATACCGGCGGGTGCGTCCACGACAGAGATTGTCGCGTTGGCGTCTCCGCCCAGTGTTAGGCCGTTTGTGTTTGTAGGGTTCACGTTTGTGTTTTCGCATTTGTTCGTGCTGGGCGGTTCGATCCTCAAGCCCAAGGCATTCCCGCTCTCATCGTGATCAAAACGCGGCGTATTTGCCGAGACAGCAACCAGTTTCCCCGCTGCGTTGCGTACGGTCGCGGCGTTATCATTGCGGGTATAGGTTAATTCAGACGGCAGAGTTTGGGTTGTGAAATCAAACAGTATAGCGTCACCACTACCCGGGATAACGGGAATGGATATTGATGCGCCAAGGCGTTGGTTGGCCTGCGCAAAGCGGCCTAATTGTAAAAGCATGAGGGTTTCTCCTGAAAAAATGACGTTGAGCAAAAAAATATCGCCTTGCGGCGAGGTGATAAAAAGACGGAGTCTTGGTGGATATGTTCTAAAGACTAGACGATCAGCGCCTATTTTTCAAGGAATATTTTCCTGTGGCGTGTTGCGGACAATAAAAAATATAATGAGGCTTTATGTTTGAAGCGTTGGAGTAGTTTTGCGTAATCGGCCCGACATCATTATTGGCGGAGCGACTTGGGCCGGTATTAACGGCCTTAGCCGATTGCTGGATCATCACCCGCAGGTTTTTGTGCCATCGCGTAAAGAGCATAAATTTTTTCACCGTGAAAATATTTTGGAAAAAGCCCCGCCAACCGCGCGTTATGCTTTTTTTGATGCCGCGCATGAAGGGGTGGATTTCAGGCTCAATAAAGACCACGTCTTGCATTGTGAACAGGAATTTGACCCGGAGCGGGCATATCTTGGCTGCCCGAATGCCAAGATTATTTTCACGCTGAGAAACCCTGTTGTGCGGGCGCATGCACAATTTTGCCATGCGTTTAGTGAGGGCAAGGAGACGGTGCGCAAGTTTGAACATGCCGTGGATGCGGAATTATCGGGTTTGCGGTCACCCGAGACGACAGGGCGATGCTGGCTGTATAAAAACCAGTTCCATAAACATTTGGAACATTGGATGTCGTTTTACCCGCGCGAGAAAATGCTGGTTTTGATTTATGAGGAATGGGTCGGACTAGAGGCGGATGCGATGAAACGATTAGAAGATTTTCTCAACCTCGAAACCGGTTCGATTACAATAGATGAGGCGGATGGTTTTGATCGCGGGCGCAAGGTCACGATGCTGCAGGATCCTGACCCGAAGAAATATCCGCCTATGAGTGATGAAACGAAACAGCAGTTGGAAGAATTTTTCGAAATTGACAAAAAATTTGTCACCAATTTTCTTAATCGCCCTATACCATCTTGGAACGCTTAAAGTACCTTTTAAAACAGCGCATATTTAAAATTCATAGCCCCCTTTTTTGCTAAATTAAAAAAAAAGATGCGTGATTTTGCCATACAGTTTATGCTTAATGCAAAGCGTTGGCAGATATTTTTGCCGTTACAATTTAGATAAAGCGTGATTTGAACAGGATAGACCGATGAAGATTTTCTATTTCACAAATACGAAATTGCCGAGCAATCTTGCGCAATCGGTGCATGTTATGAAGATGGCGCAAGCCCTTGCAGTCGGCGGGCATGACGTTACATTATTCGCGAAAAATATCGGCGGTGCAAATGCAGATGACATTTTCAAAGTGTACGACACCAAGCCCTGTTTTGACCTAAAGCTTTCTTCACCTTGGCCGATTCCTGTTTTGTCACGTATGAAATTGTTGCGTGATGTGGCTTCATCCAGTTCTAAGCCTGATCTGATTTACGGACATGACCCTGTCTCGCTGTCCTTATTTACGCGTGATCAATTGCCGATCATTTTTGAAGCGCATCGCCTTCCGAATTCTGCGGCTGATGTTGCCGCGTTTAAACGTTTGTTTAATAGCAATACTCTCAAATCAATTATTTGCGTTTCCGATGTTTTGAAGCAGGAATTCTTGCGTAAATTCCCGCAACTGGACGGGCAGCATATTTTTGTGGCGCATGACGGTGCGGATTTGATTGAAAACTTGAGCGCGCGTGCAAAGCAAGAAGTTAGCTTAAAAGGTGGCGCGTATGATTTTCATGTCGGCTATGCCGGTGCATTGCACCCGGGCAAGGGGCTGGCGATGATTGATCGTTTGGCGGCGTTACGCCCGAATTACGGCTTTCATGTTTTAGGCGGAATTGCGAAGGCGGTTCAAAAATTACAAACGAACAACACCAATAAAAATGTTCATTTTTACGGACATCGCGACCATGCCGATGTTCCCGCATTCTTGCGCGCTTTTGATGTGTGCATTGCGCCGTATCAGCATCGCGCGCTGATTAAGACAGGGCGTAATACGTCACGCTGGATTTCGCCGATGAAGGTTTTTGAGTATATGGCGGTTAAAAAGCCGATTATTGCATCCAACCTTTCGGTTATTCAGGAAATTTTACAGCATGAGCATAGCGCGTTTTTGCTCCCCGCCTCTCATCAGGAGAAATGGGCAGAGACTCTGGATATCCTTAAAGAGCATCCTGAAATTGGTGACCAAATGGCGCAAAATGCACATGACAGCTTGCGTGATAAATATACTTGGACCAAGCGCGCGCAGGCGATTATGGAATTTAGCGGCCAATCCCACCAGCAAGTTCGTTTTGCGGATAAGCTCGGCCACGCGAACGCGGCCAACTCTTAAGACTAAAACTTCACACTAAGAGGCGACTTTTCTGTTGCCTGATTTGTCTTGCTTCCGTCTTAAATTGTCCTGCGCGGTTTGCGCGAAGTTGTTCCAGAATTTTTCGCGGCGTTTGTATGTTTCGTCTTTGGCGTAGAGTTTGGCCTTCTCGAAATTTTCGACTGCGGCGCGGCGGCGGTTTTCAGGCTTTATTAAGTCCAGAATTTGGTCCGACAGCGTTTTTGAGTCTCCGCGGGAATGGATATATTGCGTTCCGAGCAGGTCATCGGTCTCACCTGTGTTTGACGATAATGCCGCGCACCCCCTGCTCATGGCTTCGATTAACGGTCTTGGCAGACCTTCATGGAAGCCGGGTTTGATGAAAATATCAATATCATCCAGCCATTTTAGGACGTCTTCTTTATCGGCGATGCGCCCGCAAAACTCTACGTCATTTTCAACACCGTTTTGTTTTAAGGCTTGTGTCCAGAGTGCAGGGATTCCCTGCCCCAGAACACGCAGACGTACTGATGGGGTTTTCCCCGTTTCATCGGTTTTGTTTTGCAGTGCTTTTCTAACAATTCCTAAGGCTTCGATTGCTATGTGTACACCCTTGAGGCCATTTTCGAAGTTGCCGATCAGGCCGATGCTGATCTCTCCTGTTTTTTCGGCGAGCTTCTGCAGCCTTTTTTCCAGAATCTCAGGCGGGGCTTTTGGAATTTCGATGTTTGTCGCATGCTCCGAAAGGCCCGTTGTGGGGTAGCGCTTTTGCAAAAAATTCTGCGTGACGTAGATAACCGCATCGGCATTTTTAACCATCGCTTTCGCACGTTGGTATTTTATCGGGGCGTACGCTTTATTAAATAAATCGCCTTTAAAATATTCTTTATCATAGGCGCAGCCACACATCTCGACCGCGTAGGGAATACCATGCGTCCGTGCAGCGTGCGCGGCCATTACGCCGTAATCTATCGGGCCACTGACGACCAACGCGTCGGCGCGTTTGACCTGTTCTTCTATGCGGCGGTACATCAAGCCCTGTTTGGTCAAGCGTTTGAGGGGCTCATAGATGTCAGGCATTAAGACGTGCTGGACGTTTTGTCCTGATGATGTTTGCAATACGCCCTGTTCATCGGCGCGCAGTTTTTTCTTTCTGCCGATGACAGTCATCGTATCAAAATTGTTTAAAAACCGTTCCTGCCAAAATTCGTAGGGGAAATTGCCGTATGTCAGAACAGAGCCGTCTCGTTTTGCTGAATAAAATATTTCATGGCAAAACAGTAAATGCACGGATCAAACCTCCGTAAAGGCGATGCAGATCGCCAACATATTGCCGCATGCAAAGGTGAGGTAGGAGATTTTAAGCCACTTCAGTTTTGGCATGATTGAATAACGCGATGTGTCGTAGATGTCGTTTACGACCATCTCAGCCAGAGCGGAGGGTGTATTGAATTTCGGTAAGAACATCGCGATATATTCTTCTTTATCCATATGGGCGATGTCGTTGAAATGCATCAGGTTGATGTTGGGGTCACCGACCTTACGGTATTTGCGTTTCGGATAAATGCAGATAATCGCAGCCAAGATGCTGACGACGGATGTTACGATGGATACAGCAGGTGATATTTGGAATGTTTCATGCTCAAGCGCATTAATACAGACGGGGATAAGGATAGAATTTAAGAAAATCATGACCTGCGCTTTGTGATCAATCAGCTGCACAAGCGTCATTAAGCGGTCAATATATGTGGAACCGATCTGGCCGCGCAGAAGGGCTTTCCATTTCACTTTTTCCGATAATACCGGGGATTCTTCGTATACAACCTCTGACATGTTATCACCATGTTTTTTCTTTATGTCGTTTTCGTTGAAAGAAAGGTACGCGATTCTATTGTGGTTTAAAAGAAAATTTGTTTTTTCTTCGTTTTATTTTGCACCTTCTTCGTTTTCTTCATCACCTGCCGCGGGCATGATGTCATTTAATTGTGCGCCATCAGGCTCTGCTGCCGCTTCCTGGCTTTTTGTTTCGTCATCTGTTTTCGCGAGTAATTCAGGCGCGTTTTCATCCTCGACCGTGATTTCAGCCAAGCCCGGTGGTGTTTGATCATGAAACATCGGGCCAAAGTCGTTTGCCTTCGCTTGTGATGATGCCGAAACAGCACCTAAAGCCAGCGTAAGCACTAAAATGAGCTTTGTTTGTATCGTTTTCATTGCCTTATCATCCCTTAAAATTATGGGATTTCGTACCACACACCCAAGATTTATGTCAAATTTGAGCGTATTGAGTCTTAAAATTTTTAGATTTTGACGCAGTTCAATGTTGTCGAATGTGTTTATCACTTGTTATGATTGTATCAAATAATGCTGTAATCCATAAGAGTTTAAAACGAGCAAAAAGTGATGAATAAGGCGAGATTGATTAAAATGAATTCCGATGACACGGGCCCCGATGATCCGTATCGTGAAGATGGCACGCCCGATCAGGGCTTGGCGGTGAAGACGCGACCGAAGACGCAAAAACCGTCCATGTATAAAGTTCTTCTTCTTAACGACGATTACACGCCCATGGAATTTGTCGTGCATGTTTTGGAGAGTATTTTTCAGAAAAACAGGCAAGAGGCGACGGATATCATGCTGCATGTGCATCGGCGCGGTGTTGGTGTTTGCGGGATTTACACCTATGAAGTAGCGGAGACAAAGGTTGCACAAGTTATGGACTTTGCGCGTGCGAATGAACAGCCGTTGCAGTGCACCATGGAAAAAGAATAATCTTTTACACATGACCAATACTACTTTGAACGTCGGTTTTCCGGCGTTTTTTATTATCATTTCCTTTGTGCGCCGCAAAATTTTATTGACAGATTTTTTCTATTATGCGTAATTTGCATGTTAGTTATGATATTTTTATATATATGTTAAATAATAAGGGGTGGATCAGTGGAAACTGCTTTTGTTCTTAATACATTTTTTCTTTTGATTTGCGGTGCAATGGTCATGTTGATGGCGGCGGGCTTTGCGATGCTGGAGGCCGGCATGGTGCGCAGTAAATCGGTTGCGGTTATTCTGGTAAAAAATATCAGCCTGTATGCGATTGCGGGGCTGATGTTTTATCTGGTTGGTTACAATTTAATGTTTACTGGCGTTGATGGCGGGTTTTTCGGCACGCCGATGCCGTGGAGCGGTGATGATGCGAAGGCGATGGCGGGCGATTACAGCGCGGGCTATGCGTCTTATGCATTCTGGTTTTTCCAGATGGTTTTTGTGGCAACCGCGGCGTCCATCGTTTCAGGCGCGCTGGCGGAGCGGATTAAGCTGTGGCCGTTCATGGCGTTTGTTGCGATTTTGACAGGCTTTATCTATCCCGTCACAGGCAGCTGGGTTTGGGGTGAAGGCTGGCTGTATGAGATGGGTTTTAGCGATTTTGCAGGCTCTACACTAGTGCACTCGGTCGGCGGCTGGGCGGCCTTAGCGGGTGCGATTGTTTTGGGCGCACGTAAGGCGCGCTTTACAGATGACGGTAAGGCGGTTGCCCTGCCAGGTAGTTCTTTACCGCAGGTCACGATTGGTACGTTCATTCTGTGGTTTGGCTGGTTCGGCTTTAACGGCGGATCACAGCTTGCGATCGGCACGACGGCAGATGCGCTGGCGGTGGCGAAGATTTTTGCCAATACGAACATGGCCGCAGCGGCGGGTGTCGTTTCCGTGTTGCTGATTACACAAATTTTGAATAAGCGCGTTGATGTGCCACTGGTTTTAAATGGTGCATTGGCGGGCTTGGTTGCGATCACGGCGGGGCCGTTGCTTCCTTCGCTTGGTTTGGCGGTATTGATCGGCGCGATTGGTGCTGCGGTTATGATGGCGGCGAGTGCCCTCCTCGATAAGCTCAAGATTGATGATGTGGTCGGCGCTATTCCCGTTCATTTGTGCGCAGGGATTTGGGGAACGCTCGCAGTTGTTTTGTCCGATGCGGAGGCATCTTTGGTGACGCAAATTATCGGAGTCGGCGCGATTGGCCTGTTCGTGACCAGCGTTAGTTTTGCGATCTGGATTGCGATGAAGGCCAGCATGGGCATTCGTTTGCACTGGTCGCACGAACAAATGGGCGGTGATATGTCAGAGCTTGGCATTCGCGCTTATAATCTGGATTTTGATCAACCTAAGGCGGAAGATCGAACCTTTGCAGCCGAGTGATTAATCCTACAAATTTTCTCCGTGGCTTTCTCTTTATTTGAGTTTCCCCACTGGAAGGGCGTGTTTGAAAAAGCACGCCCTTTTACTTCGCTATCTTCTGTTTGCGCGCTGTGGCATCGCCCGATAAATTGTGCTAATTTTGGAATAAGTTTAGTAGAAAAAGGATTCTTGCATGCTTTCCCGCAATTTAGAACAGACTTTGCACCGCGCTTTGGCGATTGCCAATGAGAAGCACCATGAATACGCCACGCTTGAGCATCTTTTGCTCGCGCTGTGTAGTGATCAGGATGCAATGGCAGTTTTACGATCTTGCGGGATTGATCTGGATGACATGTCTTCATCCCTGCTGCATTATATTGATAATGATTTGGGCGGATTGACAAATGTGCATATTGAGGAATCAAAGCCCACCAATGCGTTTCAGCGTGTTCTGCAGCGTGCCGCGATCCACGTTCAATCCTCAGGTCGTGAAGAAGTGACAGGCGCGAATGTTTTGGTTGCGCTGTTTTCCGAGCGTGAGAGCCATGCGGTTTACGTGCTGCAAGAGCGTGATATGACGCGGTTTGATGCGGTGAATTACATCTCTCATGGTATTGCGAAGGTTGCCGCGCAGGATGATCCGAACAAGACCGCGCAAGGGGTTGAGGAAGAGCAAGAGATCAAGGTCGGGAAAGAGGCGTTGGATGCGTATTGCATCAATCTGAATGAAAAGGCCGCGGAAGGGAAAATTGACCCGTTGATCGGGCGTGAGGCGGAGGTTGAGCGGACGATACAAGTATTATGTCGTCGTTCGAAGAATAACCCGCTTTATGTCGGTGACCCGGGCGTTGGTAAGACAGCGATTGCCGAAGGGCTGGCTAAGCGCATTATTGAAAAAGACGTGCCGGAAGTGTTGCATGAGGCGGTGATCTTTTCGCTGGACATGGGCGCTCTGCTTGCAGGAACGCGCTATCGTGGGGATTTTGAGGAGCGGCTGAAAGCGGTTTTGGCGGAACTGGCGCAGATTGAAGACTCCATTTTATTTATTGATGAAATTCACACCATTATCGGTGCGGGCGCGACCAGCGGCGGGGCGATGGATGCATCGAATCTGTTGAAACCTGCGCTGTCGAACGGATCTTTGAAATGTGTGGGTTCGACGACTTATAAAGAATATCGCAATCATTTTGAGAAAGATCGCGCACTGGTGCGGCGTTTCCAGAAGATTGATGTGCCAGAGCCGAGCGTTGAGGATACGGTGCTGATTTTACAGGGCTTGCAGCCTTATTATGAGAAACATCACAATGTGAAATATACGTTGAGTGCACTGCGCGCGGCGGCGGAGCTCTCAGCAAAATATATTGGGGAGCGGAAACTGCCCGATAAGGCGATTGATATTATTGATGAAGTTGGCGCGGCGCAGATGCTCGTTCCTGAAGAGATGCGCAAGAAAACCATCGGTCAGAAGGATATTGAGGGTGTGATTTCCGCGATTGCGCGCATTCCATCGACATCGATGAATAAGAATGACCGTGAGGCGTTGCAGACGCTGGAACGGGATTTGAAAACGCTGGTTTATGATCAGGATATCGCGATTGATATGCTCTGCGACTCGGTAAAGATGGCGCGGGCGGGCTTGCGCGATCCTGAAAAGCCGATTGGCTCTTATCTTTTCTCAGGTCCAACAGGTGTTGGTAAAACAGAAGTTGCGCGACAGTTGGCTAATTCCCTCGGTGTCGAGCTGCTGCGTTTTGATATGTCGGAATATATGGAACGGCATTCTGTCTCTCGCCTGATCGGTTCGCCCCCCGGCTATGTGGGGTTTGAGCAGGGTGGACTAATGACCGATAAGGTCGATCAACATCCGCATTGTGTGTTGTTGCTGGATGAAATTGAGAAAGCACATCCTGATTTGTTCAATATTTTGTTGCAGGTCATGGATTACGGCAAGTTGACCGATAATAACGGGAAGACGATTGATTTCCGTAATGTGATTTTGATCATGACGACCAATGCGGGCGCGTCTGATATTGCGAAGACGCCGATCGGGTTCGGGCGCGAGGTCGGGTATATGGATTATGCGGATAATGAGGCGATTACGAAGACCTTTACGCCTGAATTTAGAAACCGCCTGGATGCGATTGTGCCGTTTATGAATTTGAAGCCTGAGACTGTGGAGCGTGTGGTTGATAAGTTCGTGATTCAACTGGAAGCACAGCTTTCGGATAAAAACGTCACGATTGATTTAAGCACGGCGGCTCGGAAATATCTGGCGGAGGCAGGATATGACGTGACGATGGGTGCGCGGCCGTTGGGGCGAATTATTCAGGAGAAGGTGAAACGTCCACTGGCGGAGGAAATTCTGTTCGGCAAGCTACAAAATGGCGGTGTTGTTGTTATTGATTTCAAAGATGACGAATTAACGTTTAAGTACGAAGAAGACAGCCCGAAATCGCGCCGTAAGAAACGAAAAGAAAAGCAAAGGGCGGAGTAAATTTTGTCAGCGTGCAATCAGGACGTAGAAGAATTCGTTTCTGTCTTGAACAACGTGAAAGTAGCATCCTGCGGTTTTTCCTTCCAAATTTGTGGCTGTGTCGCCGATGATACGCGAACTGCCTGAATACGCGCCTGTGAACAAAAAATAACCGACATTATCGTTTGGTATTGTGTCGCTATTGTTGATTTTTACGCTTTTGTTTAAATTTTTGCATGTTTCGTCATCTATGCCGTAACTGATTAAAACCAAATCACGCTCAGCAGATCCAAGGCCCAGTACACGCGAGGCGCCCGTGAAATAGAGCCCTATCTCGCTATTATTCCTATTCAACTGGGTAAAGTTCATGCCGCCGCCCCTGTTGTCGAAGACTTTGCACGCATCTTTGGCAGGTGGTGTATGCTCGTAGCCCGTTACATCAGAATTTTCAAAGCTGATGTCTTCATCGGCGCAATCGTTTGAAATTTGCAGAGTGCGGATTGTGTCTTTGACCGATTGCGCATATTGGATAATCTCTGCGGCGTAGATTTTGGCTTGCTCTTGCGATACGCCTTTTCCGCCCGAGCCGCGCATCATGCCCGTGACGGCATAGCCGAGTGCGCCGAATAGGGCTACGGCGATCAAAATCATAAACAATACATTGCCTGATTGCGCTGTGTTCGTGTTGGTTTTCGGCATGCGGGCTTTATATCTTTTGTTAATCATATTCGCGTATCATGATTTTCAAGTTTAGAGCATGTCTTCGTTACAAGCGATTAAAATCATGAGTGACCACAACAGTATTAACATTCTTATTGCCGAGGATAACGACATTAGCCGCGCGCTGATGGCGAGCGTTCTCAAGACTCAAAACTACACTGTGTTTGAGGCGATTGACGGCGGGCAGGCGATTGAAATTGTAAATGAAGAGGTGATTGACCTTGCACTGGTGGATTTGAATATGGAGCCGAAGGGCGGGTTTGATTTTGTCCGCTATCTTGTTGCAAACGGGATTGAATTGCCCGTGGTGATTATTACGGCGGATGAATCGAGCGATGTTTTAACGCGGGCGAGTGATTTGGGCGTGACACGAGTTTTGCAGAAGCCTGTTGAGCCTGACCGGCTTTTATCTCTTACACAAAGCGTGCTGAAACGCTACGGCCATACGTTTCAGACATTCGGCAGTTATGTGCATGAAACGCAATACACGCCTGAACAGTTGATGCAGCGGGCGATTGAGTTGGCTGAACGTAATGCGCGCTCGCAGAAAGGCGGGCCGTTCGGTGCGGTGATTGCCAATGCCAATGGCGAGATTTTGGGTGAAGGCACGAACGGCGTGACCTCTCGCGTTGATCCGACCGCGCATTCAGAGATTATGGCGATCCGTCAGGCCGCGGAGAAATTAGGGCAAGCGGATTTGTCGACCTGCGTTTTGTATTGTTCCAGCGCTCCGACGGCGATGGGGCGGGCGTTGATTGCCTCGGTCGGGATTGAGGAAGTGTATTTCGGCCTGGCGCATGATGATATTCGCGATGCGTGTACGCGGGAGCGGAAATCTTTCAGTGAGCCTGATTACAAACAGATCTGCCGTGATGACGCACTGAAAATGTTCAGCCGCTGGCAGGCGCTCGATGAGCGGTTAGAGGATTGATTAAATACTCAATACTCCAGAACGGCTAACGTTCCACATCCCATATAAAAATAACAATACAACGTCTAAAAAAACGGCGTATTTTACATGGCTGAATTTCAAAAATTTAAACTGGAAGAAAATTAAAGCTAAGAGCAATAAAAACAACAAAATTCCAGAAGTAGAAAATAAGCCAAAAAGTGGAAATAGAAAAATCGTAATAAAAAATCTAGGAACTACTAGGAAACCAATATTTAAGTAGTTTCCCATACCCATTGAAATTGCCATAGCAAATTGGATGCAAATAAATGCAGCAACAAACCCGATTGTGAACTCTTTCAAAATTTTCTTCATAATTCAATATAACTGTTCTGTAAAGATCAAACCACAGAAAAATATTGTTGTTTTAAGCGCAAAAAACCCATAATCCCCGTGGATATTGGGGTTAAAAGCACGTTTTTTTGCTGTATTTGCAAAAATAAGATGTGTTTTGTGCCTTTTTGCTTGATCTTTGACTCTAACTGTTCTACCCCGATACGGTAAGTTTAGCGAAAAATAGTAGAATACCCCACGGAGGAACGAATGGTTCAGGCTACAAATTTAGGATTCCCGCGTATCGGCGATATGCGACAGTTGAAGAAGGCGGTTGAAGCCTATTGGAAGGGCAAAAGCTCTAAAGATGAATTGCTTGAGGTTGGTAAGGCCTTGCGCGCCCATAACTGGAAATTGCAAAAAGATGCAGGGATTGCGCATATCCCGTCAAATGACTTTGCATTTTATGACCAAGTTTTGGACATGATCACAACACTCGGTCTTGTGCCAAAGCGTTATCAGTGGGATGGCGGAAGCATTGACCTCGATACTTATTTTGCAATGGCGCGTGGTCGTCAGCAAGGTGACATTGACGTTGTCGCGATGGAAATGACGAAGTGGTTTGATACAAACTATCACTATATCGTGCCTGAATTTGAAGAAGGCATGGAGCCAAAGCTGACAAGCACGAAGGTGTTTGATCAATATCAGGAAGCCAAAGATCAAGGCATTGAGACGCGCCCTGTTCTTGTCGGGCCGATGACCTTTATTGAAATTGGTAAGGCGCAATATGACGGTTTTGATGCAAAGGCGTTTGCAGACAAGTTGGTTCCTGTTTATGCAGAGATTTTGAAGAAACTGGCCGATTTGGGCGCACGCGGCGTGCAAATTGACGAGCCGTCTTTCGCAAAAGACCTTGATCCTAAATTTATCGAGATTGCCAAAGATGCTTATGCGAAACTGGCAGATGCGAGCGATCTAAACATCATCGTGACATCTTATTTTGATACGCTCCGTGACAATGCGGCGGCGTTTTATAGCTTGCCTGTTCAGGGCTTGCACATTGATTTGTGCCGCGGGCCGAATCAGGCGAACACAGCATCTAACAATGCAGAAGCCGCTTTGGATGAAGCACTTGCGCATATCGGCGATAAAGTTTTGTCTGTTGGTGTTGTTGACGGACGTAACATCTGGAAAAACGACCTTTCAAAATCTCTTGGCCTGATTGAAAAGGCGGTTGAGAAATTGGGCTCTAACAATGTGTTTGTCGCACCGTCTTGTTCTTTGCTGCACACGCCTGTTGATTTGAACAGCGAGACTGCACTTGATGCGGAACTGAAAAACTGGATGGCTTTTGCCACGCAAAAGCTTGATGAAATTGCGATTATTGCCAAAGGCGCGAATGAAGGTCGTGATGCGATTGCTGCAGAACTCGCCGCGAGCGATGCGGTTCAGCAAGAGCGCAAAACGTCAAAGCGTATTCATGATGATGCGGTGAAACAGCGCGTTGAGAATATCACGCCTGAGATTACAAACCGTAAGTCTCCGTTCGCGGAGCGTCAGAAAGTGCAGCATGCTGCGCTGAATTTGCCGCTTTACCCGACGACAACAATCGGCTCTTTCCCGCAAACTCCTGATATTCGTAAAGCGCGCGCTCAATTCAAAAAGGGCGAGATCAACGATGCGCAATATAAGGAAGCGATGGAGAAGGAAATTCGCGATGTTGTGGCGTATCAGCATGATGCGGACATCGATATCCTTGTGCATGGCGAGCCGGAGCGTAACGACATGGTTGAGTATTTCGGTGAGCAGCTTGCAGGCTTTACCTTCTCTAAATTCGGTTGGGTTCAGTCCTACGGCTCACGCTGTGTTAAGCCGCCGATTATTTTCGGTGATGTTTCACGCCCGAACCCGATGACTGTTGAATGGTCAAAATATGCGCAAGAACAGACAGACAAGATCATGAAGGGTATGTTGACAGGCCCGATCACGATTTTGCAGTGGTCTTTCGTTCGTGATGATCAGCCACGTTCAGTCACATCAAAGCAGATTGCCTTTGCAATCCGTGATGAAGTTGCCGATTTGGAAAAGGCCGGCATTAAGATGATTCAGATTGATGAAGCAGCGTTCCGTGAAGGTTTGCCACTTCGTAAGTCAGACTGGAAAGCGTATCTTGATAATGCGGTTGAAGATTTCCGTATCACAGCATGTTGTGTTGATGACTCAACACAGATCCACACGCATATGTGTTATTCGGAATTTAACGATGTGATCGATTCAATCGGTGATATGGATGCGGATGTGATTTCAATTGAGTGTTCACGCTCTCAGATGGAATTGCTGGAGGCGTTTGTGACGTATAAGTATCCGAACGAGATCGGACCGGGTGTTTATGACATTCACTCACCGCGCGTTCCTGCCGTTGATGAAATGGTGACTTTGCTTGAGAAGGCGAAGGAAAACCTTGATGAGCGCCAAATCTGGGTGAACCCTGATTGTGGTTTAAAAACTCGCGGTTGGCCGGAAGTTGAGACATCATTGAAAAATATGGTGGAAGCCGCCAAGCAGATGCGTGAAAAAGCCAAGGCGAGCGCTGCGGCATAATACGCAAGTAAATTATTATTTTAGAAACCCGCAGGTCAGGAGTGGCTTTGCGGGTTTCTTCTTGTGTGGGCTTATTCTTGGGCGGGTTTCTTTTTTTGCATTTCTGCGTTTTTTGACATATAACTAAAAGAAAAAATAAAGCGGTTTGTATGGCTCATTTTTATTCAGAAAGCTCTCCTTATAAGCATGATGACGAGATTGAAGGCGTTATTTTCGATCTTGACGGAACGCTTTACCCGAACACGCCTGCTGTTCAGGAGTTACAAATGGAAACGGCCGTTATTGCCGTACAGAACCAATTGCCGGGCTGGCGTGAGGATGATGTTCGCGAGATGATTGAATTAAGTCGCGCGGAATATGGCGGCTCTCTGAATATTTTTGCCGTGGAATACGGCGCGGATATCAACAAGCTACGCCGTGACCAATTTGCGAATATGATTACAAAAACCGAAGATGGTTTTTTTGATGCCAAAGGCGCGCCGCATGAACAGTTGACGCGCCTGCAATATGATAATGTTCATATGGCGATTGCCACGCACGGCAG
>CAZPMH010000010.1:55220-79358 GCA_964587815.1 uncultured Micavibrio sp.
GTTGCGCAAGGTGTTGATTGCGTTATTGAAAGCAACGCCCTGCATGCCCCTGATCAAGGTCTTGATGAGACGCCAACGCCGACATAATTTCTTAGTGGGTATATTCGCCCAATTCAGCGATTGCAGCGTCTGGATCGTCTGTAAAGACAATCTCACCTGGGCCGAATTCATCTTGTAAAATCGGCAACAGTTCTTTTACTTCTTCCGCGCTTCCTGTCAAAAGATGTACGGGCATAGTGCTTGCTTTTATCTCGCCGCTGTTATTTGTGCGGTGATGATATGCAAATGTTGCTGATATGCGGCCTGGTACGTGTTCCATTTTAAAAACTCTTTATCCGTTCCTTGCTTTTACGCGCATAGATTTATGGATTTACGCGTTATATGTCAAATATTTTAGCAGAAAAAGATTTAAAATTCGATTTATTCGGCTGCACTTTCAGTCGGTTCGTCTGTTTTTCTTTGCAAAATAGCGGTGAAAAACGCGTCTGTGCCGTGGCGGTGTGGCGTAAGGCGCATATAAGGCGTGCCGATATTCAGGCTTTCATCAAGAGGAATGAGCTCAAAATCTGTGTTGTTTTGCAAGAATTTTTCAATCTGCGCTTCGTTTTCTTCGGTGAAAAGTGAGCAGGTTGCATAAACCAATTTTCCACCAGGCTTCACGGCTCTCATCGCCTTTTCTAAAATCTCGGCCTGTATTTCAACTAATTCTTCCATGCTTGGCCCGATGTAAGACCAGCGCGTATCAGGATTGCGCCGCCACGTGCCAGAGCCTGTGCAGGGTGCATCCACAAGCACAATATCAAACGTACCCTTTTGGCGTTTGAGCCATTTTCTATGGCGGTCTTCGCTGAGCGGTCTGACCTCTACGATGTCGGCGATGCCTGCTTTTTTGTAACGTCTTTTGCCCTGTTCCAAACGGCGCGGGTCGTTATCTGTGGCAACTATGCGCCCCTTTCGTTGCATAGCTGCGGCAAGCGCGAGAGTTTTACCGCCTCCGCCCGCGCAGAAATCGAGCACCTGCATCCCCGGCTCGGCATTACAAAGCCATGCGATTAATTGTGACCCTTCATCCTGAATGGCAATCCAGCCTTTATTGAAGGCCTTAGTTTTGGAGAGATACGCCTTATCTTTGCATCGCAATGCCCACGGACAATATTTTGTTTCCTCAACCTCAACGCCGTCTTTTGCGAGTGAGCCTGAGACCTTTTCTTTATCAGCGGTGAAGATGTTCACGCGGATATCGAGCGGTGCGTTTTCTTGCATCGCTTGCATTTCAGCTAAGAAGTCATCACCGAACAGGGCACGTAAGCCCGGCTCATATTCAGGCGGACATTCGGCGCGCACGGCCTCAGACATATCATTATGTTCGAGCGTCTTGCCTTGAAGGGATTGCGCGAGTTTTTGTTCGTTTTCGCTTAACGGCTCAGGCGCGTATTTTGAGCCATCGAACAGATCTGCAATTCTTTTTTCATCAGCCTGCTCGCCCAAGGCAAGCCACGCGATAACACGGGTGCGCGGCGTATCAATAGCCTTGTTTTGTTCAAGCCACCAGCCGAGGCGCGCATGGGCGCGAACGATGTTATAGACACGCTCCGCGACATCGCTACGGTCTTTTGATCCGATATAGCGGCGGGTGCGCATGTAATCGCCCACGACCTTATCCATGGGCACGCGGTCACGATGCTCTGAGCCTAAAATTTCGATTGTGGCATTTATGCGGGATGCTGGTTTCATGCGCATAGTGATATAGGAAAAGCCGCTGTGAGACAAGCAGTGATAAAGAGGCAAAAATCTTGTAACCGATTATTATGCGGCACGAATGAGGATGTGAATATTACGAGGGCGTGACGGCCAAGGGTGATTTACTCACGCAGGCTTGCCCCCTTGTTTATTTACTTACTTAGATTCTCTCTCACTCTCGCCGCTGTATCTGATTTATTCAGTGCAGCGGTTTTTTTATGTGAAGATCTTGAATATCAACAAGGCGGCAGACACGGCCAGCAGTACATCAACTGCGACGAAGAAGCGTTTTTGCGGGATTTTGTCGTGCAGTTTCTGTCCCAGATATAGAGATAGCAAAAACCCGGGGAAGGCGTATAATCCCAAGAGGAATAATTCCCAATCCAGCATGCCTGTGCCGACTGTTCCGATGGCGCGCGGGATGTTGGAAAGCATGAGCACGGCGATGATGCTGGCGCGGAATTCAGAGGAAATGACCGCCTTATCTTTGAGGTAGAGAATAAAGGCAGGGCCACCGCCGCCGATCATCGCATTCAGAACGCCGCCAAGAAAGCCCGCAAAATGTGCATCGCCCCATTCGATCAAACGACCAAGAGGGTCAAATTTTGTGTGTTTGCGCGCAAGATGGAGCGAGATGTAGACAGCCAAAACCGCGCGCATAATATTGCCGTCTAAGATATTCAGTAAGGCTATACCGCCGCAGACACCCAAAACCATAGAGGGGATCATTTTTAGAATAGGCTTCCATTGGATGTCACGGAAGGTTGAGAAAATTAAAAGCCCCATGCAGATTTGATAGATCATCACCATGGAGACGACGTCTTTGACGGGCATGAAAAGGCTGAGAAGGGGGATGGAGATGAGCCCTCCGCCGAAGCCTAAAAGGCTTTGTGCGAAGAACGCAAAGGCGACGATGATAATCGTCAAAATAATGTCTAATTCCACAATTTACTTTCTTTTGTTTTTATGAGGTTTTTGTGCGCTTTTAAGCGGAAGAAAAATGTCATTTTTATTGATATTTACGCCTTGCTTTCAACCAACTTAACCTACTGTTTTTATTGCCCAATTCTTAATAATGCTGATCTTAAAAGATCGCTGTTTTTCATACGATAATTATAGCAAAAACTGCCTTGTTTGAACATAACAAAAAGCCCTTATATGCCGTCTAAAATAAGCATATAAGGGCTCTGTTTTTTGTGCTTTTTAGCTTAGCTTTCGGTGCGGTAATTTGGTGCTTCGCGAGTGATTGTTACATCGTGAACGTGCGACTCTTTAAAGCCCGCGCCTGTCATGCGAATAAATTCTGCTTTTTCGCCCATTTCCTTGACCGTGGCGCATCCTGTGTAGCCCATGGAGGCGCGCAAGCCGCCCACCATTTGGTGGATGACGTTTGAAATCGGCCCTTTATAAGGGACGCGTCCTTCAATCCCTTCGGGTACGAGCTTGTTGGTTTGGTTGACGTTGCCTTGGAAGTAACGATCAGCCGAGCCCTTTACCATTGCGCCGACCGAGCCCATACCGCGGTAGGATTTATAGGAGCGGCCCTGATAGAGGATGACTTCACCCGGTGCTTCGTCTGTTCCTGCGAATACGCCGCCCATCATTGCAGCGGATGCGCCCGCGGCAATGGCTTTGGCGAAGTCACCTGAATATTTGATTCCGCCGTCGGCGATAACGGGAATACCTTTTTTCTCACATGCGGCGGCGACATCCATAATCGCGGTCAGTTGTGGCACGCCGACCCCTGCAACGACGCGGGTTGTACAGATTGAGCCCGGGCCGATGCCAACCTTGATTGCGTTTGCACCTGCTTCGATTAGTGCGAGAGCGGCTTCGGCTGTTGCGACATTACCCGCCATGATTTGCAGGTCTTTGTTTTGTGCGCGGATGTTACGCACTGTTTCAATGACGGCTTTTGAGTGACCGTGCGCCGTATCAACGACAACAATGTCCAAGCCTGCTTCTGCAAGTGCTGCGGCGCGCTCTACGCCGTTAATGTCGCCCGTGCCGACTGCCGCGCCCGCGCGCAGGCGATCATGGCTGTCTTTGGTGGCATTGGGGAAGAGTTTGGATTTTTCGATATCCTTCACCGTCATCAGGCCAATGCATTTGCCTGCATCGTCGACGATCAGTAATTTTTCGATGCGATGTTTTTGAAGCAATGCTTTTGCATCTTCTTTTGAGATATCCGCCGTCACGGTAACCAGATTTTCTTTGGTCATTAATTCCTTGATCGGTTGTGCAGGGTCGTCGCTGAAGCGCATATCGCGATTGGTTAAAAGGCCGACGAGTTTTCCGCTCTTATCCGTCACGGGGAAGCCCGAGATGTTATAACGGCTCATTAATTCCCACGCATGAGAGAGTGTCTGGTCGGGTTCGATTGTGATGGGGTCGAGCACCATGGCTGATTCAAAGCGTTTTACCTTACGCACCATGCGCGCCTGATCTTCGATCTCCATATTTCGGTGCATGATGCCGATACCGCCATTTTGTGCCATGGCAATTGCAAGGTCAGCCTCAGTGACCGTATCCATCGCAGCGGAAAGAACGGGGATGTTCAGGCTTATTTCTTGTGTTAGTTGCGTTGACGTATCAACCTGATTTGGTTGCACGCCAGATGCTCCGGGGACGAGCAATACGTCATCGAATGTCAGTGCTTCACGAATTTGGGTGGAATCTTTAATACGAGCCATGTGCAAATCTCCTGCCTTTGAACAGTTTGTTCGAAATTTGCATGGAAGTTATAGCGAATTTTCAAAAGATGTAAAGCCCGAAGATTTCCCTCTTACCAAAACGCAAAGTTTAAAGTCTTAAGACTTAGATCAAATTGTTTGTACCTCTTACGATTTGTTAACCTTTTCTTAGTATCCTTGATTTAAAGAAAAAGAATACTACAAGGTGAATACAATGGTTCCAAATACCGCACTGGCCGGTTTTTATGTTCGCGTGGTCGGCGATGAGACCCTCCTCTCTATTGCAGGTCAAAACCTCCTCAATAATTTTGATCGCGTATCAAAAGTTCGAACTCATACATTTTTCGATTATAATGCCCAGACGAAAGACGGTATCAGCAACAATAAAGGCGCTGAGCGTTTTTACAGTTGGGAAGATACTCTGATTGATTGCAGGCATGCGCCGTCGTTGATTGACGGTGATGCATTGTCGCGGTTTGAAGAGAACATGGCGAATAATGCGCGCTTTATCTCTCTCAAAGAGTCATTAGAAAGGCGTATGGGCGGGCAGGTCGAGGTTTCAATCTTTACGCATGTTGTGCGCGGTCAGGATAATATGCGATACAATATTCGTCGTGCATCCAAAATTGAAGATTTTGACATTGTCAGAACAGGCTTGCGTTTGCGCGCTGATGATGACGCCGCGTTCAAAGACGGCTTGAAAGAGTTGGAGAAAGATCTGCGCGCGCCGAAGCCGCGACGCTTACATTCGTTCTTCTAATTGAGGAATCTATTCGGGCTGAATTCCCTTAAACCCTTGTGCAACAACGAATTGCTCTGCTGATTCTTTTCGGCTGGCAGGCGGTTTGATGTGCTTTACGCTTTTGAAATTCTTTTTCATTTCCTTCAATATCGCGTCCTGCGCGCCGCCCTGAAATACTTTGGCGATGAAAACGCCGTCAGGCTTTAGCACTTCGATTGCGAAATAATAAGCAGCCTCAACCACGGCCATAATCCGCAGGTGATCGGTTTGCTTGTGGCCGATTGTGTTCGGCGCCATATCGCTCATCACAATATCGGCAAGGCCATCGGGGGAGAGTTTTTCCAATTCAGCCTTGAGGAAATCAGGCGCGTCATCTTCCATGAAATCGAGCTGGAAATTCAGAACATCAGGCATTTCATCCATTTCGAGCAAGTCGATCGCGATGACCTTGCACCCTTTTTCCGTTGCGATTTGGCACCATCCGCCCGGCGCCGCGCCGAGATCGATGATCACTTTACCAGCCTCCAAGCAGTTGATTTTTTCGTCAATTTCTTTGAGCTTGAATGCCGCACGCCCGCGGTAGCCGTATTTTTCCGCTTCCTGAATATAGGGATCGTTCAACTGACGCTTCAGCCAACGTGTTGAGGAGTTTTTACGTCCTTTTGCAGTTTTGACCTTGGTTTTCGGTTTGTTTCTCATTGCCTCTCTCTTTCAAACGGGCTTATACCAGCATAACCTATACAAGCATACTAAGTGTCGCCGTAACAAAAATCATAAAAAATATTGAAAGGCAGGCCGCCATAAATACGATACCTTCGGTTTTCGGAGAAAAATGCGCCATGATTAAGAACAGAATGTAGAAGACCGTATTCACGATCATACCGCGTGTATAGACGGGCATTTCAGAAAAGCCCATAATCCCGTTCGGGTAGCCGATAAATGTGATGGTTTCGGCGATCAGGCGCACCAGAACCATGGTGGCAATACCAAATGCCAGCGCCCACCAGCGATGACGCTTGTGCACGCCCCAGAATAATATCGGAAGCCAGATGACATCGGCCCAGTAATAAATAAAGTTTGTCAGTAATTCCATTTTTCTCTCTGGGTGTATTCTATCACGACCATAGATTTTTGCACGGCGTTTGCATCGTTTTCTTATTTCGTGCGAATATTATTGTCAAAGCCCTTCGTTTTTCATACCGTGCGAGACACGTAACGTACAGTGATTTTAAAGCATGCATTTTCTGAAACCCAGATTTAAAGTTATTTTATCACTGCTTATCATGGTTTTGATTTGCGGCTCTTCTGCGTTGTCCGAAGCGCAGAACAGGCCGCGCCTTTCGATTATTCGCGATACTGAAATTGAAACAATATTACGCAGTTGGGGCACGCCGATTTTTGAGGCAGCGCAGCTCAACCCCGATGCGGTTCGTATCATTTTGGTGCAAAGCGATGATATCAACGCATTTGTTGCAGGCGGGTCGAATATTTTCTTCTATACGGGACTTATCGAGAAAACAAAAAATCCGGGTGAGGTTATCGGCGTTCTTGCACACGAGACAGGGCATATTTCAGGCGGGCATTTAATCCGTACGCGTGAAGCGTTTGAGCGTGCGTCTTATGAAAGTTTGCTGAGCGCATTATTAGGGATTGGGGCTGCGATTGCGGCGGGTGATGGGGGTGCAGCATCGGCCGTCACGCTCGGTGGTAACTCTGTCGCGCAACGTCGTTTTTTGGCGCATAGCCGCGTGCAGGAATCCTCGGCTGATCAAGCGGCAATTACATTTTTGAATACCGCGCAAATTAATCCGACAGGCCTTGCAACGTTTATGGATACATTAAAGGGCGAGGTTTTTGTTCCCGCAAGTCAGCAAAGCGAGTATGTCAGAACCCACCCTCTTGTTGATAACAGAATAGACGCGTTGATGCGCCGAATTGATGAGTCCCCCTATAAGGATGCGTCTTACCCGCCAATGTGGGAAGAGCAGCATGCACGAATGGTGGCTAAGCTGATCGGCTTTACAAAGCCGCGACAAATTCCTTGGGTTTACGATGACAGCGACCTTTCGACCCCCGCAGAATATGCCCGCGCAATTGCCGCATACCGCCTTAATCGTGTCGATGAAGCGTTACGACGCATGGCGGATTTGGTTGAGAAAGAACCTGAAAACCCCTATTTTTGGGAATTACAGGGGCAAATGCTGGTCGATTTCGGGCAGATTGATGCGGCGATCCCCTCTTATCGTAAAGCCGTTGAGATATTGCCGAGCTCGCCGCTGATTGAGACAGCTTTGGCACATGCACTTATTCAGAAAACCGAAGATGTTTATTTGCAAGAGGCGGTCGACGCATTGGAGCATGCTTTACGTCAAGAGCCTCGTTCAACGCGGATCCACAGACTGCTCGCTACGGCGTACGGACGACTTGGCCAGCCCAATGCGGCGAAATACCACCTTGCGGAAGAAGCGGTTTTGCAACGGCGTTTCGGTTATGCGCGCTCTCATGCCTCAGCCTTGATTAATGACGAAAAAGAGGGTAGTGCTTTATGGATTAAGGCAAAAGATTTACTCACCTTCATTGAGACAGTGGATAAAAAGTAACTATTTTGCGTAATGGAACGAATATATTATAGTGCCATTGTATAAAGACATGGCCTATAGAGGCCAGTTAAATTATTAATAGGAGCAGTATCTTGAGAAACACGCTAAAGAAAATGAATATGTTTTTGCTAACCGTTGGGGTTTGTGCCGTTGCGGTGGTTCCCTCCTACACTGCTCAGGCATCAGAATTTACCGATGCACAAAAAGCAGAACTTGAAGAACTGTTCAAAGAATTTTTGGCGAATAACCCGCAAGATATTTTGGACTCTGTCGATAATTATCGCGCCGATCAGGAGCGTAAAACACAACAAAGCGCACAAGAAAAACTGACCGATTATCAAGAGTTTTTTAAACAGTCTGACCTGCCGACGGCCGGAAACCCTGATGGCGATGTTACGATCGTGGAATATTTCGATTATAATTGCGGCTACTGTAAAAAAGCATTCGAAGACGTCCAAAAAATTCTGGATAGCGACAAGAATGTTCGCGTTGTTTTTCAGGAAATGCCTATCTTAAGCCCTTCCTCAGGTAAAATGGCACAATATGCTCTGGCTGCGAAAAATCAGGATAAATATTTTGAAATGCATACTGCGCTGATGAATCACCGCGGGCCACAGAGCGATGACGCGTTTGTTGGCTTGGCAGAAACTCTTGGTTTGGATACTGAGCAGTTGAAGCAGGATATAGATAGCAAGGGCGTAAAAGACCAGATTACAAAATCGATTCAGATGGCCAGAGAGCTAGGCGTGCGCGGGACACCGGGCTTTATTATCGGTGATCGAATTTATCCGGGATATATCGGGCTAGATGCGATGAAGAAGGCCGTTGCAGAAGCACGTGCGCAGAATTAATTTTAAGCATCTGTTTTTGATATCAGACATGTAAGAGAGCCGGGTTTTTATCATGAAAAAAAGACATATGATCCTTATTGGATTGATCGTGGTCTCGCTCGGCTATCTTTTCTACAGTTACAAAAACTACAAACAAGAGATCCTGCACGTCCTTGATGCGCCGAGCAAATATACCATCACGCGAGCTGGCGCTGACCTGAGAATTGTGAATTTTAACAGCCCTGAATGTGCAGGCTGCCGCAAGATTTACCCGATTATAAAAGAAGCCGTCGAAAAGGACGGTAATATTGTTTACATACCGCGCATTATATCAATGGGTGATGCGTGGCATGACGAGATTTATCGCGCCGTCTATGCGTCGGCGGAGCAGGGTTTGTTTGAACCGATGTTTAATTTGGTTTACCAGCGTTGGCCGATTGAAGATAAGACGCAACTGTTAAATTATGCGCAGGAAATCGGGCTTGATACGCTTCAGCTGGAGCAGGATATGCAAAACCCTGAGATTGATGCTTACCTTGACCGAAATATGGATTATTTTGAATCTTGGTATTTGCGCGGTACGCCGTCGATCATTATCGGTTCTGACACGGTTTACCAGCCAGGCATAGAAAATCCGAGTGTGGATTTGTTTCTCGACGGTTTTCGGAAAGCGCGTGATAGTAATAAACGCTAAGCTCATCGTTGTAATTTTATGAAGACTATTCTTGTTTTAAACGGCCCTAACCTTAATATGCTCGGTGTGCGAGAGCCCGATATTTACGGGCACCAAACGCTTGATGACATTCGCGCCCTTTGCCAAGAGGCGTGTGATGCGCACAAGATGACGCTTGATTTCAGGCAATCCAATTCGGAAGGTGAACTGGTTGGCTGGATTCAAGAAGCGTTGGAGAGCGTGGACGGCGTGGTTATTAACGCGGCTGCGTACACACATACATCGGTTGCGATCCATGACGCGCTGAAGCTTTTATCTGTTCCTGTCATTGAGGTTCATCTTTCCAACCCGAAGGAGCGTGAGGCTTTCCGCCACCATTCCTATATTGAACCTGTTGCAACGGCCGTGTTTGCAGGGCAAGGCGCAAAAGGGTATCAGTTGGCACTAGACAAGTTAGCTAAACTTTTGTATTCAAATACTTAGATAAAAAAAAGATAAGATATTTCCAATGAAATTTGACTCCGATGCAATTAAAGAGCTGGCCGATCTTTTAAACGAAACCGGCCTTACTGAAATTGAAGTTGCCGATGGCGATCAGTCCATCAGAGTGTCAAAAGGCGGCATGGTTGTTGCGGGTGGCGGTGCACCCCTTGCAATGGCGTCTGACCCTGCAGCGCCGCAAATGGCAAGTATGGATGCCCCTGAAGTGCCCGCGTCTTCACATCCCGGCAGTGTAAAATCACCAATGGTCGGTACCGTTTATTTGCAGTCTGATCCCGGCGCGCCTGTGTTTGTTAAAAAAGGTGATACAGTGAGTGAGGGTGACACGCTTTTGATTATCGAAGCCATGAAGGTTATGAACCCGATCAAGGCTGATAAGAGCGGTACGGTCACGCAAATTTTGGTTGAGAACGCACAACCTGTTGAATTTGGTGATGTTTTGGTCGTGATTGAATAAGAAAATGCTGCGGCGTGCATGACGCCTTGCGCTATTTGAAATTCCAATTAGGTATGTATGTTTAAGAAAATTCTGATTGCTAATCGTGGTGAAATTGCCCTTCGAATTATTCGGGCATGTCGTGAGATGGGCATTCAGTCTGTTGTTGTGCATTCTACCGCTGATGCGAGTTCTATGGCCGTTCGTCTGGCGGATGAGTCGGTGTGTATCGGGCCGCCCCCCGGTAAGGATAGCTACCTTAATATTCCTTCTATTTTAACGGCTGCTGCGCTTACGGGTGCCAATGCTATTCATCCCGGCTATGGATTTTTATCTGAAAATGCGCAATTTGCCCGTATGGTTGAGGAGCACGGATTCACTTTTATCGGGCCATCAGCGGAATTGATTGAAAAGATGGGGGATAAGGTTACGGCAAAGCAGACGGTTCAGTCTCTCGGCCTGCCTGTTGTTCCCGGATCAGAAGGTGGCGTGGAAAGTGCCGAAGACGGGCTGCAAACTTCTATCGATATGGGCTTTCCTGTTTTGATTAAGGCCGCGAGCGGTGGTGGCGGTAAAGGCATGCAGGTCGTGCGCGCAGCTGACGAATTTGTCGAGGCATACAATACTGCGCGTAGTGAGGCAAAAGCCAATTTTGGTGATGATACGGTTTATATTGAGAAATATCTTGAGAAGCCGCGCCATATTGAAATTCAGGTTTTTGGTGACAGCCATGGCAATGCGATTCACTTGGGTGAGCGCGATTGCTCTATTCAGCGTCGTCACCAAAAGTTGGTTGAGGAAGGTCCGTCCCCTATTCTTTCCCAAGAGGAGCGCGATTACATCGGTGATTTGGCAGCAGATACGGTACGCGGCCTTGGATATCTTGGCGCAGGTACGATTGAGTTTTTGTATGAAGACGGCAAGTTCTACTTCATGGAGATGAACACGCGTATTCAGGTTGAGCATCCTGTTACAGAGATGATTACAGGGATTGACCTGATCGCAGAACAAATTCGCGTTGCTGCGGGTGAGCCACTCAGTGTTCGAAAGAAGGGCTTCCGTTTCCGTGGTCATGCGATTGAAATTCGTATCAATGCCGAAGATCCGGATACGTTTGTGCCTTCACCGGGCAAGATAAAACGTTTCCACGCACCGGGCGGGCTTGGTGTGCGTTTCGATAGTGCGATTTATGACGGCTATTCCATCCCCCCTTATTATGATTCTATGATCGGGAAATTGATTGTGCACGGTCGTAACCGCGACGAATGTATTCATCGTTTGCTGCGCGCTATTCGCGAAACGGTCATAGATGGCGTCAAGACAACTTTGCCTTTACATGAGTGGATTTTGAGAGAGCCTGAGTTTGTTTCGGGCGACTATACAATCCACTGGCTTGAGAAGAAGTTGGCTGAGAAGAACGCCGAAAATAATTAAGTTTTTTTAAGTACCTTCATTCCATTACTTGGACTACCCTATCCTTTCATATTTTCAGAAAGGTATTTTTGTTATGCATTATGTCGTTGTTTCCGGGTCTCATAGGAAAAATTCACAGTCTTCAAAAGTCTCTAACTGGCTTGCTGAGCAAGTACGTAAAGGCGGCAATGATGCAGATGTGATTGATTTATCAGGCAACCCCGTTCCGTTATGGGATGAATCAGCATGGGATGCAGATTCTGACCTATCGGCAGAGATGAAACCTTATTTGGAAAAGTTACAGAAAGCCGACGCGGTTATTCTTGTCTCGCCTGAGTGGCACGGTATGGTTCCGGGCGGTTTGAAGAATTTCCTTCTCTATGTTAGTGCGAAAGAGGTTGCGCATAAGCCTGTTTTATTGGTGGGTGTTTCTGCCAGCATCGGCGGCACGTACCCGATCGCGGAGTTGCGTTCCAGTGGTTATAAGAACAACCGCATGGTTTACATTCCCGACCATTTGATTGTACGCAATGTTGAAAAAGTTATGA
The DNA here is from genome assembly GCA_964587815.1 of uncultured Micavibrio sp. Lineage (GTDB taxonomy): Bacteria > Pseudomonadota > Alphaproteobacteria > Micavibrionales > Micavibrionaceae > UBA1672. Next base: position 67,397 of record CAZPMH010000010.1, read on the forward strand.
ATGATCATGATATCGGCGATGATAAAAGCGAAGATAATTATATCAAACGTCGTGCCTTGTTCTCGCTGGATGTCCTTGGCGCTTATGCGGCATCGTTGAAAACAATGCGTGACAATAATGACCTGCTGCATGATGATTACCCGAATGGGATGTAGCATTTTACGGTTGGCATTTTGGTGCCACCGCATCATACTTTTCAGATGACTGTCGTTTTAACGCCCGAACTTGTACTGCGCGCCTATTGTGAAGGCATTTTCCCTATGGCGGAAAGTGCGGACGATGACCGTGTGTTTTGGGTTTGCCCTGAAAAGCGGGGTCAGCTGTCTATCGCAGATATGCATGTGCCGAAGCGTTTGAAGAAAAATGTACGACAAATGAAATTACAGGGTGCGCCTTATGAGATACGCGTTAATCACGCGTTTGAAGAGGTGGTAAAATCCTGCGGGGCGCGCACAAAGACGCGACAAGAAACCTGGATAAACCCGCATATTGCGGAGACATTCCGCGCGCTTCACGATTTAGGCTTTGCGCATAGCGTTGAATGTTGGGTTGATGACACGCTGGTTGGCGGGCTTTACGGGCTTTCTATCGGCGCGGCGTTTTTTGGTGAGAGCATGTTTTCACGCATGCGTGATGCAAGCAAGGTTTGTCTTGTGCATTTGGCCGCGCGGCTTTATCACGCAGAGTATGATGTTCTCGATACGCAGTTTGTGAATGATCATTTGACGCAATTTGGCGTTTATGAAATTTCGCATGAGGAGTATTTGAGCGTTTTGCAGCCAAGCCTGTCGAAAAAAAGGCGCTTTGATTTTCATGTGCCGTGCGAGAAAGCACTGGTTGAGGCTTATTTATCACGGAACACAGAATAAGGTTAAGGCTACTCTTCTGTTTCTTCGTCCAGAATTTCGTCATCCAAATTTTCGTCACCCACGTCATCTTCTACAACAGGAATGTTTTCAGGTTTAACGTCTTCAGGGCCAAGGCATTCCAGTACCCATACATCATAGATCGGGTGATCCATGGGCGAAAGACCGGGTGATGATGCGAACATCCATCCGCTGAACACCCATTCGGCTTTTTCCTTTGAGTCGACTTCCCAGACTTGAAGGAACGCGGCTGATTCCGGTTCATCGACGGGAGAAGATTTTTTGCAGGTTTTGACGCGGATATAAAGGGGGCCGAATTTTAACGTGTTGCCGACCTTCGCGTCGAATGTCATGGTGCGCGCGGTGGCCTTGTCCAAGGATTGAAGACGAATGCGTGGGTATTCCGTCATTTCCCTCGCGCTCACTTCGCTTGGTATTACGATCAGGGCGCAGAGGAGTACGGCGAGATATTTTAGTATCTTATAGCTCTTCATTCTCGCTCTCGTCAGATCCGCCTTTGTCATCATTTTGCATACTGAAAATGAATTTTCCGAGAAGCTGCTCAAGATTTTGCGGGCTTTGGGTGAATTCAATCGCATCTCCGGCTTCCAGCATTTCCGTATCTCCACCCGGCTCTAACGATAAATACTGGCCACCAAGAAGGCTTTCACTTGTGATGATGGCTCCTGTATCATAAGGAATTTTATGCTGGTTGCGGATATTCATAGAAACACGCGCCTTATAGCGATCAGGCACAAGGTCAATTGCTGCGACAGACCCGACTTTTACACCACTGATCCGAACACTATCCCCTACTTTCAGGCTTCCTATGCTTTGGAAATCAGCAGTGATAATGTATCCGTCCGTATCTGCGATATCGGCAGTTTTGACGGAATAGCTCAAGAATGCAGCGGCCGCGACCAAAACGATGAATCCGATCAGTGTTTCTGTCATGCTTCTTTTCATAGGGTTTGCTTTCTTTATTTATTTTTCAAAAAAAAATTTAGTCGGACGGCGTCCATGCCTCGTAATCGCCTGTCGCTTTATCGCGTTCGCCGCCTGCCAAAACATGGCCTTTCGGAACGTATGCTTTATTCGTGCCTGTCATGTTTGGTATGTGCGGTTTCTGCCACGGTCTGCGTAATGACGGTGCATCGGGGTCGGGTACGGCATTTGTCTGATGGTGCAACCAGCCATGCCATTCGGGCGGTATTGCGCTCGGGTCGGGCGCGTCTTTGTAAATCACCCAGCGGCGCGGTCTTTGATACCCTTTACGTGCGGGTGATTCAAAGTATGTGTTTCCTGCCTCGTCCGTGCCGATTTTCTTGCCGCGTGATGTCAGTTTAAATACCGAAATATGTGCGGGCGAGAGAATGCCTAAAAAGCTAAAAAATCCCATTCGTAATATTCGCTCTTGTTTTCCAGTTTGCGTCTTCTATACATATAGTGTGTTGCATGTATTCACAAGGGGGCTTTGTGCTTTTTGCGCTGGATTGAATGCGCTCTGCGGCACTGTTTTATTTTTGAGAAAAAGAAGGACTTATCATGACATCGAATGCTGAATTAGACGCGAAATTAAACGAATTAGGCTTGAGCCTGCCAGAAGTCGCGGCACCAGCGGCGAATTACGTTCCTTATGTCGTGGTTGATAAAATGGTCTACGTCTCAGGGCAAATTCCGTTTTTGAACGGCGAGAAAATGCACTTAGGTCGCGTTGGTGATGATTTGAGCGTTGAAGACGGCGCAGCGGCGGCACAGGCCTGCGCGTTAAATATTTTGGCGCAAGTTAAGGACGCCGCGGGTGGTGATTGGGGCACGGTTAAACGGTGTATCAAGCTCGGCGGTTTTGTGAATTCCACGCCTGATTTTACCGATCAGCCGACAGTGATTAACGGCGCGTCAAATCTAATCGCCGATGTGATGGGGGAAAGCGGTAAGCACGCGCGGTTTGCGGTGAGTGCTCCATCCTTGCCACTTGGTGTGGCGGTTGAGATTGACGCGGTGTTTGAGCTGGCTTGATTTTTTGTTTTACAACTCCAGTAAAAACTACCATTTCATATGTAAATTCTGTATTATTGAAGTAATGAAAGCGTCTTTAACACTTAATAAAAGCAATCAAATTGCTTTATTTTATGATGAAAAGCTAGAGTCCGCGCCGGAATGGGCATCGATTGACGTTAAAATGGGTGAGGTTTTTCTGGGTGGTGAAGATGGCGAAAATGTTCGTATAAAGCTGGATAGCGTTAAAGACGGCGTTTATGAACGGGTGCAATATGAGGCTGAAATATTATTGGTTTTGGTCGATAGTACGGATGGAAAGAAACCAATAGAAGCCGTTTACTGTCCGCTGATGGTTTCGCAGGAATTTTAGAATTTGAATAAAAAAGCAGGGGTATGACATGGAAAACGCAGTAGAGACAAGCGATAATAAAGGCAACGAATTATACCATCTTTTGGAGTTGGAGCGTTTGCGCGCCGCTGCGGGTGGTGGTTATTCATACATTGAGAGAACCGAATTCGGTAAGCACATTGATGAGGTGAATGGTTTTTACGGTGGCTTGTCTGATGAACAAAAAGAACTTTTCGTGACACCACTTGGCCATCATGAAGGACGCGAAGCGTTTGAGAACAGTCTGAATGATTCACAGCGAGAGCAGTGGGACAATATTAAGGATGAGGCCGGCAGGCTGGAAATTAATGTCACTCCCGATAATTTGAGTGATTTAGAGCTTGCTGCGACCAACCTTCGCAATATGGTGGATCAGGGGTTTTCCGATAATCCCGAGGTTAGGGCTATTCAAGAACAGACAATTGAAAGCCTTGGCGGCATTGAAGGCGTGAATGATATTATTCAAAAAAGTATGACACCCGGCTTTGATCTGGACGATCTTTCCCCAGAGGTTCAGGACGCGCTTCTTGAGGCACAAAACGGACGGCATGAGTTCGTTGTAACAGCGGATAATGATGTTTCAAACGACGCTGCGGCGACCGTCGATGCGTTTTTCGATGGGGAGACCCCCGAAGAAGTTGGCCAGCATAATGGCGGCGCGATGCCGGACGATATGGTTCCAGCCAACGACACTACTGCTCCTGCACAGGACATGGGTCAAAACCCTGCTGTGACAAACCCGGGATTGGGTTAAGCCTTGCAAAGGTAATCAATTTTTAAAATGAGTAGTGTCGATAATTTTCAAGAATGGGAACCTCCTGTATGGCATGCTGATTTTGGTGATCCTTGCCTAGAATTCAACCTTCTCAAAAGTTTTTGCGTTGAAGCAAAAAAGCACTTCCCGCACCTAAATTTCGTTTTCGACGCTTTTGAAGAGGGCTACATGTGTGTACAGATCAGTTCTGAAGATGTAAAATTTGCGGAACTGCACGTAACGGATATTGACACATGGCGCCTGACTTTTTTCAATCTTCTGAATGACAGAAATGCACCTGATGAACAATCTTTTCAAACGCCACAGCACGGCATTGAGACGTTGAAAAAATTTGTCGACTATCTTCAAAGCAACTAAATAATACTACTTACTTAATCGCCTCAACTGCTTGCGTTGTAATGTCGGCTTTGTTCATGGAGTAGTAGTGGATATGGCTGATGCCGCTTTTGGCGAAGTCTTCGCTTTGGCTGACGAGCAGGTCGAGTGCGACTTTGCGCATTTCTTCTGATTTGTCTTCTAAGCCACCGAATTTTTCGTGCATCCAGTCAGGCACGCTGGCTTCACATTTTTTGGCGAAACCGCACATGCCTTTGAAATCATGGACGGGCAGAAGCCCCGGGCAGATTGGGGTTGTGATTCCCGCCTTTTCGCATTTATCAAGGAAGCGGTAGAAGACATCATTATCAAAGAAAAATTGGGCGATTGCACGGTCTGCACCCGCATCACACTTTAATTTCAATGCTTCGATATCGGCGTCTAAGCTCGGCGCATCGGGGTGTTTTTCGGGATATGCGCCGACGGAAATTTCGAAATCATGCTTTTCTTTTAAGGCTTTAATGAAATTGCTGGTGTAATCGTAATACTCATCGCCTTGGAAATCATCATAGCTTGTACCCTTTGGCAGGTCACCGCGAAGGGCGACGATGTGCTTAACGCCTTGATTCCATAGACGGTCGATATAGTCATCCAGATCGGCGCGTGTGGTGGAGAGGAACGTCAAATGCGAGGCGAGCGGAATGTCGGTCATCTCAGATATTTTTTTCAAAGCCGCCAGCGTTCCATCCTTCGTAGAGCCGCCCGCGCCATAAGTGACGGTCATATATTTCGGATCCAGTTTCATCAGTTTTTCCACCTCGGGCCAAAGTTTTTCGGCCAATTCATCGTTTTTAGGCGGGAAGAATTCAAATGAAAAAGTTGTTTTAGACACGCGGTTTTTCCTTACATAACTTTGCACTTTAATTAGACGAAGCGCATTACAGCATTGTTTTTATGCTCTATCAACAGATTTCGTCTTTGCATCGCGCCCAGAACAGGTTAAAAAAACCATATGACACAGACACAGGAAAAAGTCGCCACGGCGCATCATATTCATCATGATCATATTTTGATTATTGATTTCGGATCACAGGTTACGCAGCTGATCGCTCGGCGTTTGCGCGAAAGCGGCGTTTATTGCGAGATTTGGCCTTTTAATCAAGCCGATGAAGCGCGGGTGAATGCTTATAACCCGAAGGGGATTATTTTATCGGGCGGGCCGCGCTCGGTTTTAGATGAAGATGCGCCGACCGCACCTGAGATTGTGTTTACGCTTGGCGTGCCTGTGTTCGGCATTTGTTACGGGCAACAAACGATGGTGCAACAACTTGGCGGAAAGGTTGAAGGCGAGCAAAGCCGCGAGTTTGGCCGCGCTTATGTGGATGTGCTTAGCCATTCGGATATTACCACCAATGTTTGGGATGAAGGCGCGCACGAACAGGTGTGGATGAGCCACGGCGACCATGTGGCGGAATTGCCCGACGGATTTGAAGTGGTGGCAAAATCGGACGGTGCGCCGTTTGCCTTTATCGCGGATACAAAACGTAAATTTTATGGCGTGCAGTTCCACCCTGAAGTTGTGCATACGCTGCATGGGAAAGATTTGCTGAAAAACTTCACTCATAATGTGTGTGGTTGTGCGGGCGATTGGACGATGGCAGCCTTCCGTGAGGAGCAGATTGAAAAAATCCGCGCCCAAGTCGGCGATGGTCAGGTGATATGCGGCCTGTCAGGCGGGGTGGATAGCTCCGTCACAGCCGTTTTGATCCATGAGGCGATTGGTGATCAGCTGACCTGTATTTATGTCGATACGGGCCTGATGCGCGCGGGTGAGAGCGAGCAAGTGGTTGATTTGTTCCGCAACCATTACAACATTCCGCTGATCCACGAAGATGCGAGTGATAAGTTCCTTGGCGGGCTGGAGGGGATTTCCGACCCTGAGATGAAGCGCAAGCTGATCGGGAATATGTTTATTGAGGTGTTTGACACCTGCTCTGCCCGTGTGGGCGGCGCGAAGTTCCTAGCGCAGGGCACGCTGTACCCTGATGTGATTGAGAGTGTGAGTTTTGGCGGCGGGCCGTCTGAGACGATTAAGAGCCACCATAATGTCGGCGGTTTGCCTGATGATATGGAATTGGAACTGGTTGAGCCGATGCGCGAATTGTTTAAGGATGAGGTGCGCGCGCTCGGGCGAGAGCTGGGTATGCCCGAAGATTTCATTCGCCGTCACCCCTTCCCCGGCCCGGGTTTGGCGATTCGTATTCCGGGTGAGATTACGCAGGAGAAGATTGATATCTTGCGCAAGGCCGATACGGTGTATTTGGACGAAATTCGCAAGGCGGGGCTGTATGATGAGATTTGGCAGGCCTTTGCTGTTCTGTTGCCCGTGAAAACCGTTGGTGTGATGGGCGATGCGCGCACCTATGATTATGTGTGTGCTCTGCGCGCCGTGACCTCAACCGATGGGATGACGGCGGATTACTACCCGTTTGAACATGAATTTTTAGGGCGCGTCAGCACTCGGATCATCAATGAAGTGCACGGCATCAACCGCGTCACCTATGACATCACCAGCAAACCCCCCGGCACGATCGAGTGGGAGTGATTTTATGAATAACTACCATTTCTTATTACTAATATGTTCAGCGTTTGTTTTTTCATCATGTGCTACACCTGTAAGCCATACGAACAAGCCAATGCAAACCTATGACAAAGATACTGAATATGTGATCGAGGAAGCTGATAATGGGTTTGGAGTCACAATATATTATTCACGATATCAATTTATACCAGAAAGCGATGCTGTAGCTATGGCATGCAAATCAAACTTAACAGCAATAGCTTGGGAAGTGAGCGATCAACGCGGCAAAGAAATAGAACCTATTAATGAACAAAGAATACGTCTTTCTATGGGGCGCAATGGGTTCTCTGGAATTACATCTTGCCAAGCAAGTGCAAAAGTTTTTTGGAAAGAGCCTTAAAGACTAACGCTTTAAATCGCGGTAGAAATTTTCGTGGGAGCCGAAGGCCAGCAGGGTGAGGGTGATTTTTTCGTCTTCGTAAGTGTAGGCGATGAGGGTGAGTTGGCCGACCATTTTGAATTTATGCACGCGCACGCCTGCCAGCTCGCCTTTTTTCATAGCGCCTATTTCAACGTTGTCCATAATATCTTTTACGGCGCGCTCTAAATCGAGCCGTTGATTTTTCTTTAGCTTTTTCGTTGCTTTTTTAAATGCGGGCTTTTGCAGGACAATCATGACAGCCTCCCGCCCAGGCGTTTAATCGCGAAGCTCCGTAAACTCGAAAGAGGTTGCGTCCTCTTCCTCCCTCGCCAAAAAAATATCTTTGATAAACTCATAAGGAAGGTCAGGGTTTTCCTCACACGCCTTGCCGATTTTCGCCCAATATTCAATCTGTTTGGGCGTGGAGCGACTGTAAACTTGCGCATATTTCTTTGCTTTCTCGACGAGGTCGTCAGATAAATTGATTGTAGTCATAACATCGTCCCATTGCACCTTCCCACAAATAAAAGTACAACAAAACACAATAAAATACAACAATTTATTGTAAAACACCCTTTCTCACCAACTCTGCCTCTATATCCTGCACGATCATCTCGGCGGCGTGGGTGGAGAGGTGGTTGCTGTCTTTATAGAGGAGTTTGCCGTTTTCGAGGGCTTTGCATTGCCCCGCCGTGCAGAGGCGTTGATCGGGGCGGATGGTGATGTAATTTTCATGCATGATTGCATCCAGAGCCTTAACCGCTTGTTCGTGGCGGGTTTTGTAACCGTTGTGCGATGTAGTCATATGTTCCGCTTCGATGTCTTTCAGGCGGGCTTTTACATCCAATTCATAACCGCTGAGGAGTTTTTTCAGGCGGTAATCGGCAACGAAGGGTAACTCAGGCACGGGGTAGATTTGCACCAGACGGTGGCCTTGATTGAGGATTTCCTGATTGGTGGCAATGATCGCGTCTTCAATACTCTCAACGCCTGCGGTGTTATCCGCCACGGCGTATTGGTCGGTGAAGCCCTCACCGCGGGTTGCGCCGTCTATATCCTCGCCCGTGATGCGATAGGTCAAGCGGTTGGCTTTTACGATGATCACGTTTTCGCGGGTGCTTAATTCCTGCAATTGCTCCAACGGGCACGGGTTTGGGTCGATGCTGTTGTCCAGCCGCAGAATTTCGGTGTGCGCGATAAAGACGCAGCGCGGGAATTGTTCGTAATTCATATTGTGTTTTGCCGCCAACACCTTTAGCGCGGGGCCGAACATAGCAAGGTGGCTGTCGCCGATGCCGATGATGGTGCCCTTGGCGTTTTCGACCTCGAATTTGCAATGCTCGCCTAAATTCGGGCGCGGTTCGAAGCAGGTTTTGCCGTCAATGGTCGGGTTGCGCGCGCCTGTTTCGAATACTCCCTCATAGGCGGCCATGCGGAATTTTGCGCCATCGGTTTTTAGAATAAAGATGTTCACCGCGGCGAGTGTGGCGAGCGCGATGATGATCAGCGCGGCGAAGGATTTCAGGCCGAGTCTGTAGCGCATGGGGCGCTCAATCAGGATATAGCTTGTCGCGGCGAGCAGGAAGGACAGCGCAATTGCGCCGAGCTTTGTTGTATCGCTGAGCGTTTCCCATTCGATGCGGGCGAAAGCGAAAATCGGGTAGTGCCAGAGATAGAGGCTATAGGAGATCAGGCCGATGCCGACCATGACGCGCGTGCTGAGGGCGTCGCTGACCAGCTCTCCGCCCTTGCCGAACCAGATGATGATCATGGTGCCGATAACGGGGATGGCCGTGATGAATGCGGGGTGGCGCATTGTGTCTTCGAAGGTGAAAATCGCATGTGCGATCAGAAACAGCCCCAGTGCGGGCATGGTTGCGTCTAAGAACGGATGGCTGATGCGGCCTTTGTCGATTTCCATTTTCGCCAGCAATGCGCCTGCCATGAGTTCCCAAAAGCGGGTGTGTAGCAGATAAAATGTTGCATCGGGGTATGCGCCGCTCAATTGTTCCGCCAGCGTCAGGGAGATGAGCAAAAGCACGCATAAAAAGCTGAGCATGTAATGCCGCGCCCATTTGGTGACGCATAAAAGCATGATGGGGAAGATGATGTAGAATTGCTCCTCAACCGCCAGTGTCCATGTATGGAGGAGCGGCTTGAGTTTGCTCGGCTCGGCGATGTAACTGTCTTCCAGCCAGAACCAGATGTTTGACCCGAAGCCCAGCGCAGACAGGGCGGAGCCTGCATATTCTTTTAACGGGATGGGGAGCAGTAAAGCCCACGCGAAGGGTAGTGTTGCCAGCATGACCGCGCACAGGGCGGGCAGAATGCGGCGGGCGCGGCGGATGTAGAATTCGGATAATTTAAATCGGTTTTCAGCGCGCTCTCTCAAGATGATGGAGGTGATGAGATAGCCTGAAATGACGAAGAAAATATCGACGCCGATGAAGCCGCCTTTGAACGGGTTTACGCCGAAAATAAGGAATTCCGCGTGATAGAGAATGACCGCCAGAACCGCAATCGCGCGCAAGCCGTCAATTTCTGGGCGGTACTGCAATTTCGTCATGGTGTGATCGCTCGGCATGATTTTTTCTGCCGATATGATGACTTTCACATGCGGTTTTGTAAAGCGGGGCGTTAAGCTAAATGTGATGCGTTAAAAACCGATGCCGTGATCGCTCATATCGTCGAGTTGGTCTTTGGTGGCGGTTTTGGGGTTGTAGATCGGGCCGTCATCATAGTCGCGGCCGTTTACATCCTCAATCGCGGCGGCGATTTCAGGGTGGCTGCGGTAGGGTTCTTGCACGCGGGGCGCTTTATTGTTCTTCATGGCGTAGGATTGGATTCCATCAAGATAAATCTCTTTTGTGCGTGCGTTTTTCGGATCATCTAAATCGAGGGAGACATTTGCCTCCATCATGAAAGACAGCACATCGGATGCAAGCATGAAATTACGCACGGCTTTGGCTTGCTCGTAACCGTAGCTGACGGTGAAGCCGTAATAGCGTTGCTGCGGATTGGCGTCGACGATATGGCCGAAAATTTCGTCAACCGTTCCGTTCTTGCTGTAGGCTTCGTAGTCCTCGCGCGTGATTTCTCCGCCAGTGAATTTTTTTACTAAGGCGCGGTCTTGCGCGAATTTTGATGTGCCAATGACGTCACCGAATTTGTCTCGGATCTCTTCGTATTTGCCCTTGAAGTCTTCGTATTTTCCCATACAATTTTTGCACCCCTATTTGATTTTTGCATGCAAATCTTACCTTTGCGGCGCTTTTATGTCAAAGATAATCCCGTTATGGAGAAAATCGATATCAGCTATCGCGAAAATCCGCTTGCTCGTGTGGCTTTCGGCTTCTACAGTTAAATCATTGTCGAGAAAGGGCCTGTTCAATGAATAAGTTTTTGGTTGTGGTTTTGTGCCTGATTATGGGGTTTGCAGGATTTGCGTTTTTTGCGACCAATAATCATGGTCAAGCAGGCATTAAGGAAGAAGAGAAACCTTTAATTTTTGCAGAGTCTTTTGAACGTTTTGAAGAGGCAGCCGGACAGCCATTGACTGAGTCATTTTCGTACTTAAAGCAAGCTAAATCTGCGCAATTCGTAGACCTCAGAAAACATGATGTTACTGATTTACCCGATATCGACTTCGACACATTCAAGGATAAAGAAATAGAGCTAAACCAGAGGCAAATTTCTATTATATCTAGTACTTTAAAGCTGAATAAAGCCTTTCTTTTTCAAAGAGAAGGAGACATCAGGTATGTTGATTTTTGCGCGTTTATTCCGACATATATATTAAGGTTTCAAATGGAAAATATGAACGTACAGCTTGTTCCATGCTTAGGTTGTAATGAAATAAATATTGAAATTTTAAAGAATGGAAAAGTTTATAGTTTACATACTTTTGATCTAGATAGTCCTGGGAAACAACTATTCGAAGATATCCTATATGTTACTTCCAACGAAAATGAAGGAGAATAATCATGCTTGCTTTGGTGTCGCCGGCGAAGAAATTGGATTTTGAGAGTGATGTACCCGTGAAAACGCATAGCGATATGCGGTTTAGAGATGAGGCGTTGGAGCTTGCGCAGATTTTGGGTGATAAATCCAAGGCGGAGATTAAGAGCCTGATGAGCTTGTCTGACAATCTGGCGCAGCTCAATTATGATCGATATCAGGGGTTTGATCAGGAGTTTACGCCCGAGACATCCCGCGCGGCGGCGTACGCGTTTAAGGGTGATACGTATGTAGGATTAGACGCGTACAGCCTGGATCAGGACGATATGGCGTTCGCGCAAGAGCATTTGGGCATTCTTTCGGGGCTGTATGGATTGCTCCGCCCGCTGGATTTGATGCAGCCCTATCGGCTGGAGATGGGGACGAAGCTCAACACGCCGAAGGGTGAGGATTTATACGATTTCTGGGGCGGTAAAATCACGCAGGCTTGTAATGACGCGGTGAAGGATCATAAAGACAATTCGATTATCTGCCTCGCGTCGAATGAATATATTAAATCTGTTCAGAAGAAGGATTTGGACGGGGCGTTTATCAATTGTGATTTTAAGGATGTGAAAAACGGCGAAGCCAAGACGATTGGCTTGTTTGCGAAGCGCGC
>CAZPMH010000011.1:0-3696 GCA_964587815.1 uncultured Micavibrio sp.
GGAAGATTACGTCAGCCATGAAGATGGTTGCGGCATCGAAGCTGCGTAAGGCGCAAGAACAGGCCGAGCGTTCGCAGCCCTATGCCAAGATGATGGCACAAATGCTGTCGCGTTTGGCGGCTAATATCGGCGGGAATTCAGACTCTCCGCTTCTCAGTGGTACGGGGTCTGATCGCAGGCATTTTGTGATTGTTGTTACAGCGGATCGCGGGCTTTGTGGTGGTTTTAACGTTAACGCGGTGAAGCATGCGGAAGAGATCATCACAAAAATGGAGGCAGACGGTAAGGATGTTTCGATTATCTGTGTCGGTCGTAAGGGGTTTGATTTGCTCAACCGTACGCGTTCAGATCAGATTGTGAAGGTTTTCCGTGATGTGTTTGGCAAAAACACAGTCGAATTTGCGCAGGCCAATATGGTTGCAGAATTTGTTATGGGTGAATTTGATGAGGGCAATTTCGACGAATGTACGATTGTCTTTAACCATTTCCACTCTGTTTTGGTGCAAAAGCCAACATCGCCGCGCCTTATTCCTTTTGAAATTCAGAACGTTGAGAATGAAGAAGAGGAAGAGGCACAAGAAGACGGGAAGTTGCCGTTTATCTATAGCTTTGAGCCGAGTGAAGAAGAGATTCTTGAGCGTTTGTTGCCGCGTAACATCAGTGTTCAGATTTATCGCGCGATGTTAGACAGCGCGGCAGGCGAGCAGGCCGCACGGATGACAGCGATGGATAATGCGACGCGTAATGCCGGTGATATGATTAATGATCTCACCCTGCAATATAACCGCGCGCGTCAGGCTTATATTACGAAGGAATTGATTGAAATTATATCCGGTGCGGAAGCCTTATAAGCTCTTTACCGATATATGTTGGGACATATTTGATATATCTATGCGTAGATTTGGAACATATTTGAAAACAAAACAATCGAGTGCGCCGTTTGCGTGTTTGTTTTTGGTTTTTGCGATTTTGTTCTGTGCTCCTGTTTTTTCCAGTTTTGCAGAAAGCCTAAAGGCCAATGTATCCGAAGAAAATTCGGTGGCGCTTGATGATATTCGTTTTCCCAAAAGCGGATGGGATACGGCGTTGTTGACTTGGCTTGAGCGCGGGCCGTTTATCCTTGATCGTGATTTGGTTTTTGAATTGCCTGAGCCACCCAAGAACAGCAGTGAAGAAACGCAAAAAGAATTGGCCTATTTGCACGAATTGGCCGAAACAGCGCGCGATGAAGAGACGGTTGCAAAGATTATCAGCGAAAACCAGTTCGAGCCTGTGATTTACCATTTTATTCGCGAAGGTTTGTTTCGTGAAGAAAATTACAAAACATTTGAGTTGATCCGCGCGGTTGACATTGATTTCGGATATTTTACCCTTGAGCGTAAGATGCATTTTTCCAGGCCGCGTCCGACCGAGATTGATAAAACGCTTTCTACGGTTATCGGTAACCCGCAGCATGCGGCGTATCCTTCGGGGCATGCAGGGCAAACGTATTTATTGGCCTTATTATTAGGCGATTTTGACCCCGAGAATGCAGAGCGTTATAAACAGTTTGCGCTTGATGTTGCATACCGCAGAGAAGTTGCAGGCGTTCACTACCCTTCAGACAGTGAGGCAGGGCGAAAACTAGCGGTTGACGTTTTTGCGAAATTAAGGGAAAACACAGTGTTTGAAAAAAAATATCAGGAGGCGAAAGCTACGTATGTGCCACCTGATTTGAAAGAGGGAAAAAGTCAGAGCAGAGATAAAGATACCTCTGACATTTCAAAAGAGTACGGGACAAGTGTTGCGCAAGACAGCATTGATGAGGAACAAGAAAAGAAACAAAAATAAGGCGAAGGCCGTTTAACGAAGAAATTTAAAGTTTAAAAAAAGAGGACTGAAAACATGGCTAAACAAGATAAAAAATACGCAGACGCAAAGGGTAAAATCCTTCAGGTTTTGGGTGCGGTTGTCGACGTGGAATTTGAAGATGGTGCGGTTCCGCCGATTTTGAACTCTCTCCATGTTGATAATAACGGCCAGACATTGGTTTTGGAAGTTGCGCAGCATTTAGGCGAAAACTCAGTCCGCACGATTGCGATGGATATGACAGACGGCTTGAGCCGTGGTTTGCCTGTTCTTGATACGGGTGACCAGATTACCGTTCCTGTTGGTGCGGAAACTTTGGGTCGTATTTTTGATGTCGTTGGTGAGCCGATTGATGAAGGCAAGGCCGTTAAAACAAAGCAAAAATGGACAATTCACCGTGAAGCCCCGACATTTGCGGAACAGGCGACGGATACGGAAATTCTTGTGACGGGTATTAAGGTTGTTGACCTTCTGTGTCCGTATGCGAAGGGTGGTAAAATCGGTTTGTTCGGTGGTGCCGGTGTTGGTAAGACCGTTACGATCATGGAATTGATCAACAACATTGCAAAAGGCCACGGTGGTGTGTCGGTTTTCGGTGGTGTTGGTGAACGTACGCGTGAAGGTAATGACCTTTATTATGAGATGATCGAATCAGGCGTTATTAAGCCGGGCTCACACGAAGAATCAAAAGTGGCCTTGGTTTACGGTCAGATGAACGAGCCGCCGGGTGCGCGTGCCCGTGTTGCCTTGTCTGCCTTGACGATGGCGGAATATTTCCGTGATGAAGAAGGCCAGGACGTTCTGTTCTTCCTTGATAACATCTTCCGCTTTACACAGGCGGGTGCTGAGGTGTCTGCGCTTCTTGGCCGTATTCCATCTGCGGTGGGGTATCAGCCAACGCTATCGACGGAAATGGGCGCGATGCAGGAGCGTATTACATCAACGAATAAAGGGTCGATTACATCGGTTCAGGCGGTTTACGTGCCTGCGGATGACTTGACTGACCCCGCGCCGGCAACAACATTCTCGCACTTGGACGCGACGACAGTTTTGTCTCGTCAGATTGCGGAGCAAGGCATTTATCCTGCGGTTGACCCGCTTGATTCAACATCACGTATTCTTGACCCGCGCGTGATTGGTGAAGAGCATTACAACGTTGCGAACGCGGTTCAGCAGACGCTTCAGAGCTATAAGAACCTTCAAGACATTATCGCGATTTTGGGTATGGATGAATTGTCAGAAGACGACAAGCTGACTGTTGCGCGTGCGCGTAAAATTCAGCGCTTCTTGTCTCAGCCGTTCCATGTTGCGGAAGTGTTTACAGGCGCGCCCGGTATTTTTGTCTCATTGGAAGACACGATCAAAGGCTTTAAGGCGATTGTTGAAGGTGAATATGACCACTTGCCTGAAAGTGCGTTCTACATGACAGGTACGATTGAGCAAGTAGTTGAGAAAGCCACCAAAATGGCACAAGAAGCCGCTTAAGCGTCCTGAATGTGCGTGTGGGCGGCGTCAAGCATCGGTCTCGTGTATTTGAATACACTTCGCCTCGCTTTTCTGGCCACACACAAATTCAGTTTGCTTATTGCATGTGGGTATAAAAAGCTCTTCGCTTAATGTTTAATAAGGAAGCAAGATTATGAGTGACGAACGGGATATTGAGAAGGAGCGCTCTGTTGAGGCGTTTATTGCGACGCTTCGTCGTGTGGCGGATGCTCTGGAGACAGGCAAGACCGTTGCGTTCGATTTCGAAGGAGAGCGCGTCACGGTTCCCGATCATGCGACATACAGCATTGAGCATGAGCGTGAAGATGATGAAGAAGAGATTGAATTTCAGATTAAGTGGTC
>CAZPMH010000011.1:3796-68208 GCA_964587815.1 uncultured Micavibrio sp.
TTGAGCATGAGCGTGAAGATGATGAAGAAGAGATTGAATTTCAGATTAAGTGGTCAAGGTAATATAATGATAGCTATTAGAAAAATATTTTCACTTTTGATGATTTCGTCTCTTTTGTTTTTAACTGCATGTGGAGGCCGAACACCCGCACCAGTTATGATTTCTCAATACGGCGATCAGAAAAAGTCTTGTGAAGCCTTAGAGTTTGAGATGACTAATATCCAAGGTGAGATACAGCGTCTTCTTCCTAAAACTGATAAAACAGGAAAGAACGTTGCGCTTGGTGTTGCTGGCTGGTTCTTACTTGTGCCTTGGTTCTTTATGGATTTTAAAAATGCTGAGCAGACAGAATATGAAGCATATAGGCAAAGATATAATCACTTGTCAGTTATCGCTATGGATAAGCAATGTGATGTTGAGACAATGGATTTGCCATCTGTTGAAGAGCTAAAAAAGGCTTACGAAGATGCTCAGAAAAAAGAGATGAACCAAGCGAACCAATAAGTAAGGATAATCATTATGTCAGAAATATTTTTTGAGCTTGTATCACCGGAGAAGAAGTTGATTTCGGAGCCTGTTTATATGGCGGAAATTCCGGGTGATGAGGGCATGATGGGCATTTTGTCAGGTCACTGCGGCCTTGTGTCTTCCTTATCTGCAGGGGTTGTGCGTTTGCATAAGGCAGAGGGCGATAAAGACGTGCGTAAGATTTTCATTGCGGGCGGTTTTGCCGACATCACACCTGAGCATTGCAGCGTTTTGGCCGAGGAGGCGATCTCGCTTGATGATCTGGATAAAGACAGTCTGGAGCAATCTTTGCGCGATTTGAACGAGGATTTGACCCTGTTGGTTGAGCCTTCTGACATTAAGCGCACGAAGGAAAAGATTGCGCTGACCAAGGCGAAGCTGGTTGCGGTTGCGGGCTATAATTAAGCCGCATACACGCTTCAGGAGTTTATTTTCATAAAAATGTGCGTTTTTAACGCTTTTGTTATAGTATCATGGCTATAGTGACAAAACCGCATGGCACGTGCGGTTTAAAGCGAGGTTTTGATAAAGGCAATTATGTTTGAAAAAACAAGTCAATTGACAAAGGCAACGTTGGCGGCGTTGTGGCTGACGATTTCAGGCGCGAGTGGGGCGCATGCGCAAGAGGCGCAGAGTGATCAGGATCGGCCACGAACTGAGGCGCCTGTTCCCGATACTGATAACGCTGACAGGCAAGCGGTTGACGGTGTGCTCTCTCAGGGGCAAACCAGTGATATGGAAGAATTTGTTGCGCAAAATCAGTGTGATCCTGAATTGGTGGAAACCTTAGTTTCGCGTGATGTTTATGAAGAAGTTTTATCCCCTCGGTTTACAACGCGCGGGGCACGCCCCGAAGACCCTGATGGTGAAAATTTACAGGCGGATATGGCGGCGTTTCGCGCTGATCGGCAGGAGAAGATTTCTTACTTCTTCGATTGTAGCGTCGATAACATAAATTTACATGCCATGGCGAAACGGTTGCAGGACGATCCGCAAGATCGCGATGCGTTTGAGCGGATTTTTGCCGAGATGGTGACAGAGCGCGCAGATGATATTGCATCGTTGTATTCGCATGATGAACAAGTGGCGATTGCGGATAATTTGCTGAGTTTGTTTGAGCGCCAGAATTCTGAATATATTGATAACCTAGGCTTTTTCTATAACGGAGAGGCGATGCGTGAGCAGGTTGAAGAGCGTTTGCTTGCCGAACACGGGCGTATCGCGATGTTGGCGGCGCATGCCGATATGATTGATGTTCTGGACTTGGAAACCGTTATACCACCGCAAGAGCGTACGTCATATAGGCGTACGTTAACAGGCATTGTTGAGAATGAGTTCAGATCTTATGTTGCGGAAGCGGGGCGGCGTTACAACCAGTCTGCAGGGCAAGGGTACGATATTTAAAATTTTGGCTAACCGTTAGGCAGGGGCAGACGTGTTGTATTCTTCGTCAGATATTGCCTTCACATAGTCCCAGGCTTTTTCTTTTTGGTCGAGTTGGTCTTCGCTGAATCCATGTTTTTCTTCCATCTCAGAGATAAGCTCGTCCACGGCGGGGCGGAGTTGTTCGATTTGGTCTAAGGCGGTTTGTACTGACGGGTCTGCCTTGCCATCAAAGAACATTGAGAAATTGTGCGTATGAGCTTCGATTACGTCTCTCAGGCCGATAAGGCCGCTATAGACCATGTCACTTTCGCCGAATTCAGCGCCCATGGATATTGCGCTGGAGGCCTTTGCCAGTGGGTCGCGCAGGCTGTGTGCCAACCTTTTTTCCATCTCAGGCAAAACCATTTCAGCATTTCTGAAGGCCTGTGTGCCGTTTCTTTGGATAACGTCTTTTTGATGATCGGACAGGGCAAGTGACTGCATGGCCTGAGTCAGCTCTTCGAACTTTGCTGAACCAAGTGCGTGGTCTGTGATTTCCATCAGCCTTTCGCCCAGAGTTTGCGCTTTATCGTTAAAGTCTTTGCTTAATTCATTCGACATGTTTAACCCGATTACTGCGTTTCTTTTATTTCTATGTGGGTTTCGGTTTCGCCCGGGCCCCATTTTTCTGTGTGCAAGTTTATGTTAATACCTGTTTGGCTCGCAAGTTTTTTTTGGAGTTCGGTTTCTGTCTCAGCCACGTCGAACAGCTCTGTGCAGCGATCGGTGATGAATTTTTCTTCTTGCGCGGTTGTTATCCATTTTAATAGCGCATCATATTGCCCTGATGTGTTGATCAGGCCTATTGGTCGGCTGTGTTTGCCGAGTTGTTTTAGGCCGAGCGCGGTGGCGAGTTTGTAGCTGTCTTTTACGGTTGGTGCGTCAAAGATAAGCGGGGCATCATTTTTTTTGCCTAAGATTTCGTCTTCGAAGTGTGGTGTTTTGCTTCTGTCTTTTGTTTCTTCCTGAACGGTGTTGTAATTTTCCAAGCGCTCGTAAATTTCCTCAACTGTATTGACGATAATCAGGTGCTCCTTCGGCAGATCAGGCAGGCTGTTTAGATAGTCGATAAAACCGGCCCAGTAATTTTCAGTGTTTACAAGGATAACGGGTTTTTTATGTGCGCCCAGGTTCGCCCAATATAAGGCTTCTAAGAATTCATCGATTGTGCCGAAGCCGCCCGCGAGGGTTATAATTGCATCGGCGCGTTGGAACATCTTTAATTTTCGTTCCCATAGGTCGGGTACGAGAATGGTCTGGCTCAGGTTGGGGTGAATGCGCTCACTGTCTTTTAATCTTTTCGGGATGATGCCTGTGACGCGCGCGCCTGCGTCCAATGCGGTGTTGGCGACGATGCCCATGAGCCCCGCATCCATACCGCCATAGATTAAGGTTTTTCCTTTCTCACCGATAGATGTGCCTAGGGTTGCCGCCGTGTCTTTGAATATGGGGCGGCATCTGCCGGAAGAGCCTAAATATACGGTGAGGTTTTGTATCATGACGGGTGTTTATCCTTTTACGTTTTGCCCTGAATTCTTTGCGTTGTCATATCATTATTGTTGGGCGGTGTGCCAGTCTTTTGCGCATCGGATGAAGTTTTCTATAATTGTCGGCCCGTGTGGTGTCAGGATGGATTCAGGGTGAAATTGCACGCCATAGACGGGATGGGCTGTATGCTGAAAAGCCATAATTTCATCTTCGGGGCCGAGGGCGGTGATGGTCAGACCCGATGTTCTTTCAATTGTGGCGATCAGAGAATGGTAGCGGCCTGCCTGGAACGGGGTAGGGATGTTTAAAAATAATTCGGATCCGTTATGGTCGATCATGCTGGCCTTGCCGTGGACGGGTTTTGAGGCGCGTATTGTGAGGCCGCCATAGGCTTCGGCGATGGCCTGATGCCCCAAACAGACGCCGAGAATGGGGATGTGCGGGCCTAATTCCTTGATTAATTCTATGCAGATGCCTGCTTCTTTCGGGGTGCAGGGCCCGGGGGAGAGAATAATGGCTTTTGGTTTAAGCTTTTGGATTTTTTCCAGACTTATTTTGTCATTTCGTGCGACGACATATTCATGCCCCAAGCGTTTGACGTAGCGCGCGAGGGTGTAGACAAATGAATCATAATTATCGATGATTAAAATCATTATTTCTTATAGCATGGGCGCAGTTTAAGAAAAGACAAGAGATGCGGGTTTGAGTGTCCTATCAACTTCAAAATACACGCATGTTTTGAGGCTGCCATCGTTTTTAAGCGGCGGTTTCGGTCGGTTTCTTGGGTTGTAGGTTTTCGGTGTTTTCTTTTTCAGCGTCTTCTTTTTCTATATTTTTTAGCGGTTCGAAGGATTTGAACACGCCGCACGCCTTGTCGAGGGTTTCCTGATATTCCTCCGCGGGGTTTGAGTCTGCGACGATGCCGCCGCCGACTTGCAGGCTGATGCGGTTTTCATCATAGATGAGCGTACGGATGAGGATGTTCGTATCCATCGCGCCGTCAAAGCCGACATAGCCGATGGAGCCGCAATAGGGCCCGCGGCGGGAGGGTTCGAGTTCTTCAATAATTTCCATTGCACGGATTTTCGGTGCACCTGTGATTGACCCGCCGGGGAAGGCGGCCTTTAGCATATCTGTTGCGGTTTTGTTGTGACGGAGTTTGCCCTGAATGGTGGAGACAAGGTGATGAACATTGGCGAAGGTTTCCAGCTTGCATAAATCTGTGACGTCTACGCTGTCAGCTTCGCAGACTTTGGCCAGATCGTTGCGCAGCAGGTCGACGATCATGGTGTTTTCGGCGCGATCTTTAAGGCTGTTTTTCAGGTCGGCGCGGTTTTTCTTATCTTGCACAACGTCTTTTACGTGCGGACGTGTGCCTTTTATTGGTTGGGTCTCTACGCGTTTATTGTGGGCGGTTAAGAAGCGTTCGGGCGAGGTTGAGGCGATTTTTATATCGTTAATGTGCATGTAGGCCGCAAAAGGCGCGGGAGAGATTTCGCGCATATGCATGTAATGCAGGAACGGATCAAAATTTTCGGGGCGCTTGGCATCGAAACGCTGTGACAGGTTGGCCTGGAAAATATCGCCGGCATAGATGTAATCGATGACCTTTTGGACGTTGTCTTTATATTCGTCCTCAGTGAAGTTGGACAGCCAGACAATATCAGGAGATTGATAGGGCGGCGGTTCTAACTCCTGCTCAAACAGCTCTATTAAATGCGCGCGTTTGCGGCTTGCGTCCTTTTCGTTGCGCGCGTGGGTGAAAATGTATGTTTTCTTTAGCAAGTAATCATGCGCCAAAACCTGATCGTAAATGCCGATGGCCATGTCGGGCATGTCGGGGGTGCGTTTTGCGGTTTTGGGCAAGTCTTCCAAATATCGTGCGAGGTCGTAGCCGAACAGCCCTGCCGCGCCGCCTTGAAAAGGGGGCATGTTGGGAAGAGGGGCGGCAAACTTAATCCATGATCGCATGCGGCTTTGAATGGTTTCGAACGGGTCGGCGTCTTTTAGTGTGATACGCTGTTCCCAATTTGTGATTTCAATTTCGCCGTCTTTGGCCTCGATTGTCTCAATTGGTTTACAAGCCACGAAAGTGTAACGGCTGTTCGGGTGCTTGCGATCCGCGCTATCGAGGAGCAGGCTGTAGGGCAGGTGTTTGATGGCCAAGAAAGCCTTAATCGGGTCAATGCCTGTAATGTCGTAAATAAACGGTTTCATCTTAACTATACTGTATAAAAAACCATAAATTTAGTATAGCGGAATCGCACGGCTAATAAAGATTAGCTGTTTATTTTGTTTTATTTTTATGTCCTTCGTTTAAAAAGGATGCAATTTCTGCGCTCGCTTCGGCGATGCCGCATTTGATGATCTCAACTTCGGGCGGAAACGCACCGTGCAGGCGGGAGGGAAGCATGGAATCGAGCATGACGAACACGCCTTTATCATCGGCGCGGCGGATCAGGCGGCCAAAGGCTTGTTTTAATTTCAGGCGCGTGAGCATTTCATCATATTGGCGTTTGCCGAATGCGTTGCGGCGTGCCTTGTGCAGGATGGTCGGGCGCGGCCACGGCACGCGGTCAAAGACGAGCAAGCGGAGCGATTCCCCGGGCACATCCACGCCATCGCGCACCGCATCTGTGCCGAGCAGGCAGGCGGTTTCATCGGCGCGGAACATATCAATAAGTGTGCCTGTGTCGATTTTATCGATATGCTGACCATAGACGGGGATGCTGTGTTCTTCCAGCGGTAGCGTAATTTTCTCATACACTGCGCGCAGACGGGAAATGGCGGTGAACAAGCCGAGCGCGCCACCATTGCTTGCAGTAAACAGGGTGCGGTAGGCCGCGGCGACTTGGGCGAGGTTGTTCTTATTCACATCATTTATGATGAAGACTTTTGTGCGGTTTTTGTAATCGAACGGTGAGGTGTGGCTGGATTTGTGCGGCTCAGCGGTTAGATATTGCGCGCCTGATCGTTGTGCAGCGATGCTCCAGTTATGCGCCTCATCTTCGGTGCGGTCCTGCAAGGTGGCGGAGGTGACGGTCATGCCATGGAGGTGCGGGCGCATGCTGGCGGCGAACGGGCTCATAGGGTCGATATGGTGGCGATAGAAGCCGACATCGACTGAATTGCCGTCGACTTTGGTTATTTCAAGCCAATCAATAAATTGATTGGCTTGATTAGGGCGAACAACGCTGACCGCGTTGCTTCGCGACTCGTTGCGAGAATTTGGTAAGGTTTCTGGCCTGGTTTCTTGGCTTTGTAGGGTTTTTAACATCTCAATCCAAGCGGTGAGTGTCATTTTTCCGCGATATTCGAGCGAGGAAATCAGCGCATCAAGGCGTTTGCGTGTGTCAGAATCCATCTCGCCCGTATCGTTGACCAAGCGTTCATTCAGGCGTTTGGCGAGTGCGTCCATTGGTTTGAGGAGTTTGGTGAGTTCGTCTTCCAGTTTTTTGCCTGCCGCGGCCATGTCTGCATCGATCGGGAACAACTCGGTTTCGATGGAATATGGCGTGTTATCTTGCGTGTTACGGGCATTGACCACGCGGTATATTTCCATCAGGAAGACTTCCGCAGGGCCTTTAGGGGCGCGGTCTTTGAAGCGGCGGCTCCATCCATCGGCGCATAGGGCGTTGGCGTATTGGATGATTTCTTGCAGATGCCCTGCGGCTTGTTCATCGCCTTCGGTTAAATCTTCGATACGTTTTTTTAACCCTCGTGCGCGGCCTTTTTTTGCGCCCTCCCGTCCCAATATCCAACGGCGGAGGTCAGCGGTTTCGCGCGCGGTGAGGTGTGCGGCAAATGCGCTGTCTGCGGCATCGAAAAGGTGGTGGCCTTCGTCAAAGATGTATCGGGTGGGCATGTCCTCGCGCCCTGCGGCCATGGCGGATTGGATCATGACCAGCGCATGATTGGCGATGACGAGGCGTGATTTTTTGGCCTTACGCACGGAGCGTTCCACGAAACACCGTTTGTAATGATCGCAGGCGGAATAGATGCATTCACCGCGGCGGTCGGCCAAGCCGTATGTGTTGGCGTAACCGAGCACGCCCGAGAGCCATCCGGGGAAGTCTGATCCTGTTAAATCGCCATCGCGTGTTGCGGCGACCCATCGCGCCATTATCCCGGCAGCGATCACATGGCGCGGGTTGTAGGATAAAGCTGCGCCGGCGGCGGCATCGTCGAGATTAAGCATGCAGAGGTAATTTTCTCGGCCTTTTCGCACCGAGGTGTACGCGTCCTTCACTACAGGATGCGGGTAGAGGCGATCAAGTTCATCATTGATTTGGCGTTGCAGATTTTTGGTGTAGGTGGAAATCCAGACAGCGCCCTCGTTCTTTTCCGCCCAGACGCTGGCGGGTGCGAGATAGCCAAGAGTTTTGCCGACGCCTGTGCCTGCCTCGGCCAGAACGATGTGCGGGTTTTCGTCCTCGCGCATGGGGGCGAACATTTCGGTGATGTCGCGGGTATAGCTTTTTTGCTGCGGGCGGGCTTCTCTGGCTTTATCGCCCGTATTCAGAAGCGCGCCGAGTTTGTCTTCAGCCTCTTGTGGAGTGACGCCGTGGTGCGATGGTGGTGGCGCGGGGGCTTCGTCGCTCCATTCGGGGAGGTGTTTCCAGACATTGAGGGCTGATTTGGAGAACATCTCCGCGTCAGGGTTATAGGGTTCGCCAAGCACTTCGGTGATGAAAGGCGTCCAGCCCCAGCCTTTGCCTTTTAAGCCCATGACGGCGGCGATTTTGAGCGGGTCGGCTTTTAATTTGAGCGGGTCGTCCTGCAGGTTTTTGAGCAACGCGCGCGCAATATCGAACAGGGCGAAGGGTTGATCCTCAAACTCTTTCGGCGGGTTTAGATGCAGGCTTTGCGCGAGGCCGACGGGTGTTGGGATGCAAAATTGCGACGGGTGAGTAAAGGCGAAAAGTTCCAGCACGTCAAACGTGTGGAAATTTTCAAAGCCGAGGCGTTCTTTCACATACGGTGCGTGACAGACAAGAACGGCCTGATTTTCCAGCCATTGGCTTGCGCGGGCATGGGGCAGGGTTTGGATTTCCCCGTCCGCGGTGAGGATTGTAAAGTCGCGCGCGTTCACGGCGATGGCGGCGCAATCGGGAAGGGATATGCGGGCGCCCTGCGTTTCGCTGTGTTCGGGAATCGGGTGTTCTACGCTCATATATCAGCATTAGCATGTTTTTACAGGCATGAGCAGATAGATTTTAAGCGCTTTTCTTGCTTTGGCCTTCCGATTTCTCTTTATTTTCGGGCGGCTTGAACAGTTCGGGCGCGTCTTCAGGAATTGTTTCCAAGTAAATTGATTGTGACGGGAAAGCGAAGGATGAGCCTGCGCCCTCAACAATATCCTTGATTTTCAGCGCAAAATTTTCTTTAACCTCCAGCCATTCGCCCCAGTTTGTTGTTTTGGTGAAACAATAAATCATGAAATCGATCGAGGAGGCGTTGAAGCTGTCTAATCGTACAAAGGTCGCGACATTTGGCGGTTTTTCGAAATCTTCGCTTTCGGCTAAATATTTGGCTATTTCATCGCGAATCTGTACCAGCTGTTCTTTTGTTGTGTCGTAGGTGACGCCGATTTTCCAGTAAATGCGGCGGTTGGTCATGCGGCTGAAATTCGTGACGACCGCATCGGAGAGGTCGGAATTCGGCACGTATACGGGCGCTTTGTCGAAGCGGCGCACGCGGGTGGAACGGAAGCCGATTTCTTCCACCGTGCCTTCGACCACGCCGTCGACCTTAATCCAATCGCCGGGGTGGTAGCGTTTTTCGGCGATGATTGTGATGCCGCCGATTAAGTTTTTGAACAGATCCTGCGCGCCGAGTGCGACAGCTGCGCCGAACAAGCCTAAACCTGCGAGGAGGGGGCCGATGGCGATTCCCCAAATTTCAAGGATAACGGCCGCGCCGATGAAAATAACCGTGACTTTCAGTGCCTTGAAAATCCAGTCCATCATGGGCTTGGTGAGGATTTTTTCCAGTTTGCGCGAGACGTGTTGAATGGGCGTGAGTGCGCGGTGGAGTGCCCAGAAAATTGTAAAGGCAATCATGGAGCGGATGACTTGCGCGACGATGACGGCGACCGTCCCATCAAGGCTGAGCGCTTGGGTGGCGAAGAACACACCCATGATAATAGGGATAAAACGGATAGGCGGGATGAGCGCGTCAATCACTTTATCGTCGATATCAGTTTTTGAATTTTTCGTCAGGCGGTGCAGTGTATAGAGGATGTATTTCGTCAAAACCCCGCGCAGGACGAGGAAGAAAAACATGATTATCAGCGCGATGATGATGTTGCCGACATCAATTCCGAGGAAGCCGTTTTGCCACACAGAAACGACTTCTGCCCAGAATTCTTCGATTTGGGTTGGGGGCACTTCGACAGGTGTTTCGGGTAAATCTGTCGCTGTTTCGATTTCTGTCGGGTTTGGGGTTTCCTGCGTTGCGCTCACGGTTTATGCTTCCTTCGTCTCATTTTGGGCGTAGAGTAATATAGGAGCGGAGAATATGGAACAGTTTTCAGGCAAAAAATCGCCGGAGGTTTTGGAGTATCTCTTAAAGCGGCGGTCGGTTTTGGCGCAGAATTTGACGGATGTTGCGCCGAGCGATGCAGAGCTTGGGCAGATTTTACATGCCGGTGTGCGTGTGCCTGATCATAAGAAATTATGCCCGTGGTATTTTCTGGTGTTTAAGGGCGAGGAACGCGCGAAGGTTGGCGAGAAAATTTTACAAATTTATCGCGATGATGAAGGCGAAAATGCGAAGGAAAAGCGCATTGAGATTGAGAGGACGCGTTTTACGCGCGCGCCAGTGGTTGTCGGTGTGATTGCGCGTGTGCGCAGGGGAACGGCGCCGATATGGGAGCAGACCTTATCCGCGGGGGCGGCTTGTATGAATATGGTGATGGCGGCAAATGCCAGCGGATATGGCGCGCAGTGGCTGACGGAATGGTATAGTTATCACCCGCGCTTTAAAGAGTATTTGGGGTTGGATGCGCGTGATCATGTGGCGGGGTTTGTGCATATTGGCGGCGTTGCGGATGTGCCCGCGGACAGGTCGCGCCCTGATATGCCGCAGGTTGTGACGGAGTGGTATGAAGGGATTGAGCCCTCCACCATCAAAAAAGGTGACATCTATGATGCCACCAATTGTGATTTTCCTGAGGAGGGTTTTGATTATTCAAAGCTGTCTTAAGTGTGTTTTACGCGTGCCCCCAAATTTTATTCCAGATGGAAGACAGGCTGTAATGATTGAATTTTGCCGTTAATTGCATTTTCAGCGCGGCGTTGCGTAAGGCCATGCGGTAGTCTAGCCCAACCGCGGTTGTGCCATCCGTCATGGTGATCATGCACATGGTTTTTTTGTTTTTTGTTCTGATTGTTTCACTGCGTGCGACCAGATGGTTGCCGAGGGCGTTGGTGCGTTTGGCGTGAAAGCCGGGGAAGTCGCGCATGATTTTTGCGTCATTGACCAAACCCATATCATGCTCGCGTAAATCCAGCCCCGTCCAGAACAGGCGTGTGCCGTCTTTTTCGCGTTGATATCGGTAGCGCCCGAGGAGGAGGACGGTTCCGATGCTTAATTCTTCGTTGATTTGTCTGAATTTTGACGGGGGGCAATCCCATTCGCCGAGGCAGTATTTCTCAAAATACTCAACATGGCTGAGTATTTTTTTAGCTGTCGGTCGTGCGTGTTCTATATTTAACATTTGCCCCACATCGGCTTAATTACAGGTTTTCCCAGTCTTTATGATAACGCGGAACTGTTTAAAAATTATTTAAAATTTTATCTAATTTTTAGGTAAGTTTTATCAATTTCGGTTTTTTGTGTGCGTTATATTGGGTTAAGGTATTGATATAAAACTTCTTTTTGTATGTAGCAAGAATCAATGGCGCAGCGCGTTTTTAAATATTTAACCTTCGTAAACTCGGGAGTCTTTGATTTTTTAACCTTCGTAAACTCGGTTAAAGTCGCATGGAGTAGGCTTTGCGCAGGTTTCCACCAAGTTAGATTTGAGAAACCTAACCAAGTTTACGCAGGTTAGGGCTTTAAAAAGTTTTGGATATTCCCGACCTCTATCCCTTTATGGATGAGGAGCTTATTGATTTGCTAGAGGCGGGTGTTGGAGATTATTTGGACTGATTAGTTTTTTGTGCGACGGTAAAGAAAAAAGTAAATTGTACCCACAATGGCAAAAGCCAGCGAGAGGAAGCCGTAAAGATAAGACTTAATTTCAAGGCTTTCGATTACTTCATCATTATATTGTGCAGTTAGTGATGACATCCATCCATACTGAAAATAGAAGAAAAAACTAACGCATGAGAGTGTTAGAAAAACCGAACAAATTATCAACTTTGTTTTAGGTCTGCTCACGCCGATTTTGCCAAATCGTTGTTTAGGGCGGATTTGATCAGGGTTACGGTGTCATTTACGCCGTAGAGTTTGATGAAGGAGCCGAAACGGGGGCCTTGGTCTTGGCCGAGCAGCACTTGATAGAGCGCCTGAAACCAGTCGCGCAGTTCGCTTTTGTCGTAGCCATTTTCCTTGCCGGCATCGAAGACGGCGGTCATGTATTCTTCCGC
Source organism: uncultured Micavibrio sp. (assembly GCA_964587815.1). Classification (GTDB taxonomy): domain Bacteria; phylum Pseudomonadota; class Alphaproteobacteria; order Micavibrionales; family Micavibrionaceae; genus UBA1672. The sequence goes on from CAZPMH010000011.1 coordinate 15,832, forward strand.
ATCCAGTCCGTTTTCCATGCTTTCCAACTTTTCCGCCAGCGCGGTGAGGGCCTTTGTTTCGCGTTCATCGGCGGGGCGGTAGGATTTTTCGGGCAGGACGAAATCCTGATAATATTGGATCGCGTAGCCGACGAGGCGGTCTAAAAACGGTGCATTCTCCGGCGTTGCTTCGGGCGCGTATTGGCGGATGAAGCCCCAAAGCGTTTCGGGGTCATCTGTATTGGCCGCGTTCACCAAGTTCAGCAACAGCGCGAAGGAGATCGGTGAATGCTGGCTGTTCGGGATTGCGCCGTTATGGATATACCATGCGGGGTTGTCGAGTTGCTTGGCTGCTTCTTGCTCGGGCAGTTTTTCAACGAAGGTGATGTATTCATCAACGGCCTTCGGGATGATGTCAAAATACAGTTTTTTCGCCGATGTCGGACGCTGGAACATATAATAGGCCAGGCTTTCATGCGGCGCGTATGTCAGCCAGTCTTCCATGCTGAGGCCATTCCCTTTTGATTTGGAGATTTTCTCGCCCTTTTCATCGAGGAACAGTTCGTAGTGGAAGCCCGCAGGGTTTGGCTTACCCAGAATTTTGAGTATGTTTTTCGCGATATCGGCGGAGGATTTAAGGTCTTTCCCGCTCATCTCGTAATCAACGTCGAGCGCGTGCCAGCGCAGTGCCCAGTCGGCGCGCCATTGTGCCTTAACCTGACCGCCTGTGACCGCTTGAGTGACGGTTTCGCCGTTTTCATCTTCATAGGTGATCGTGCCATCTTCCGCGTTCGTGCCCAAGATCGGCACTTGTAAAACGTTGCCAGTTGAAGGAGAAATTGGCAAGAAAGGTGAATAGGTTGCCGCGCGTTCTTCACCTAATATCGGAAGAACGGCGCCCTTGATGTCCTCATGATGCTTCAACATTAAAAGCAGGGTTTCATCGAAACGGCCTGTTGTGTAGCAGTCGTCAGTGGAGCTGATGAATTCGTAATCAAAGCCGAAGCCATCGAGAAAGTCGCGCAGGGCGGCGTTGTTGTGGTGGGCGTAGCTTTCATAATCCGTATCAAACGGGTTTGGCACGCGGGTCAACGGCTTTCCCAGATAGTCTTTGAGCATATCCTGTTGCGGTACGTTGGTCGGTACTTTGCGGAAACCGTCCAAATCATCGGAGAAGCATATCAGCTTGGTCGGTATTTCGGGGTGCAAACGTTGAAAGGCGCGCATGACCATCGTGGTGCGGCAAACCTCACCGAATGTGCCGATATGCGGCAAGCCTGAGGGGCCGTAGCCTGTTTCGAACAGCACATAGCCTTTTTCGGGCGTTTCAATCTTTCCCCGACCGATTGCGCGCAGGCGTTTTGTTACCGCTTTGGCTTCTTCGAAGGCCCATGTGCGGTTTTTCTGTGCGATTTCAGGAGTGATTTCGGCTGTCATGTTATTTCCTTTATTCTTAAAGCCTTACAGGAATAGCAGAGTTTGTGCGGGCGTTCAAAGAGGTTTTTTGTCAAAAATATTGACTTTTTTAACGGTTTACCCCATATACTGCGCCGACTATTGATGCGTATATTGTAACAAAAGGGCACAGAGCACATGGCAGAACCACGATTTTCAGATGGCGCGCTTGATCGCTTATATGATTTTATTGACGGCGAGGCGTTCGATCAGATGTTTGACGGGATTGAGAAACACGGGCGCGAAATTGATATTGCTGCGGCCGCGCGTGCGACGTTGGAAGAGGCTTTGTTCGATGGGGATGCGCAAGTCGATTTTCCTGAGACGAAGGAAGAATTTGATGCCGCCGTTACGGAGGCTATTCGCGGACAGTTCGCGAAATCGGAAGCGGGCGCTTTGGGTATGATGCATTACGGCATTGCAACGGGGCGCGTGCGTCAGGCGGCAGATCAGATGTGGGATATTGCGCATGGCGCGGACACGCCAGACCAAGATCACGATGATGTTCGTGAATATGACGTGTTGACGTTCTGATTTTACTTTAATGCAAGCTATTCAGGCTTTCTTCGAGCGCGCTTATCACTTCGGTGAGCGCGTTTTCTTCTATCGCCAGCAAGGATTTTGTGTGGTCGAAGGTGATGGCGGCGAAACGATCGGCGCGTAAGTGTAATTCATTGGTGGCTGTGTCTTTCATTGCCGCAACGACCTTGAGTGCGGCGGGGGAATCGAGCACGACGAATTTCCAATTTTGTTTTAAGTGATCGCGCGCATCGTTGCCGTTTGCCAGCATGTGCAGAATTGTTTTGGTCGTGGTGCGGGCGTTGACGGCCTGAATGGTAAGGATGTCTTGCCGCTCTGCGGTTATCAAAAGCGCGCCTTGGCTTAGGATGGCGTGTTTCTGTGTGCTGGTTGTGGCGAAATCATAGCCGTTATCTGTGCGTGTGATGCTGAATTTGCGGGCTGTGTCGACGCGGTAGCCTTCAAATTCGGTTGTGTCGCTCCAGCTTTTTTCTGCGCTTGTTATGCCTGCATCTTGAGGGCATGCGTCTTTGTGCGGGTTCTTCAAGTGGCTGAGCAGGATGCCCACGGCTTTTTCTTCATCCAATGCGTTGAGCGCGGTGATGCTGGGTTCGATGTTCAAATCACGCGCCAAAACAAGTTTTGCGAACATCATGGCGTAAGCGGGCGGAATGTCCCACTGGCGGATATTCTCTTCATTGATGGAAATGCGATGGAAAAAGCGGCCGTTGGCTTTTATGGCTTTGACGGGTGCGCCGCCTGAGGTCATGTCGACACGGTGGCCGAGATTTTCGAAAAAGACGGATTTTGAGCCGTCGCTGTGAAAACGGATTATCAGGCCGAGATCGTTGATGGTCGCGATATTTGCGTTTTCATCATCAAAGCCGAATTCCGCGGTTGAGGTGATGGGGCGCACATCTGATATCGTGTTGCCGCGGGATGTGATGCGCCCCTGATTCATAATAAAGCGTCTGCCGTGCTCATCTTCGATTTTGATGCGGCCTGTATCGCTTTTTCGGATCAGCAGGCTGCGTCCGTTTTGTGTGTCTGTGATTTTGAAGCGGCGTTTGCGCGGGCTGTGCTGGATGGTGATTGCGCCTTGTGCCTTGCCTTTGGGTGCGTTTTGCCATTTGCGCGTCTCATCGGAAAAGAACGCATCGTTGAAGATGTTTGTCCAATGCTCCGCGGTGGCGAAGTGTCTGATTATGTTGCGTTTTTGTTCGTAATCCATACCGCCTTCATGTTACTTGATTATTCTTAATATATCATTTTCACGGGGGTTTTTCTATTTTTGAATACCTGTTGTTCACATTGCGTTTTTACAGGGGTTTTTATGGCGGTTTGGGCGGTGGCGCGCGGCGGTTCTTGTGATATAGTGCGCGTATGAAAGAAATGATACCAAATAGTGACCGTCCGTTGCCGCGGCTTGAGGGCGATATTCCCGAGGAATTTGATCGGTCAAAGCCGTTTCGCGTTGAGTCTGAATTTGAGCCGTCGGGTGATCAGCCGGGCGCGATTGCGACCTTGTGTGAGGGCTTGCGCGATGGGTTGGCGGATCAGACGTTGTTGGGTGTAACAGGGTCGGGGAAGACGTTTACGATTGCGAATATCATTCAGGAGACTCAGCGCCCTGCGTTGATTTTGGCGCCAAATAAGACGCTGGCAGCGCAGCTCTATGGGGAGTTTAAGAGCTTCTTCCCTGATAATGCGGTGGAATATTTCGTCTCTTACTATGATTACTATCAGCCAGAGGCGTATGTGCCGCGCACGGATACGTTTATCGAGAAGGACTCCAGCATTAACGAGCAGATAGATCGTATGCGCCATGCGGCGACGCGCGCGCTGTTTGAGCGCAAGGATTGTATCATTGTGGCGTCGGTTTCCTGCATTTACGGTATCGGATCGAAAGAAGATTACATGGCGATGGCGTTCCCGCTGAAGGTGGGGCAGATCATTGAGCGTGAGCATATCATCGCCAAGTTCGTGGAGTTGCAGTATCGGCGTAATGATATGGCGTTTGAGCGCGGGTCTTTCCGTGTGCGCGGCGACACGATTGAGATTTTTCCCGCGCACTTTGAAAGTCGGGCGTGGCGGTTCTCTCTGTTTGGGGACGAGCTGGAGACGATTACCGAATTTGACCCGCTGACGGGCGAGCGGTTTGAGGATTTGGAGGGCGTGCGGATTTTTGCGAACTCGCACTATATCACGCCGGGGCCGACCATTTCGCAGGCGGTGGAGCAGATCAAGAAAGATTTGAAAGAGCGGCTGGAGTTTTTCGAAAATAACGGGCAGTTGTTAGAGGCGCAGCGGATTAAGCAGCGCACAGATTTTGATATTGAGATGCTGGTCGCGACGGGATCGTGTAAGGGGATTGAGAATTACTCCCGCTATCTCACAGGGCGTCCGCCGGGGATGGCACCGCCGACCTTGATTGAATATCTGCCCGATGATGCGATTATGTTTTTGGATGAAAGCCATGTGATGGTGCCGCAAATCGGCGCGATGTATAACGGCGATAAGGCGCGGAAATCGGTGTTGATTGAGCACGGGTTTCGCCTGCCCGCCGCGGCGGATAACAGACCGCTGAAATTTGCCGAATGGAATGGTTTGCGCGGGCAGACGGTGTATGTCTCAGCCACCCCAGGAGAGTGGGAGATTAACGAGGCGGGCGGCATTACGGCCGAGCAGGTGGTGCGCCCGACTGGCCTGATTGATCCGCCCGTGGAAATTCGACCCACTGAAAATCAGGTCGATGATCTGATGCATGAGGCCAGAGAGATTGTGGAGTTAGGCGGGCGCGTTCTGGTGACGACGCTGACCAAGAAGATGGCGGAAAACCTGACCGAATATCTTAATGAGCACGGCATTAAGGTGCGCTATCTGCACTCTGATGTGGATACGCTGGAGCGGATTGAGATTATTCAGGGCTTGCGCCGCGGGGAATTTGACGTTCTGGTCGGGATTAACCTGCTGCGGGAGGGGTTGGATATTCCCGAATGTATGCGCGTATGTATTCTGGATGCGGATAAGGAGGGGTTCTTACGCTCCAAAACCTCGCTGGTGCAGACGATTGGTCGCTCGGCGCGGAATGTGGATGGGAAGGCTATTCTTTACGCTGATACGATTACGGAATCGATGCAGTACGCGATAGATGAAACGGCGCGGCGGCGGGAAAAGCAGATTGCCTATAACGAGGAGCATGGTATTACGCCAAAGACGATTATTCGCAATGTGAGCGCGGCGTTTGACCATATTTATGAGCAGGAGGAGGGTAAGGTCAAGCCGACCCTGCATGATAGCGCGCTGGAGGAATTCCTGCATGACCCGAACAAAATGCGCAAACATATTGAGGGGCTGAAGAAGCAAATGCTGGCCGCGGCGGCGGATTTGGAATTTGAGGAAGCGGCGCGCCTGCGCGATGAAATCACCGCGTTGGAGCAGAAGGAGCTTGGGGTTTGAGTTTTAAAGAGTACTTAAAAGTTCTTTATGCTTTGCTTGTTGCGTCTGTGCTCGCTGCGTTTTGCGTGCCGATCATAATGCTCTTGCTCATGGAACTTTTTGACATCGTCAAAGGCGATTTTTCTTCGTTTGAGGATTTAGGAAATAGTGTCGGCGGCGTTATTGTTTTTATTTTAATGTTCAGTGCAAGCGGCCTTGCCATCGCAATTTTGCCTGTTTTGCTCATTGCCTATCCTTTCTGTTTGAATGCATATAAAAAGCGGAAAAATAGTTACCTTAGGGCATTTTATGTGGCGGGACTTATCGGCTTGCTGTCTTTTGTTGTGCTTGGTATTTTTGCAGTGCTTTTTTTGGTTGGTGCACTTTTGGCGGCGTTCTTTTATTGCAAAATGATGGAACGGTACATGCCTGACGATAAGGCCAAGCCGACTTTGTATGACAGCGTAATCGAAGAGCTTAGGCATGATCCCAATAAGATGCGCAAGTATATTGAAGCGTTGAAGAAGCAAATGCTGGCCGCGGCGGCGGATCTGGAATTTGAGGAAGCCGCACGATTGCGCGATGAAATCACCGCGTTGGAGCAGAAGGAGTTGGGGGTTTGAGTTTTAAAGATTATACCAAAATTTTGATCGTTTTGTTGGCTTCGTATTCCGTTGCTTTGTCGCTTTTTTTGATAGCTGAAGAAGTTTATGGTTTAATCTTTCCTGATAATGCCCCGCTATATTGCCCGCCAACAGATTTTTACGGTAATTTTTTCATATCTCGTTTTTCTTCATTCTTTTTGTTTTTGTTTTCTATCCCTTTATTTTTAGAACTTTTCAGGCGCGGGAATAAATCAGCACTATTTATATTTTTGGTTTTTCTTATCACTAGTATTATAGCTTTGGTTTTTTCTTATGTTTTTGGTGGCACTGAGCTATTAACGTTCAGCGCGATTAACGTTGTGCCTATTCAATTTGCAACGTGTTTAATTTACTGGAGGCTAATCATTCTGACTCCACGTTTATATGATAAAACATAATTTGAATAAATTCCTATTGTTTGGTAGGGTGGAGGTCTATCAACACCACCCATCCGTTTAGAGTAATAGGAGAATTTTTATGGCGCATTTTGGCGAGAAGTTTATTCATGCCAGTATTCATGATTTCAAGGCGCATTTCGCGCAGTATGTCAAACTGGTGCATGGCGGGCAGTTTAAGGGGATTATTGTTAAGCGCTATACCACGCCTGTTGGCTTGTTCGTGCCGCTGACCAAGCCCGATGAGACACGGAAGGAGATGAAAGACATTCCGCCGCCGAGCCTGGACGATATGCTGCGGATTTTCGGCGCGGAATAGGGCGGTTTTCAATGCTCATAACACCCCTTGAAAAAAACGAAAATTCGAAAATGCCCTGTTGACCCGGAATGTGGGTTTAGATTTTTTAAGGCGCTGATTTTATTTGAATAACGCGCGCAACATCGCACAGAAAAGTAGGTTCACTTTTTAAAAGTGGGTTTAGAATGCGGGTTAACATGCCAAAACCCGTCAATTTTTGCATATTGGAATAACACTGGAAAAAGATATTTGATTCGGTTATGCTTTTTTACAGCAATATCAATTCATTATATTGGAGAGTGCATCTATGTCTGAAGCGTTTTTGAAGGCCCTGAAATGGTATATTCTGGTTCTGTTCGCGGTGATCGGTACGTCGGCCTTTATGATTATGGATAAATCAGGCTCTATTCGCCCGTTGATGGTTGGTATTTTGTCTTACGGTGTGGTTTACATCATGTCGTATTTCTGGAAGGAATTCCGCCGAAAACTGCTGTTTATGAGTATTATGGTGTTTCTTGGTCTGACGGGCGTTGCGGCCTATATGCCTGACATCTTGTTTGTTTTGTTTGGGGTTGATCCGCTGAGCTTTGATATGGAAGGCAGTTATGACATTTATTATCTTTGGGCGGGGACGATGATGATTGGTATTTTCCCGATGATGTTTATCTTCCATAAATATGATTAATTGCGTTTTTATAGTAATTTGATGATTTTTTAATCATTTTTCTCTCTTTCCTTATGGTCTGCCGTTTGTTCTAGGCGATTGATAATACAATATATTTTTGTATTATCGCCGCATTGCATCATAAAAAATATACGAAAAGTGAGGCTGAGTGCGGTGTTTATGCTATAATTAGATATGTTTAATGCGATTAGGACATGGTTTGCTTTCTTATCATCTCCGCTTTTGCGGAAGGGAGAACGCAACAAAAATTCCGTCGCATTTTCTTTTGAAAAATCGTTCATGATCTTGGTTGTTGGGGGAGTGGCCGCGTTGTGCCTGGGGGGGTGTGGCACGACGCATCATGATGTTTCTGTTGCGCCGCTTTCTGTCGCCTCTTCGCCATCTGATGTTATTGACCATTCCGTGGTTGTGCCGCCTGCTGTTCCTGTGGAACGTGCTCTGCATGCGCAGAATAATAGTGCGCCGGTTGTGGATGCGCTTTCATATAAAAACGGTGCGCGTGAGGAAAAACCGAAGAATTGCTCTGTTAAAGACAGGATTGATCGCGATGCGTTGATTGCTTATGAGTGGAGCCGCAACCGTTTGTCGATGGATGTTGACGGTATTGGCGGCGGAGATATGGGGATGATGATGACCTATAAAATCCGATTGCAGCCTGAAAAGACGAAAAAACAGAAATGCCGTTATAATTCCGTTTGGCAGGGAATGATCGGGTCAGGCTATAATGAGTTGATGCTGCGTGAGGATGATACGCTGCAGGAGCATTTTGGGAAAATGCGCCGCGAGTTTTTTGACCATCTGAACAATTCTTTCTGATTTTTCAAGCCACAACAGCATCTTTTTTAAGTGTTTTTTTACGATAAATCATGCGCTTATAATTTTTCATATCATTTTTTTGGTCGGCGGATATTGATATTCTTTTGTGGACAACGTACTATGCCTCATACTTAACATTTTCGGCATTGCAAATTTTTTGCCATACTTCTGCGTATATACAGACATTTGAACAATTTTGAGGAATTCGTTATGCGCGTGACCGCCCTTCGTTTTGCCGTACTTTGTTCCGCGACCCTTTTGGTTGGTTGTGGTGAAGGGTACGTTTTTGAGAGAACCGACAGCTTCCCCTATAATAATGAGCGTACGGCCGGAACAGGCGTTGCATATGTTTTGGCGAAGATGAGCCCGAAGAAAGAGCTTAAGGTTGAGCCTGTTGCGGAAAAGCCGAAGACTGAAAAACCTGATGTGAGTATTGATCCGAAGCCTGCGCCGCCGCCTGTTTTGGAAGCGGAAGAGATCTTTGATGAAGAGCAGAAAAAATCATCTTATAAAAGTTCATCAACGAAGAAGATGCAAACGCAGAAAGTGGCGGCTGTTCAACCTTCTGCGCCTGCTTTGACGCCTGCTCCTGTCGCTGCTGCGCCGAAAGTTAAGGCCGTTCCGGTGCAACCTGTGAAAGTTGACGTGGTTGAGCCTGCTTCCCCAAAGGTTACGAAGGCTGCGCCAAGAACGGCGGAAGATTATATCTCTCAGGCGCCGAAGATTATCGAAGTTCCTGAGGTGGAAATTGTTGATGCGGAAGACCTTCCGGAAGCATCACGTTCGGAGTTTAAAAGCCTGTCCGGTGCATATGCAGAGAAGGGCGTGAAGACGGTTAAAGAGCAGGTTGTTGAAACAACTGAGCAGATTGGCAAGCAGCCGGCGAAGGAAATTATCTCCCCGAAAAGGGACGGATATGCGTTCCGATCTGTTGGTGAAGAGCAACTGAATGAGATATACTCAGACCCTATGTAAACCAAGGGTTTTGACATTAAAGTGATTGAAGCGGCGTTCGTTTATGAGCGCCGTTTTTTGTTGCTACCACTATTCTTATAGATAAAAGTTTAGATAATTTCGAAACGATAAACATAGACACGTATCGTAATTAATTTTACCATAATAATATGAGTTGTGTGGTTTATGCCTCATAACTTTGAAATTTTATTTTCGCATTGTGATGTTTAAATCGCACGATAACGGCTCAAACTTTTTTCTGATGTTCCAGGCCCGTTTGCCCGTTATCGGTTTTTTCAAAAAGGAAGGTCTAAATTATGTCTATTGAAGTAGAAACAGTTGTTGCTGTCTCGGTTATGATGGCGGTGTTTTCCGCAGTCGCAGCCGTCGGTACGAGTATTGTGTTGGGCGCGGGATATGAACGTTTGCGCACAGGGTTTGAAGTGATCCGTAAGCAAACAGGGTTTTTCAGTGACTCAATCCACAAATTAGAACAAAAAATGGAAATTGTTGATGAGCAAACCGGAAAGTTTTCCGAGGCGATATCAACCATGGAAATGAAGGTCAATAATGTTGGTGAACAGGCCAATGCCTTTAGCGGCTCTATGCAAAAGCTTGAGAAAAAGGTTGAGGTTGTCGATAAACAAGCTGGTTTCTTTGGCGATGCTATTCATAAGCTGGAGAAAAAGGTCGATCTTGTTTCCGATCACGAAGAGGTGGTTGCCGAGAAGTTGGAGCAACATAGTGATGCTGATGTGATTAGTGTCGGGAAAACCGAAGCTCTTGTTACACACGCTGAATCCTTGTTGACACAAATGAGTGCGATTGCTGATAAAATGACGCAAGACAAGGAAAAGGAAGATCGTGCTGATCTTGGGTTTGCGGAAGCGAGTAGTAACAGCTTTGCCCACTACACCCATATGCCGGCTGTTGATGCGGGAGGGCACAGCTATAATTAAACTGATTTAGGTGTTGAAAAAACATCAAGTGCGTGAAAGGGAGCGTGGCGACGCTCCCTTTTATGGTTTTTGGCGTTGAATATCAATAGAATAGGGTGGAAACTTTAGGCAGATGGGTTTAGTATGATTTTTGGCAGCCTTCGGGGGCGTTTTTTCTTTTATGGAGTAGGTTCTTGTCAATTTCGTTTATCATTTGGTTCTCAATTTCAGGGTTTTTGCTGATATTTTGGGCGTGGACACTTTATATGATCATACGCCAGAGGCGTGCCTGGAAGTTTTACGCAGATCGACGAAAGTTGCGGTTTCATTCCAACGGATTAATGGCTACGCCAACGCTGAACGGTACAATCGAAGAGTATACGGTTTCTATTTTTGCGAGTGAGCATTCTGAACTTGATGAGCGGTCGCAGCGAAGGCTGACGGCGATTGAGCTTTCGATGAATACATGTCTTCCCGTTCACGCGGCCATTGCCAGCGGGGGGATGGTCGAAGTGATTGAACGGTTAGACCTTCCGAAGGAGTTTAAGCCCAACATCAAGGGGTGGGATGATTCCTATATTATCAGAACGCGTGATATCGCTGTTACCCAAGGATATTTGACGGATGACAGGCTTAAACAAATTATCGGCTTAATGCGTATGGATAAGGTATGGGTCGTTATTATGTTTGTGCAGGATCAGGGGCTTATTCGTATTGATACGCCACTACCGTTGGACAGCCCTAAAAAAATTGACCTTGTTATAAAACAGATGATTAACGCAGCACGCGTTCTGGAATTGAAGGATGGCGAGGTAAAAGATTTGATGCGTCGCAGGCTTGATGAGGAAGAGAGCCGTAAAACCTTGGATATTGATGATGATTTGTTGGAAGACCATCTGGGGTTAGAGTTGGAAGACGACGATTCTTAGGTTTTAGCCACTTTGGCCAAAACCGGTTATTGCGATGCCGAACTTTTCTAATTTGGTCCCGTTGTACTCTATTTTTTCGTCTGAAAGATTAAAAATACATTCCGTTTCGTTATTATCGCTTTTATATGATAAATGTACGATGTTAGAGGCGTTTGTAGCGATAAGTTCACATTTATTCTCAAATATGAATTTGTTATAGGTGCGCCATTTTAGGAATTTTTTCGTAAAATTTAATGTTGAGGCTTTATCCTCCTTTTGTGCCTGTACGTTTAAACTTTTGTGTGTTTCGGGGATGGGAAGCCATGGCTTGCCTTTTGAGAAATCGCAGTAAGGTTTCTTATCCGTCCAGACCATAGGCGTACGGCAGCCGTCCCGACCCTGCCAGTGTGGCCAGGTTTGTTTTGCCCACGGGTCTTGAAGGTCTTCGAAGGGGATTTCTGCTTCGGGCAGGCCGAGTTCTTCGCCCTGATACAGGCATATTGTTCCGGGCAGGCAACCGAGCAGCGCGATCAGGCATTTGGATAAAGCGGAATCATGGTCGTAGAGTTTATACCATCTGCTGGCGACGCGTACGACATCATGGTTTGATAGTGCCCATGTCGGCCAGCCTGTGCCGGATTGCGTGAGCTTAATGGGAACGTTTTCGGTGAGGTTTTGATCCAGATGGTTTTTTGATAAGTCGCGCGCAAAAAACCGTATGAGCGGTTGGGTAATCATGTTTGCATTCAGGGACTTTTCCGTTCCTGACATGAGGTGCGTGTTATAGCAAGTGTGCAGGCGTTTGACATTCAGCGTGTATTCGCGTGTGCGCTCGTACGGTTTATCATCGCCGATTTCCCCCATTAGAACGATGCCTTTGTACGTGTCTGTGAGGGCGCGGAGTTTTTCAACAAAAATGATGTTTTCCGGTTGAGATTTGTCGTAGATGTGTTCCACTCTGGAATAGGGCACATCATGTTCGAATTGTGTTGCGTATTCCGTGCCGACTTCGCGATGCGGGTTGTCTTTCAGGCTTTGGCTGTGAAAGTAGAAATTTACCGTATCAAGGCGGAAGCCGTTCACGCCCATATCAAGCCAGAATTTGCATATATCTAAAATTTCTTCCTGAACCGCGGGGTTATGGAAGTTTAGGTCAGGTTGTTCTTTCAAGAAATTGTGCAGGTAGTACTGATTGTATCGCTCATCCCATTCCCATGCGCTGCCGCCGAAGAGAGATGACCAATTATTCGGTGGTTGGCGATTGCCATCGGGGTCATGTTTTGCGTCTGCCCAGACGTACCAATCTTTTTTGGCGGGGTCGTGAAACCAGGGGTGCTGATCTGATGTGTGTGATAGCACCAAATCAATGATGATTTTCAGGCCGCGTTTGTTTGCTTCATGCAGCAAGGTTTTAAAATCATCCAGCGTTCCGAACATGGGGGCTACACCGCGGTAGTCCGTCACGTCGTATCCAAAATCTTTCATGGGTGAGGGGGAGAACGGTGATACCCATATGGCGTCAACGCCTAAATCGGCGATGTAATCCAATTTTTCCGTGATCCCGTTTAAGTCACCGATTCCGTCATTGCTCGAATCTTTGAAGCTGCGCGGGTATATTTGATAGATGACTGCATGACGCCACCAATGTTCTGTATCATTCGCGGCGTGTGTTGCATGTTGTGAATCAGAGTTTGCCGATTCAGACATGAATGTGGCCTTTTAAATACAAGACAGCTTTGCCTGTTATATTCACGCGATCTTTTCGAAGTGTGCATTTCAGGTGGCCGCCGCGGGCCGAAGCTTGGTAAGCGTTCAGCTCTTCTTTATCCAGTTTTTCTGCCCAGAATGGCGTGAGGATGCAATGTGCGGAGCCCGTTACCGGGTCTTCGTCAATGTTGAATTTGGGGCAGAAAAAACGAGAGACAAAGTCCATTTCTGATTTTTCTGCGGGCGCTGTAACAATGAGAAAGTCTATATCCTCAATTGCTTTTAATGCCTTAAAATCAGGGGTTAACGACCGAAGTTCTTTTTCGCTATCGTACAGGGCTAGCCAATATTTTCCTTTGTAGAGCGCGTCGTACTTTGCGCCGAGCGCTTTCGTTGCTGCTTTATGTTCTTTTTCTTTTTCAACTTGCCACGCGGGAAAGTCCATTGTCAGATCATCACCGTCTTTGGTGACGGTCAGAATGCCTGATTTTGTTGAAAATGTTACCGAATCACCGATAAAGCCGCGTTCTTCGAACAAAGTGAATGCCGCAGCGAGTGTGGCGTGGCCGCATAAATCAACTTCGCCATTTGGTGTAAACCACCGCAGATCGAAATTTGATTTTTTGTCGTGCGGGTTTTCCTGTTGTGACGGAATGAAAAACGCCGTCTCGGACAGGTTGTTTTCGCTTGCGATGTTTTGCAGTAAATCATCCGGAAGCCATGCGTTTAAAGGGCAAACGGCGGCTGGGTTGCCGCCGAATACTTTATCTGTAAATGCGTCGACTTGATAAATGTCAATTTGCATTCTTATTGTCTCTTTGCCTAAAAAATTTTATTCAGCAGCAGCCTTGTCAGATTCATGGCCAACTGTGAATGACACAATTTTATCAGGGTTTGCAGGTGGCTCACCTACTGCGATTTTGTCAACATGCTCCATGCCCTCAACAACTTGGCCAAGAACAGTGTATTTTCCTGTCAGGAAGCTACAGCCAGTGTCTGTAAAACAGATGAAGAATTGTGAATTCGCACTGTCCGGGCTTGCTGAACGTGCCATGCCGACTGTTCCGCGTTTATACTTATATTTGCTGAATTCTGCAGGAACATCAGGGTATTTTGAACCGCCCATGCCTGTACCTGTCGGGTCGCCGGTTTGCGCCATAAAACCTGAAATCACACGGTGGAAAATAATGTCATCGTAGAAGTTTTCGCTCGTTAGTTTTTTAATGCGCTCAACATGTTTTGGTGCAATGTCGGGCAACAATTCAATGACGACTGTTCCGCCGTTTGATAATTCCATTTTCGCCATGTTTTCATGGTTGTCTGCCTTGGCGTCTTGTGCTGCTGTCATAATCAGGAGCCCTCCGAATACTGTCAGTAAAAGTTTCTTAATCATAAAATACTCCTTTGATAATAAGAGTTATGCTTCATCACTAGTCGTTACACAGGACGATGTTAAATGCAAGGGGGCAGGGAGGCTTTATACCGTTTCTTCGATTTTCTTATCGGCGGGGGCGATTTGTTCCATTTTGTCGGAAATTGTCTCGATTGTCATCGCGTTATTGTGGTGTATAACCATCGATTTCAAGTCGCATGCACAGTTGCCGCAGTTCATTTTTTCACCACCTGAACAGGCAGAATATACTTTTGAAACGGTTGTTTTTTCACCATGCGTATTAAGATGTTTTTTTACATCTTTGTCTGTGAACGGGTTGCAGATACATATATACATGGCTTTTTCCTAAAAACGTATAGCAAGAGGTAAGGTGTTTTCTCGCTACTGTTATTAATAATTATTATCAATTGCGAATGGTAATGCAAGTCATTATTAACAACTGTCCAAAGTTTTTTTTCGTATCTTGCCGTTTTGCAGCAGATTTGCTATAGGATTTGGGTGGTCTAATATATTGGATTAGTTATGATTTTAGAGCCTTTGAATGCAAAGATGCCGGTGGAGATTTTGATCAGCCATACAGGGAATGTTATGGTTTTGCATCAAGGGAAGACTGATGTGCGCTATTCTTGGGTTCAATTTGATCCATATACCAGCAGATTGCAATTTATTACAACCGAGGGAGAGATTCAGGATTTAGGGATGAATATTCCCGAAACCTTCCACGAATCTTTGCAAAATACGCGCGAAATCTTTATGATGGAAATTGGTAAAGATTTTTCCAGAGGAGAGCCTTATTTGATTAAGTTCTCGCCTTTGGTTGATGTAACAGAAGATATTGAATTTTAATATATAAGAAAATCAGGGGTTCAGGATATGAATGTAAGTGAAGCAATTGATACAGTCCGTGATCGTGCGCAGGACGCAGACGGCAATCTCAAGCCGGAAGCGGAATTGCAGGAGATGATCAGGGACGCTGCCGATAACAGCCTTATGAATTTTGCCACAGGCGGGCTTCCGAGTGCTGTTGAGGGTTTGATGGATTCCCATTTCGATGGTAATGCCACCGCGATGATTACATTTCTTGAAGAGCACGAAGCGGATTTTGGCGACAGGGATGCCGTTCAATTTATTGAGTCCGGTGGTGCTGCGGCATATATTGAAGCAACCCGTCGCAATGAAGCTTTGGAAGCGTCACGCCTTGCTGCGGCGGAACAGGCGCCTGAAGTTACCACGCCCGCTGAAGATCCTGCTCCTACTACTGAGACGCCTCAAGTTGCGGAAACAGCACCGGAAACGCCGGCTGTCGTCGCAGGTGCAGCCACGGCAGGCGCTGGGGTTGCAGCAGCAACTGCAGGAGGGCCTACTGATGCGGTTGCGGCGATGGATCGCGTGATGGCGGAAAACCAAACACCAGAAGGGACGAGCAATTTTCTGGAAATGTTACGCAACATGGATATGGACCAATTCGACGCGAACGGTGACGGTCAGGTTGGGTTCGGTGAATTATTCATGGGCTTAATTGAAACCTTTATGGGGGAAGAGCAAGCCGGTGAGTTTCGTGAAATGATGGCAAGTAACGATAACCCGTTTAACCAGATGTTTGGAAATGACGGCACGTTTACAATGGGAGCGTCTCTGTCAGAGCAAGCAGGTCTTCAAACGGGTAATGCTGTAAATCTTGACCCTTCAACGGGAGAGCCGGTGCCAACACCAGGTCAGCAGCCTGTTCCGGGTACTGTTACTCCGGGAATGGACCCTAATGATCCGACGCTTACGGGGCCGCGTGCACCGGGCATGAGCAATTAGATTCTACAATTAGATTTAGACATTAAAAAAGGCGTCCGATGTGACGCCTTTTATTTTGATTTTTGTTTATCGCTTTGGCGGGCTTACTCGCCCTCAGCTTCTACATCAAGTGCGCTTTCAGAATTGATCTGGATGTAGTTTTCAATGCCCATTGTTTCAATCAAATCTAATTGCGTTTCCAAATAGTCCTCATGGCCTTCTTCATCGGTTAGAATTCTGATGAACAGGTCACGCGTCACGTAATCGCTCGCCGTTTCAGCGTGTTTGATTGCTTCGCGATAATGTGCAGCGCCTTCTTTTTCCAGTTTCAGGTCACATTCGATGATTTCTTTAACGTCTTGACCGATATAGATTTTACCAAGGTCTTGCAGGTTTGGTAGGCCGCCAAGGAACAGAATACGCTTGATCAGGTCATCAGCGTGACGCATTTCTTCGATTGATTCGTTATATTCGTGCTTTGCCAGCTTTGTCACGCCCCAATCTTCCAGCATGCGCGAATGCAAGAAATATTGGTTGATGGCGGTGAGTTCGCCTTTTAGGGCCTTGTTCAGGTTTTCTATGACTTTTTTATCGCCTCTCATGTGGCTTCTCCTTCGTTGGGTTTTCTAATCCGTTAATGCGCGGTCTAAAATAGACGGGATGTTTTTAATATATGAGTCGTAGCTGAAAATAGCATCCAGCGCTTTTTTGTCAAGTTTTTCAGTGACTTGAGGGTCGTTCTCAATTGCATCACGGAGTGTTTTTGTGCCTTTGCCCGTGCTTCGGTCTTCCCATACGGCCATGGCGTTGCGTTGAACGATGCGATAAGCGTCTTCGCGGCTGATGCCATTTTGCGTTAAAGCGAGCATGGTGCGTTGAGAAAACACAAGGCCACCCGTCATTTCCAGATTGTGGATCATACGTTCAGGGTAGACCAGCAGTTTATCGATAATGCCTGCCAATCGGTTCAGTGCGTAATCAGCGGAGATTAGCGCATCGGGCAGGATTGTGCGTTCGACAGATGAATGGCTGATATCGCGTTCATGCCAAAGCGCTACATTTTCCAAGGCAGGGATTACGGCGGCGCGGATGATGCGCGCTTGGCCTGTCATGTTCTCCGTGCCGATCGGGTTGCGCTTGTGCGGCATTGCGGAGGAGCCCTTTTGGTTTTTATCGAAATATTCTTCAGCTTCGCGCACCTCTGTTCTTTGCAGGTGGCGAATTTCAACAGCGAGATTTTCGATGGAGCTGGCGATCACACCTAATGTCGCGAAGAACATGGCGTGGCGGTCGCGCGGGATGACTTGTGTTGCGACTGTTTCAGGTTTTAACCCTAATTTTTCGGCGACGTAGGCCTCAATTGACGGGTCGGCGGTGGCGTATGTGCCGACCGCGCCTGAGATTGTGATGGTTGAGATTTCTTCCTTTGCGGCGATCATGCGGTCGCGTGCGCGTTTGAAGGCGGCGTAATGCCCGGCAAGTTTAAGCCCGAAGGTGGTTGGCTCCCCGTGGATGCCGTGGCTGCGGCCGATGCAGAGTGTGTCTTTATGCTCAAGGCTGCGTTTTTTCAAGGCGGCCATCAGTTTTTCGATGTCGGCGATGATGATGTCTGCGGCCTGTGTGAGCATAACGGCGAATGAGGTGTCGATAACATCAGAAGAGGTCATGCCTTGATGGACGTAGCGGCTGTCTTCGCCGACATGTTCGGCGACGGAGGTAAGGAAGGCAATGACGTCATGTTTGACTTCGGCTTCGATTTCGTTGATGCGATCTACATCAAAATCGCCTTTTTCGCGTAAGGCTTTTGCCGCACTTTCGGGAACGATGCCGAGCTGTGCCATTTTTTCGAGGGCAAGTGTTTCAACTTCGAGCCAGATGCGGAATTTGTTTTCTTGTTCGAAGATGTTGGCCATTTCTGGCCGAGAATAGCGTGGGATCATGCTTTTTCCTTTACTTTTTATCCACGCGCACCGTATTTTATTTTAAAAGAGCAATCAAGGTTACATCAGCGTTGTTTGCGATAAAAATTGGCGGCGGTATTTATGTTTTCTGAAGATAACTTGCAAAATGAGATGTGGCGCGCGTTTGAACGCGGCGAAGACGGGCTGGAGGATTTGGCAAACGTGCTGGCGGCCGGGGCTGATCCTGACAATCGGGAGCAAGTTTTGGCAGGCGGCGCGTATGGCTACACTTTGTTGGAGGCGATTTGTACGATTGATCTGAATGAGCGTAGCGACGCCGTCAATGCCAAAATGGCAGATTTGTGTTTTATCAACGGCGCTGATGTTGATTTTAACCGCGAGCATTCGTGGAATTTTCGTGAGAATGTTCTGACCTATGAAGATGTGACGCGCCTTAGTGCGGTTTTACTCGCGAATATGGCGGTACAGGATTTGGAAAAAGGCAAGCCGTTTGACATGGATGTTGATTATCTTTTCGGTGGTGTGGCGCCGTGTTACCCGCAAGAAGTTGATCAGAATGAGCGGCTGTGCGCGGAGCGCGGTATTCAGGCCAATCAGCATGCGTTTGTTGATTATGTTGCGATGTCGGAGAGTTACGCGGCGAGTTTTTTAAACGGGCAAGTTGATCATCCTGACGCGCACTGGTGGACGGAGAAGATGGAGTTGCCAGACCATACAGAGTATTCGCGCCCGCATCCTGATAAGGTTCGACGTGATGAGATTATCGGAGAGCTGCAGATGGGGGTGATTGCTGATACTTTTGATGCGTTCAAAGAGGGGCGAGATTTTCTTTCAAAACGTGGTCTGTCGGAAATCCATAAGGCGACAGATGCGGAAATTCAGCATCTGTTGGAAGATCAGAATATTCCGCGGTCTTGGCGGCCTGATGAGACGTTCTCTGTTGGATATGATGGTGATCCGCCTGCGATGTGATTTTCGTACTTTTAGTAATATTCGCCCTTGTTAAAGACGTATCTTTTGTTTTTGACGGAGACCTGTGGCGGCACGTAGTAGCGTTCAAAATGGTCATAGCCTTCTTTTAGATTTTCCCAGAACGGATACCATCGTGAAAGGTTGCGCGCCATCATGTTTTCGTTGGTCATGCGAAACGGGTAGATATGGATGGGGATGGATTTGTGCCCGTATTTAAAATTTTGTTCTACGATCAGGTAGATTTCGGCGATGTGTTCGTCTGTCATCGCTAAGCACCCTTCGGAGCTGCAGCCGCCGTGGATCATGAGGTGGGTTCCTGTGCGTTTATGGGCGCGGTCATATTTATTTGGGAAGCCGATATTGAAGGATAGGAAGAAACGGCTGTTTGGGTTAAGGCGTTCGCGTGTGACATTGTAGAACCCTTCGGGCGTTTGCAGATCGCCTTCTTTTAGCTTGGGGCCGAGTACGCCTGATTTGTTACATATGTCGTAGGTCTTGAATAATTCATATTGATCGTGATAGGTGCTTTTAACCCATAGTTCCAGCTTCATTTCGCTTTTAAAGGCGCGGATCAGCATGGGGTTGTCCATGCTTAACCCTTTCAGAACCATTTCGGTGCGCAGAACGGAGAAATTCTTTTCTCTGATCGCGTTGAGGCGTTCATTCGCGTCGGAGAAGATTCCCGGGACGAGGTTCGTTTCCTCTTGTGGGTGAACGTAGTCGTCGGATGCGCAGCCTGTTGCCATCGCCAGAACAACGATGAGCAGGATCATAACAAGAAAAGGCATGACAAAGGATGATTTCATTTAGATCAGCCCCTCATTACGGAAAGATGTTTGCCCGTGTCTGGCGATGATCACATGGTCGTGGACTTTGATTTCGAACGGGCGGGCGGCCTCGATGATCATGTTGGTCATGTCAATGTCGGCTTGCGACGGTTTGGGGTCACCGCTGGGGTGGTTGTGCATTAAGATCAGCGCGGTTGCGCCGAGTTCCAGGGCGCGTTTTACGACTTCTCTGGGGTAGGCGGGGGTATGATCCACCGTGCCTGAGCCCTGAATTTCATCGGCGATGAGGACGTTTTTTTTGTTCAGGAACAGGATGCGGAAATGTTCTTTTGTCTCGTGTGCCATGGTCATGTGGCAATAATCCATCAGGCGCGTCCAGTTATTCAAAACAGGTTTTTGCATCAGTTCCTGTTTCATCATACGGTTGGCGATGGCGGTGACGGTTTTGATCGCGGTGGCGGTGTTTTCGCTGATGCCGTCCATTTGGCTGAGTGTGGCGTGAGGGGCGCTCATCACTTCAGGCAGGGAGCCGAATTTTTGCAGCAGGGTTTTGGCGAGTGGTTTTACATCGCGGCGCGGGATCGCCATAAAGAGGAGCAGTTCGAGAAGTTCGTAATCCTGCAGCGCATCTGCGCCACCAATCACGAAGCGTTCACGCAAACGTCCGCGGTGGCCTGCGTAGTGCGGTTTGTCTTCTTTCTTGGCTCTTTGCGCCGATTTTATTGGTTTTATGTCTGCCTGCGCCATGCGTTTATCGTGATTGGTTATGCGTCACAGTATTACAGGGGCTTTACGGTATTGCAAGAATGGTTTTCATGCTTTTATCGAAGGTTAGTCTTCGTCGTTTTGCATGACTTTATTCTCTTCCGTTTCCGTTGCCGCATCAGGTTCAATCTTTTGCATCAGGTCGACTTTACGATAGTTTTTCAGCGTGTTTTTGATGTTCTCTCCGATGAAGATTTGCGGGTTTGATGTGGTCGGCAGGCTTTCATCTCGCTCGCGTTGTTCAACGCGGATTTTAGCAAGGCGGAAGGCGTGTTGAAGATTGGTTGTGTTTTTCAGGCCGTGGTTGAACAGGGCATCGGTGAAGTAGGTCAAATCCGCTTCGTCGCTGCAGCCGTAGGATTGGCGGTTGGTTGCAGCGGAGGTCATGATCAGCGTATTTTCATTTTCCAAATGGGGAATGAAGCTGCCGCTGTGGCAGGCGGAGATGATGATGATGCGGTTTTTAATGCCACTTTCATCCAGCAGGTCGGATAGCCCTTTTGCCGAGAGGTTTTGCATGGTGTGTCGATGGTCGAGGTAAACGCTCATGCCCTGATTATAGCCGTGGCTTGTGAGGTAGAGCAGGAGGATATCTTCTTCGGTTTGCATCACGGTTTTGTAATGATCAATCGCGGCCTTAAGGTTTGTCATGTTCGCCAGCGGGATGTCGAAGATTGTTTCTTCGTTATTGTTCAGGCTGAGTGTTCGATCCGTAGCGCCGAACTTTGTTTCAATCTGTTCCTTGACGAATTTTCCTTCGCGCATGAAGACGTCTTGCGCGCTGTAGCTGGAGAAGGTGATTGCGAATAAATCCGTTTCGCCTGCTTCGGATTTTTTAATTTGTGCAAGCGGCTCAGCGATTGCGCTTGCTTGCATGTTGAAAATTTCTTCGCTGGTCAGTCTTTGATAGGCGGGAAATTCTGCTTCTTGTCTTGGTTCTTCAGGTTGCGCGTAGTAGAAATACGACATGCCGACTTTGTAATTGAGCAGATACAGGGTTGCCGCAATGATGATGCCAAGCGATACTTTTCTCTCGGCTCTGTCTTCTCCTAAAGCGTTGAGAATTTTGAAGGTTACAAAGAAGCCCCATGCCATGATTGCATAGTTTATGTACAGTTCCGTATCGTAGGTCAGCCAATCGGGGTAGACTGAATACAGTGCCATGAGGGGCAGGAGCAGAAAGATATACGCGTTGTAAAAGGCGATAATGACATTGAGGGTTAGGTCTGCTTTGTTTGTTGATGCTGATATAAGGTAGGATATGACAACAATGCTTGCCAGCAGGGCTACGTGGTATTCGTACCACCATTCGGAATCGATTTGCGCGTTATACCCTGCGATTGCGGTTTCGATGACAAGATGCGCGCCCAGAATGATGGTGATGATTCCAAGCAGGCTGTGCCAGTTCGCTTGAAAATCGAACAGATCCGTTTTTCTTAAAAAGGCTAGTTTCAAGCCTGCCTTAAGATTTGTGAGTAACGTGCGCATTTGGGTTTTTCTTTATTATGAGGTGTAGGGCGGTTTTGTGTAGCCCTTTGGCGAGAGCGTGAAAATCTCAAACCCGTCATCTGTTACGGCCAGCGAATGTTCGAACTGCGCAGACAGGGAGCGGTCGCGCGTTACGGCCGTCCAACCGTCTGATTTTAAAACTTTGGTTGCGTAATGGCCTGCGTTGATCATCGGTTCAATCGTGAAGAACATGCCCGGCTCTAATATTGTGCCTGTGTTGGGCGTGCCGTAATGCATGACCGATGGCGGGCAGTGAAAGACCTGACCCAGCCCGTGGCCGCAAAAGTCGCGTACAACCGAGAAGCGTTCGGCTTCAGCAACGGTTTGGATGGCGTGGCCGATATCGCCCAGG
The DNA here is from genome assembly GCA_964587815.1 of uncultured Micavibrio sp. Taxonomy (GTDB): domain Bacteria; phylum Pseudomonadota; class Alphaproteobacteria; order Micavibrionales; family Micavibrionaceae; genus UBA1672. Next base: position 38,054 of record CAZPMH010000011.1, read on the forward strand.
GTGTTGCCGGGTTTAACGGCCTCTATCCCTGCCATCATCGCATCGTATGTGACGTCAACCAGACGTTTTGCCTTGACGGGGATTTTGTCACCAGCCAGATACATGCGTGAGGAGTCTCCATGCCAGCCATCGACAATGACGGTGACATCGATGTTTATGATATCGCCTTCGCGTAGTTTTTTCTCGTTCGGGATGCCGTGGCACACAACGTGATTGACTGAGGTGCATGTTGCCTTTGGGAATGGTGTTTCAGCCGCGCCGCGATAGCCCAAAGGCGCGGGAATTGCGCCTGCCTTATCGGCCATTTCATGGCACAGGCGGTCGAGCTCTTCGGTTGTGACGCCCGGCACAACATGGTCGGTAATCATATCCAGAATCTCAGCGGCGAGCTTGCCTGCTTTACGCATACCTTCAAACCCGCTTTCATCGTGAAGGGGGATGCCCTCATCCGTCAGGCGTAAATCATTTTGAAGGTTGATGTTGAAATTCATTTTTATGCCTTACTGTGTGTCAAAATTATCTCAGCTATGTTACATATCGTCTTGATACGGCAGTGTAAAGAAAGATTAGCTTTATGGCAAAGACATATCACGCGGCAATGATTGTGATTGGGAACGAGATTCTGTCAGGGCGGACGCAGGATAAGAACATCAATTATCTTGCGCTGAAGCTGAATGACGCAGGGGTGCAGTTGCGTGAGGTTCGGGTTATTCCCGATGTGGAGCAGACGATTATTGATTGTGTGAATGAGATGCGCGCGCGGTATGATTACGTGTTTACAAGCGGCGGTATCGGCCCGACGCATGATGATATTACCGCGGAGAGTATTTCAAAGGCGTTCGGCGTGCCTTGGGGCATTGATGATCGCGCCTATCAAATTTTATTGGATTATTACGGCGAAGAGGCGTTTTCCGATGCGCGCAAGAAGATGGCGATGATCCCCGAGGGGGCTGATCTTATACCGAACCCCGTGTCTTCTGCGCCGGGGTTTCAGGTTGAAAATGTTTATGTTTTGGCGGGTGTGCCAACCGTGTTTCAGTCGATGGTCGATTACATCGCGCTGGATTTGAAGGGTGGGGATATTGTGCATTCCCGCACTGTGTCTTCCCCTCACCCTGAGAGTGTGATGGCATCGCAGCTTGGTGAAATACAGGCGCGGTACGCGGATGTCGATATTGGCAGTTATCCGCATTTTCGCACCGGCTCATGGGCGGTGAATATTGTTTTGCGTTCGGTTGATGATGCCTTGTTAGATGCGGCGGAAAAAGAAGTGGCCGAGATGGTTAAAGGGTTGGAAAAGCCATGAGCAAGAAAAGGCAGCTCCTTATTCGGTTGATTACGCTGGGCGATCAGGTTTGTTTTTCTGTGGCAAATTTTGTGCTGTCGATCACGTTGGCACGTTTTTTCAGCGAGACGGATGTGGCTGCCTTTGTCATTGGTATGTCAATTGCCTTGACCATTCAGGGCATACAGCGCAATTGTTACGTGGTACAAAATGCAGTGCTGGCGCCTGAGATTTTAAGGCGGCGTGCGGCGCGTGTCATGGGGCAGCAGGCGATCGCGTGGGGTATTCTGGTCGGCTTTGAGTTGCTGGTTCTTCTGGCACTGTATTTGGGCGGTGTTGATACGTATTTCCTTCATATCGGTGTGGCGACATTGGCCTGTACGTTGATGTGTACGCAGCTGGAATTTGATCGCATTATGTTTGTGAAACACGATAAATACTGGCATGCGGCGGCGACCAGTGTCGGGTTTTTTCTGATGGTGTCTGTGCTGTTTTATATTTCTTATTCCACAGGTGGCTTGTCTTTTGCGGCAGTTATGGGGCTCGTGTCGCTGTATATGGTTGCGAAGATGTTGTTTTTGTTCTTCTGCACGACATGGCCTGATTTTTTCTGGGGTTGGCGATTGCTGGTGCGGGATTTTAGGAAATATTTTAAAGCTTCTGTCGTGGGGGTCGTTGGGTATGCAGGATATAATCATGTGCCAGTTTTTATTCTGGGGTCTTTTGCAGCGCCGATACAGACAGCTGCCTTTGGTGTGATGCGCGGCCTTATGCAGCCGTTACAAATTATTGTAAAGAGCCTTGATATTATTGATAAGAATGTTTTTCAGCGGCTTTCAAAAGAAGCGGGCGGCATGCGCCGTGTGTTCTTACGCCAACTGACATTATATAGCGCAGTTTCGGTCGGCGTTGTGGTGTGTGCTCTGGGCTTTGGTGGGGATATCATAAGACTGGCTTATGGTGAAAAATATGTTGAATTTACGCATATTCTGGTCGGTTGGGCGATGATTTTTTCGATGTTGGCGATTACGCTGCCTTTGGAGACGGTGATCGTTAAATTGGGCGCGTTGAACAAGTATAATTATTTGCGCATCATCTCTGGCGTTGTCGGGGCGGTCTTATCGTTTGTTTTATTGGAGCCTTATGGCGCGATGGGCGCGGTGATGGCCTCCTTCGCAGGGTGGTTGGTTTCTGTGGTTGCGGCCTTTTGGTTGGTTCGCCCTGTTTTGAGAAAAGGGGGCGAGCATGGCTGAGTATGCACATGATGAGCCGCCACGCTCTATCCTTTCGCGTGTTGTAAGCGGGGACAGTTTTTGGTTTTTACTGTTCTTTACGTTTTTATTTACATCGCAAATGACGTTTCGCGGCTCTGATATTATTGCGGGCGGAACAACAGATTTTCAGGTTTTTATCAGGTTGGGTGTTTTGGCAGGGACGTTTGCGTTCCTTCTGTTTTATTACAAACGTTTTTTTCTGATGTTGCGCGAAGTGCCAATCTTTTTTCACTTCCTGCTTTTGATATTCCTGTTGGTCGTGACGGTTTTACCGCATGCGTTCAGCTTTTACAGCCTGTATTGTTTGGCCACCAATTTCATGATGTTTTATATCGTTGTTTTGTTCGTTGACCGATTGGGCATGGATAAGGCGCTTTATTATTATGCATGCGGTGTTGCGGTTTTTTGCGCCGTGGGCATGGCTTTTTATTATGCTTTCCCCGCGATTGGGCGGTACTGGTATTGGAATGAAGCGGGCGTTTTTTATCAAAGTACGCGGATGAGCGGGATTGCAGGCCATCCGAACACGCTTGGTTTTATGGCGGCGACGGCGATTTTGTCATTCTTTCATCTTGTCATGCAGCGTTACCAGATGTCGCGGCTTTTATATCTGGGCATGATTATTGTTTTTGCCTGCCTCATTCTTACGGATAGCCGCACGAGTTTGTTCGGTACGATTTTAATGTCGGGCATGTATCTGGTTTTGTATTTGCGGATGACATGGGTTGCGATTTTGCTCGGTGTTTTTGCTGTCGCGTTTTTGCTGCTGTCGCTTGAGTTTTCTTGGGGGATTGTTGAAAATCTTCTGCTCAGCGTGTCGCGTTCAGGGTCAATTGAGGAAGTGACGAGCCTGACGGGGCGATCATACATTTGGGATCAGGTGGTTTTGTTTATTGAAAAACGGCCGATTATCGGGCACGGGCATGCAACGATGAGTACGGTTTTGTCAGCGCATAAAGATGAGGTCGGTTTTGAAGTCGGGCAGGCGCATAATATATATTTGCAGATGCTGTTTGCCGGAGGTTTTATCGGGTTTTTTATCTATATCATCGGCATTTTTGCAGCGCTGATCCCTTCTATCGTTATCTCCTATCATAAGCGATATCCGTTTATGACATGTATCGTATTTTACATCATTCTGACAGGTTTTACGGAGACGATCATTTTGTCTACGGTTGCGAATAATGCGTATTTTGTTTTTGTTCTCGGCCTGGCGGGGGTCGCGGTTGAGAGTAGAAATATGAGGCTGAGAGGATAAAGGCTACGGTTTTAGGGTTTTTATTTTTGCGTTTATGTTATAGGTTTATGTGTGTTTTTTAACTCTGCGTTTTTCGATTTTTAGGTGACCCATGGCTAAACCCATTATTGTTCATATTACGGCCGATTATCCGGATGTTATGGAGGCAGGGAAGACCAGTGCGGTCAAAAATCTGGTCGAGGGTACGAGCAGCAAATACAGGCACATCGTTTATTCTATTAACCGTGTGAGCGCTCTTGGCGGTTTTGCCTCTATGGAGTTTGGTAAAGATCGTATTGCGCTGGCCTATGGCGCGTTGCCGAAAGGTGTGATGTGGGAAAAGAATTTGCCCGAGGTTGCGCGATGGATTAGGGCGGATTTACAAAAACGCAATATCATTCCTGACCTTATCGAAGCGCATAAATACACCGTTGAGGGCGTGATCGGGTTCGACCTTTCCAAGTCTTTTCGCTGTCCGCTGATTTGTGATATTCAGGGCTATACTGACGTTAATATTTTGAATAAGAAAATTGCCCTGCGTGGTATTTATCGCGAGATGGCGCAGCATGTTTCGGCTGTTCTTCCCTATGCGCCGTGGCCGATTGCCGCTTTTCAAGAAGCGGTTGGTCTGGATCGGGCGAAGTGTACGTATCTGCCCGTTGTTCCGGGACTTGATAGCATGCAGGCCGCGCCTGTTATTGAAGAAAATAAGATGGTGAGTGTTTTTCATCTGGATGGGTGGGATAATAAGAATTTTGAAGGCATGGCTTTGGCTGTTCGGAAGTTGGTGGATACACATTTCGAAGCGCATAAGGCGTTGTCTCTGGATATTTACGGACGTGGCTCGGCGCAGACCGTTCTTACGTTGGAGAAATTTATACGAAAGCATGATTTGCAAGACCATGTGCGCCTTATGGGGCCGATTGAAAATAAGAAAATGCCGAAGATGTTTTCTGATTATGCGGCGTTTGTGTTGCCGTCGAAGAGCGAGTCATACGGTTTGGTGTTCGCCGAGGCGTTATTTTCAGGGTTGCCTGTTTTATGTAATGCGCATCGCGGCATTTCGGGCTATTTCAATTTTGATGACATCGGTGCGGGATGTGATGCGAACAGTGTACGCAGCATTGCCGTGGGCATGTCTCAGATCTTATTAAAACAAGAAGAGCTGAAGGCGAAAATTGCGCAGAAGCAAAAAGACGGTGATTTTGACCTGATGCTTAAGAAGAATATTCTGAAAACTTATAAAGACACACTCGACGGCGTTTTAAAGGACGCAAAATCCTAACATGGCGGATATCATAGAAAAAAAACCAAAGGTTTGCTTTGTTGCATCCGGTGGCGGGCATCTTCGACAGCTTTTGCAGCTCTCTGATCTTTGGGGGCGCTACCCTTATTATTTTGTGACGGAAGAAACGTCGTTGGGCAAAAGTTTGATGGCCGGTCATCAAACGCGCTTTGTTCCGCATTTTGCGTTCGGCCAGCGTAAGTCAGACGGTTGGTTGAAGTTTTTTTGGAGCGGTTTTAAAAATGCAATCGTGTCTACGGGGCATTTCTTTAAAGAACGTCCCGATGTTGTGATTACGTCAGGTGCGGGCGCAGCGTTCGTGACGTTGTTGTGGGCGCGGCTGTTGCGTAAGAAAATTGTTTATATTGAATCTATTGCTCGGGTGACGGAAGTTTCGTTGTTCGGTCGGTTGGCGCAAAAGCATGCCGGCCTGATTATTGTACAGTGGCCGAGCATGGAAGAACTGATTGACGGCGCGACATATTGTTCGCCCTTGGTTGTTGATGATTTGAAGGAAGAGCGGGAGCGTAAGGGCGTTCTGGTGACGGTTGGCACGGTTATGCCGTTTGATCGTATGGTTGCAGGTGTTGAAAGCTTGCTTTCTGCAGGCAAGATTGAGGGGCCTGTTGCCGCGCAGATCGGTGAGAGTAAGCGCTCTTTTTCTGATATTGAGGCGTTTGAAAGTTGTTCGTTTGAGGATTTGAATGCGCGTATGCATGCGGCAGATGTTATCGTTTGTCACGGTGGCTCGGGTTCAATTCTCGGGGCGTTGAAGGCAGGTGCGCATGTGGTTGCGATGGCGCGTTTATCTGAATATGGTGAGCATTATGACGATCATCAAAAGGACATCACACAGGCCTTTGCCGATATGGATTTGATTTCCGTTGCTGCGGATGAGAATGACATTGAACGCGCGATTACGGAGGCGAAGGCGCGGCCACGGCGAACGGTGAATATTGATTGTTCAGATTATGTTCGTTTGATTGAAGATTTTATCGCGGGTAAAAAGACTTAAAATAAAGGGAGAGTGTTATGACTGAAGCAAAGAAAGATGAGGCGGTTGAAGCCAAAGAAGAGCAACCGAAACAAAATGAAGCTGAGGCTGTAAAGCAAGATGCGCCTGCGAATGATGAGCCGCAAGAGGAGAAGAAAAAAGAAGATATCTTCACCTGTATTAAGAAATACGGGTTTGTACCAACGATGCGTACGCGTCTTCGAGCCACAGTGATCGAGTTACGCCGTTTGTATCTTGTGAAGGTGTGGGGGATGGATATTCACCCTGATACGCTGATCTCGTTGCAAGTTAATTTGGATCGGACGTACCCGAAAGGAATTCATGTGGGGGAGGGAACCGCGATTTCGTTTGGTGCGGTTATTTTGACGCATGATTATATTCGCGGTGTACATGTTGATACGCATATCGGTAAATATTGCCAAGTCGGCGCGCGCAGTATTGTGATGCCCGGTTTGACCATTGGTGATCATAGCGTAATTGGTGCGGGTACGGTCGTTACGAAAGATGTACCGCCAAATTCACTTGTTGTCGGTAATCCGGGTAAGATTATTCGCACCGAGATCATGACGGAGCATTGGGGTAAGATTACCGATAAAGGGAATGCCGCGCCGAAGAAATAAGAGCGGTTTCTACTTTAGCTTCGGTCGTTTTTTCATTTATTAATATGCGCCGTCGTCGCCCAAGATGACTTTCAGGGTTTTAATCATAATCACGATATCGCCCCAGACGGACCAGTTGCGGGCATACCATGCATCCCAGTAGATGCGGCGTTGGAAGCTGGTGTCGTTGCGGCCTGAGACTTGCCACAGACCTGTGATGCCCGGGCGTAGTTTATAATACGCATCAATTTGATCGCCGAACAATTCGACTTCATCTTGCAGAATAGGGCGCGGGCCAACAAGGCTCATATCGCCTTTGATGACGTTCCAAAGCTGCGGCAGTTCGTCGATGCTGGTTTTGCGGATGATGCGCGCGGTTTTGGTTTTGACGCGCGGGTCGGGCTGTTTCAGCTTGCGGTAAATTTCCCATTCTTTTTTCGCTTCGGGGTCTCTTTCAAGTAGCTCATAGAGCAAATGGTCGGAGTTCGGTTCCATTGACTGGAATTTCCAGCATTTGAATTTCTTGCCGTTTTTCCCGACTCGTTTGCCGCCGTAGAACAGGCTACCGCCTTGTCCTTCAACTTTTAGCATGATCGCGACGATAAGCATAATCGGCAAGAAAACAAGCATCGCGATTGAGGCGATGGTGATATCCATGGTTCTTTTTATAAAACGCCCAACGGGAGAGGGGGCTGACCTTTTTGCATGCAACAGCATGATGTCGTAGCCGAAGAAGTAGCGTGGCTCCATGTCGAACATACTGATACGAGAGATCGGCGGAACGATGGCGTATAATGCGCCTAAGTCCGTAAGTGCCTTGATAAGGCTGTCCCGTTCTTCTCCACGGAAGGTTTCCAAAGAGATTACAAAGAAATTATCGATGTTTTCTGCGATGTATTTTGGGTAATCGATTTTTTTGCGTAAAACGTGAATATTCTCATATTTTTGTGGAATTGAGTTTTTGCAGAACTCTCGATCCTTGCGGTCTCTTAAAGAAACCGTTTCGATTTTGTAGCCTGTGTACGTGTCGGTGCTGAATGCGTAGAGCATGTTTGTGACCGTGTCGATATCCCCGATAACTATTGTAGGGATTCGCCATAAATCGTTGTTGCGCGCAATGCGGAAGACGATTTGTCTGGCCAGGATTGTCAGGAAGAAGACGTAAATCCAGCTTAGGGCGATCATCAGACGAGAGAATGACATGTCGAGCGCAAAGCGTGTAAAGCCGTCAATGATGAGGGCGATTAAGCATATTGAAAGGACGCTTTGAACTTGGCTCCACCATGGTACGCGCTGTGTGTAGTGCCCTTTATTGTAAAACATGAACAGCACAATCGGGCACATCCATATGAAGAACAGATCATGCAGGTCTGCGTAGTCATAGAGCGACTTATTGTATATTTCCGGAAAGAAGTAATCTTTTAAAAACTGCGCGCTGTAGAAAGCGAGGATGAAAGAAGAGCTCATCGCGATAACATCGGCGAAAAACAGCGTTAAGCTGACAGTTTCCTTCACCAGTGGTTTTTTCTTTATTTGCCCGTTATTCACACATTTACCTTTATTCTTTTTTATGCCGCCACTTTATCCAAATTTTTGTGTGTTGCAACATATCCTTTTAAGATTGCCGTACCATGCAATTAACAGGCCTGAAATATCTACATTCTTATGGTTGTTTTATTGTACTTTTCATTTTTACTTTGTGATGTATTTCAGCTTTTTATATTATGCGTAACCTTATTTTTGGTACGGATAATTTTGCCGTTGGGGTAGGCATAATTTTCTCTATTTCCATAGAGCCGGTTTTCCGGAGGAGGCGGCCAACGTTTAAAAGAAGCGCTGTTTGATTTTGATGGAGTCGCCGGGCAAAATTTCAGTGAGCTCGTCAGCCTTGATTCTGATTTTTTCACCATCAACTTTGCGGATGATTGTGGCCTTATCCTTCACAGCGCGTGGCGTGTAGCCACCCGCGATTGCGATGGCCTTGAAGAGGTCTAGGCCCGGTTCATATTCATAGCTGCCCGGGTTTTTGACTTCACCTAAGATATAGAATGGTGTGAGCGTTATTACTTCTACGGTGACTTTCGGTGCGTTGAAATAATCGCCGTCGATTAGTGCGCTTGTTATTCTGTCTTGTAGGTCAAGTTTGTTCAGGCCTTCGGTGCTGATCTCACCAATCAGGGGCATTGTGATATAATTATTTGAGCTGATTTTAAATTCACCTGTCAGGTCTTCGACACCGAAAACATAGATGCGAAGCAGGTCGCCTGCCTTCAGTTCGTAATTAAAATCGCCGATATTCTGACGGGTTGAAACAGGGTTGATTGTCTGCGTATTCAATTCTTTTTGTGCGAGGATTTTATTTGTCACATCCTCATTCGTTGTGTCTTGTGCAAACGCGGTGTTTGCTGATACGAAGATCAGGCAGATCCAGATTGTTTTCAAAATAACATGATATGAAAGGCGCATTTTATGTCCCGTTTTTTATTTTCTGTTTGTGTTTTGCGTATGTAAACTAATCAATTTTGCGATTAATTTAAAGTTTTTTCGCTAGCCCTTTGATTTTCTTAGAACTTTTTGCGGTATTTTATTCAAAATAACATGTGGTGCGTTGGTGGAGAACTCGCGCATGCTTTCGGCTATTTTTCGTAGCTCTTTTTTCGGTGTCTTTGCCCATGCGGCAATCACGAATGTCTGGTCGGCCATGCCGGCTAATACTTCGGCATCGGATGCATCGAATGCACAGGCACAATCAATAAGAATGTAATCGTGATGTTTTTTGAGTGTTTCGATTTGTTCCTGAAAGCGTCCTGCGACCAAAAGATCGGATGAGAATGAGCTTTCTTCGCCTGCGGGAATGATGACAAGGCCATGTTCATTTTCTTTTACGACTTCTTCGAATGTATGCGTACCTGTCAGCAATTCATAAAAGCCGGGGGAAGGTGCAACACCTGTTATTGTTGCGATTTGCGGCTTTACTGTGTTTGCATCGATGATCAGCGGCTTTTTACCGATTGAACGTAGGTAGTAGGCCAGTGCGACCGCGGTCAGACTTTTACCCTCACCGGCACGACTGGATGTGAAGAGCAAAACTTGCTTTTCTTTCAGTGCGCTTAAATGGATAAAGACGCGCTTGATTTCCTCTACATAAGGCGATCGGTGCTTTTCAATCACACGCGAGAGCGGTGAGGTTTCGTAAGGCAGTGTGCCGAGTAGCTTGAGGCCTAAGGCTTGCTTCACTTCATCTTTATCCTGAATGCCCTTGTCCATGGTTTCGATCAGGAAGATCGTGCCAAGTGCGGCCAGAACAGAAAGGATGCTGACACCCATTAGGATGATGAGTTTCTTAGACCCTTTTGGTTCGCCGGGGATGTCTGCGTAGGAGAAAATGCGGACGTCTTGACGCTCAAGGTCGATTTGAGAATTGATTTCTTCTGATCTGGACAGGAAGTTGCTTAAGGTGCTGCGGCTGACTGCTTCTTCAGATTGAAGTGCCTGAAGTGTGATTTTTTGTTCTTGAAAGTTGTCAGCACGCATTTGCAGGTCTTCAAGGCGTTGGCGTAGCATATTTTCTTGACGCGTTACGGTCTCCAATTCGTTTTCGATGGAGCGTCTAATGCTGAGGATGCCTTGATTGATGTCATTTTCAATTTGTTCAACTTCTTTACGGGCTGAGATAACGTCGGGGTGGTTATTACCATAGTCGGCGCGCAAGGATTGCAGGCGCTGTGTCGCGAGACTGGAGCGTGCCTTTAACGATTGAATCAGCTCGGAATTGATGACGGCTGAAATGTCACTGATCTGGCCTTGTTTTATCAGGTCTGAGCGTGCCTGCAGTTCCAGCTTCTTTGTAGCAATCGGGTTCAGCTGTTTTGAGATATCTGAAATTTGTTCATAGATTAAGTCTTCGGAATTTAGCCCCTGAATCATGCCGCTTTCAGATTTAAATTGTTGGACAGCACGCGATTTTTTCAGGCTCTGTTCTCGTAAACTTACGATTTGGCCGTTAATCCATTCTTTCAGGCGCTTGGCTTTTTCCAGCTTTGATCCGACCTGCATGTCTACATATTGTTGCGCGTGTGTGTTTGCAACCTGCGCCGCGTGATTTGGGTTGTAACTGTCGAAGGAAATTTCGATTGTTCTGGACGTGCCCTGTTGTGCAACGTTCAAGTTCTCGAAAAACTTCTTGGTTACGGCGTAATTCCCGCCTTGTGTATTTACCGGATTGTCTTTTTCTAAGGAAGACAGAACGCTTTTCTTCGGATTAACAGTCAGGCGGTCATTTTCATTTATATCAAGGCCGAGTGAATTAATGGTTTTACGTGCCAATGATGGTGACATTATTAATTCAACCTGCGTGGGCACGGTCAGGTTGTCAAATTTTACAGGTGAGAGGATGTCGCTGAATTGCGGAATGTTTACGTTTTGCGGCTCCAAAATAACGGATGCAGTCGCGCGATAAATGTCAGGCTTTGTCTTCAAATATAACGCTGTCAACGTGATCGGGATGATGATCATCATAAATGCCAAGACTTTATGCTTGAGCACAACTTTTATCATTTGCCCGATATCAGGAATCTCAACGTCGTTATGTCTGCGGTCGGTTGCTCGACGATCCATTTTAAATGCCCTGTCTTGTCGTTATTTTATTTTTTCGACACTATACTTTTTAAAACCAGTTCATCAAGTTTATTCTTCACTTTATGATTCGCTTTCTATATGAATTACCTAATGGGTTTCTTTAAGGCTTTTCATGGGCGATAAAGACCCGTATGATCTTAGAGTGCGTTAATTATGTAGTGAGTGTTTAGGCATATGTTGAAAAATAAGAGGCTTTTACTGGGTATTTTAGCATGTGTTTCTCTGCCTTACGGGGCGGCTTTTGCCTTTGATGAAGCCGCCGTTCAGACGGTGCGTGAGCGACCCAATTCTGATTTTACTGCCGATGGTGTGAAGTTTCGTGGCTTCATCTTGCGCCCGTCCTTGGAGATATCCGAATATTACGATGACAATATTTTTCGTGTAGATGATGCAGATGATGACTTCGTGACGCTGATTGAGCCTGAGTTTCGTGCGGAAACGAATTGGAACCTGCACCAAATTTTTGCTGGCTGGCGCGGCAAATATGCAATTTTTTCAGATTTTGAGAGTGAGAATTATCAAGATCAGATGTTCTTTCTGTCAGGCCGTTATGATTTAGGGTACGAGACGAGTGTCAGCGCTTTACTACGTGCCGATTATTTGCATGAAGATCGCGGAGATCAGGACGATGTTGGTGGTGACAGGCCGATTGAATTTTTCAGGCGTACAGCGCAGATTGCTTATAAAAGAGCGATCGGTATTTTGAAGCTGGATTTGGATGGTATCTATACTGATTATCGTTTTGACGACTCTGTCGCGAGTGGGGTTGAGATTGATAACAGCGTGCGTGATCGCAGTGTTTTTAATTACGGCGGTCGCCTTACCTATAGTTTGAGTGATGATTATGCCGTGTTTTTCCGCGCGCGCGGGGAGAAGCGCACTTATGATTTGGATGCCAATGCATTCCGCGATTCTGTCGGTCAAGAATATGCGGTTGGTGGTGCTGTGAACTTTACGGGCAAGTTAAAGGCTGATGCGTATGTTGGTTATATTTCTCAAAATTACGACGGCGCGGATCAAAATGATATTAGTGATATTTCCTACGGCGGTACTTTGGCATGGAATTATAGTGATTTGACATCGATCACAGCGAAACTTGATCGTTATGCCGTGGAGACAATTATTGCAGATGAGTCCGGTATGTTGCGGACGGATTTTGATTTGAATGTTGATCACGCCTTAAGGCCGAATATGATTATTGGCGGTAATGTCGGCATTTTGAATGACGAATATGAAGGTGAGTCTGCCGCGCGTGATATTGATAACACCACCTATTCGGTTGGCTTTGATGTTGATTACCGCCTTAATCCGGCGGTGCATGCGGGGTTCGATTACCGCTTCTTAACGCGTGATTTTGACACGAACAGTCTTGATTATGATAATCAGCGCGTGATGCTTTCATTGAAAGTTCAGTATTAAACCGGCTTTTCTTTACAACGATTTATTCCTGTTTGGGTATCGGCTTTATGGGCCTTAAATTAAGGCTGTAGGTCGAAATATATTCTGTGGTAGGGGTGTTTCTTATCTGCCGCCAGAATGTTCTTTTGTTTAATCTGTGTCGATTTCTTCAGTGTGAAGATGATAAGCGAGCCTGCGCCATTATTGATCGGCTCGACCTCTAATTTGCTCAAAACCGGGGAGTTTAAAAATTTGTGCTCTTTATTGCCGACCCATCGTGCTTCGGGAAGTTCAACAATCAGGATTTTTTCGTTATTATCCAAATCCATTGTGTGCGGGGTTTTTCTATTCAGATCAATAACAACGCGCGTTTTATCTTTATGATCGGCAACGCGTAAGCCCACGCCGACAGTGTCTTTGTATGTTTTTGCGGGAGTAGGAGGTTTTTTAGGTGGCGGCGCTTTTGCTTTTGCTGTCTTTTGCGTCGGTGGCTTCGGTTTTGATAATTGTGTCGGTGGTATGATCGGTGTTGGATTTAACTGCTGAATATCTAACGTCGCTGATTGATTCGGCGAGGCAGGCGGTTCTTCCAACAAAACTTCAAGCTCTTGTATCAAGTTCTGGATATCGGATTCTACTGCTGCAAGCCTTACAATTGCAGGCTTGTATGACTCAAATTCTTTTTTTAGGTCGATCACAGCGTTTTCAACGCGATCAAAACGGTCATTGGTGTTGCGGATATCTTGAGAGAATATCGTATCAACATTTATTCCTTTCGGCGATAAAACGGGTAAGCCGTTTGGCGATGTTGCGCTGTTATTCGCACCTTGTTTCAGTGGTTCAGTTCCAAAACGAGGGGGGAGTGCAACTGGCTTTCCTATTTCTCCGGGTTTTGATTCGGCTCTTTTGTTTGATGATTCGTTCTTATTTGGGTGCAGTAAACTGTTCGGGCTACATGCAACGATGAGACCCAAAAATAGCATGAAACATAAGCTGGACGCTATTTTCCTAAACATTTATTACTGAACCATCCTTCCTGAACGGAAGGTTTAAAGATAAGAATTTAAGCGGTGATAACACCTTTTATAATAGTATCGCGAAAAGGCGATATACATCAATAGGATATTTTATTTTTATAAGAATTCGTGTTGCTGTTTATCGTGTGAAGAATGTGGGTTTTTATTTTTGCGCCCTATACTTTTGATCATGCCGGATGGTATATAATTTATATGCTTTCATTGCTTACGGAATATTCTTCGCGCATATGTGCGTTTGTTGCGGCTGCATTTACCGTAGCCTCCTTGGTATGCGGTTTTTCTTCGGCGGCCTTTGCGCAAGTGAGCACATTACAAGAGCTGAATTTCGGGGAATTTATATCCACGCGTAATGACGCCCAATATAGTATTACCGTTAATCTTGACGGGAGTTACAGTTTTTCATCGGGTGCGTTTTATGAGATAGCCGCACCTTCAATTGGGATCTATGAGTTTACGGGGCTGACGCCCAATGCGAATGTCACGAATATTACGATTACGCAGACGTCGCCATTGATATCTTCGGGGGCAACGTCGTTTCAAATGATTAATTTTCAAACGTTTAGTTTGCCGGTGACGACTTTACTCGGCACGTTAGAGGTACGCGTTGCGGGCACGGCCAGAACGTCGGGGAACGGGCTCTTGTATCCTGATCGCACGTATACGGGCGGGATTAATATTGATGTGACGCTTGAGCCGAATTGAGCGATTTGATCTTAATTTTTGACTATATTTTATAAAGAGGATTTTTATGCGTTTTATTTTGATGAGTTTGTTTTGTTGTTTGTTTGTTTTCGGTGCGGCTAAGCAGGTGCAGGCGGAGATTTTGATTAGCCCGACTCGTGTTGTTTTTGAAGGGAGTGATCGTTTTGCCTATGTGACATTGGCGAATATTTCAAAAAGAGCAAAGACCTATGCGATTAGCTTACAATATTTGAAGATGTCAGAAAAAACAGGCGGCTATCAGGGTGTTGAAGAGGCTTTTTCTGCATTTCCATTGGCTGAACATATCGTTTTTGCCCCTAAACGTGTGACTTTGCCGCCGGGGGGCAATCAGCGTGTGCGTTTAAGTTTGCGCCGCAAGGCGGACATACCGGACGGTGATTATCATGCGCATTTGCGTTTCCAGTCTGTGCCTGAATTGTTACCTGAGGAGGAGTTGGAGGGACGTGTAGGGGCGCAAGTTTCCATTAGTGTCAGTTATACGATTCCAGTCATTTTCCGATCAGGCGATGTTATAGAAGAGGCGAAGATCGGCCAGATTACATTTGGTCGAGATGACAAAACGGGCGCTTCGACGGTTAATGTTCCGATTGAGCGCGGTCGTTCTGCTTATGCGGTTTTAGGGCATCTTTATGTTTATTATCAAGGGGAAGACGGACGTGAGGAACTGGTCGGTGAAATTAGCAACGCCAATGTTTTTCCCGAAATATCATCGCGTGTGATCAGTGTTCCTTTGCGAGGTGAAATAGAGAAGGGCGGTACATTGCGCGTTGTCTTGCAGCATAATGATACGAAATCTGAAGATATCTATGCGCAGAAGTTGTTCCCCATACAATAGGATGAAAAAGATAGGGTTGTGAATTATAAAACCCCTGTTTTCTGGTTTAATTTTTTACTCATAAATAAAAGGCTCGCTGTGGTAGCGAGCCTTTTTTGATACTCAAAGCTAATCAGATTAGTAAGAGAATGTTAATTCGATGTTACCAGTGTGGTTGTTGTCAGCAGGGCCTACGCCAGCTGTTTCTGTTGCGGTGATTGTCGCACCAACACTGATTGTATCAGGTGTTCCGCCTGTTGATGAAAATGTCGATGGTGTACCCATAATCTCAGATAATGCTGCAGGTGTCCCTGCGTTTACTGAAAATCTTGGTGTTGAGATTTCCAATTGCGGGTCTGCAATATCTGTGATTGTTCCATACACACTTACTGTTGCTGCGGCCGGTGTTGTTACTTCGACTGTTCCCGCGGCGGATGTTAAACCGATATCAACAACCTGGCTGCCGTCATCTGTTGTGTCAACGCCGTTATCGGTTGCAGATATAATGCTGCCATCTTGTGGGTTTAGAACCAATGTGACCAAGTCATCATTTACAGGTTGCATAAACCATTCGCCAAAATCCATTGTGTCGCCCGGTGTCACTGTGATCGCGCTGGTTGTTGTTAATGTAACAGGAACGTCAGCTGACTGAGCCATTACATTTTGTGCAGACATTGATCCCACGACTAGCGCGGCGCCGTATGCCATTAATTTAAGTGTGTTGATTTTCATTTCAGGGTTCTCCTTGATTATTTCCTAGTCTTGAAATTTTACTGCTACTCAGTAAGTACTGCTTCGTCAGCACATTAAGAAAAATATCATATTCCTGATTAATTCTTAGTTAATAATTAAGAATTCGCACCAGATTTATGTGGCTAACTTTTGAATAGGGTATGCCCGAACGAGCATTTAAAAAAGTATCGATTATTCGATTGAGAATGTCAAGCGTTTGTGTTTTACTGCTTTTATTCCAAATAAATATGCGTGAACTCGCAATTGCTGCGTAGAAATTTTTGATTCTGCTTTCGGGGAGTGCTTGTCATTAAACCTGTATTGTTTTGCGCCATCTTTGTGATGGCGACGCATGCATCTTTGTGCGCTGTTTTAGCGCAAGACGCCGCGGGACGCGATGCGTATGTTGCTGATCGTCCTGCTTATTCTTTGACGTCTGCGCAAAAACTTCTAAAGGCAAAACGCGTTTTACAAAAAATGAAGTCTCGTTTGTCTTTGGCAGATCAAGATGTCGGAGCGCGCGATCAGAACGTTACGCGGCGAGAGCGGCAAAAAAATACATTGCCTGATGGTGAGAATCTTTTGCTGCAACCTGTTTTGCGAAACAATATACGGCCTGACGGTTATCTTTTTTCTGTTGTTCGAAATCAGAAAATACTTCTGTCCATGACGGATTTTATAGACATATTGAACATTGCCTTGAAGATTGATGTTGATAAGGGCGCGATTACAGGCTGGGTTTTTAAAGAAGATCGTGGTTTTACGCTTGATATGCAGGCGCGACGTGTCGATGTGGGAAAGCTGTCTTACACATTTTCTGACGATGTTGTTGTGCAAGACGGCGATATATTTGTTCCGACGCAAGAGCTTGGTCAGTGGTTGGATATTGATTTTGATGTTCGTATTTCGTCGCAGGAAATCATTATACGTTCCAAAGAAATTCTTCCGATTGAGGCGCGTGAAAACCGTTTAAGTCGAAAGGTGCTCAAACGAGATTTGAAGCAGCCTTCTTTGCCGTTGCATCATGATGAATACACTTTGGCCAGTGTGCCGGCAATTGATGTTACGACCAATGTGCAGTTCAGACGTCGCGGTGAGGGGCGGAATTCGAATTCTTATGCAGCAAGTGTGCGGAGTGTTCAGGATTTTGCAAAAGGTACGTTGAACACGCTTACGCGGTTGGATGATCGTGACAGTGTGTCGTCAGTGCGTGCGACTTATTCACAAGAATCAACGGGTGCAGACTTGTTAGGGGCGCTTCGGGCGCGCAGGTTTGAGGTCGGTGATATTGTTACAACAGATACGTTGTTTGGCGGAAACGTACGGCAGGAATTGGGGGCGCGTATAACCAATGCAGATGCTCTTCGACGTTTCACGCAGCCTTTGACTGACATTACAGGTATCGGCATTCCGGGATGGAATGTTGAGCTTTACCGTGAAAGTCAGCTTTTGGATTTTCAGGAAATAGGGGATGACGGCTTTTATCGTTTTTCGGATGTCGGTCTGTTGTTAAATGATAATAATTTCCGTCTGGTTTTCTATGGCCCGCAAGGCGAACGGCGGGAAGAGAGCATTTTTATACCGTTTGACAATACGCTTTTATCTAAGGGCGGTAAGGGTATTTATGATGTTTCTGTCAGTTTAAATGCAACCAATTTGTATGATGCGCGTTTACAGACACGATCAGATGAGGGGGCGTTAAATATTGCGGCGTTGTATGAACGCTCAATTGCGCGCGGATTATCCCTGTCTTTAAGTGGTGACACATTTGAAAATGGCGGGGAACGAAACTTTATCGGTGGTGTCGGCTTGTCATCTGTTATCGGTCAATATTTATTCAATGCGAATTTCGGTTTGGATGATGAAGCTGACTTTGGGGTGTCGGCGACGGCGCGTCGAGATTTTAGCGGACATGCCGTCAACGCAACATTTTCCATGAATGAAGCAGGTTTTGACAGGCAAACCGGTTTTTTCAGTACTGCGACGGAAGAGCTTGAAGATAATACCTACAGTGCAGATGTGAGTTTGAATGGCCCGATTTTGAATAATAACCTCTGGCGCGCGCAATATAATCTTGGCTCTAATGTGACGTGGGATGATGATGATTTGTTTAGAACGATTTCCAGTGCGGGATTAAGTGCGGGGTGGCGTAATTACAATCTTTCGACCACATTGCGCCATCAGCGTGAGAATAATTTCGACGATTTCCTGACCGTTACATCCAGTGCCTTTGGCGTTTTCGGGCGTAACCGCTTGCGGTTGACAGGGGCGTACGATATTCAGCCTGAAAGTGATTTGAGAAGTTTGCAGGCATCTTACAACCACCGTTTAACGTCGAAGCTGAGTTATGAAGTTGATGTGACGCGGCAAGAGTTTGCGTCGATCACGGAGTTTCGGTCGCGGCTTGATTGGCAGGCGGGGTTTATCAGGCTGTCGCCGAGCGTTTCGTATAACACGAATGATGATTTCTTTTTGGGGCTAACAACGCGGTTTGGCCTGTTGCATGAGCCGAACCAAAATCGTGTTGATTTTTATGATCGTAATGTCACGTCTTTCGGGATGGTCAGTGCGTTTGTTTATCTGGATGCTAACGGCAACGGCGTTTTTGATGACGGCGATGAGGCCTTGCCCGACATTAAGGTCAGTGCGCCGCAAAACGGGCGAAGTCAAGATACGGATGAAAACGGCGTGGCATTGTTTAACCGTATGACACGTTTGCGGCAAACGGATGTTTTCATTGAAAAGGAGAGCTTGCCCGATCCGACTTGGGTGAGTGCCTTTGAGGGTGTTTCGATTCTTCCCCGACAGGGCTATGTCGCGCAGGTGGAATTCCCGATCCATATTGGTGGTGAGATTGACGGTGTCGTGATGAAGAAGGCTGAAATTTTGCCGCAGTCGATGCGTGCGGAAGGCTATGTTGAGCCGCCGCCTCGCCCTGTTCGGAGTGTGACGGTCAACCTTTATAATGAAAAGGGTGAGGTTGAGCAGTCATCTGTGACGGACTCGACGGGCTTTTACTTCTTTTCCGCGGTTCCGCCCGGGCGTTATTTGCTGATGGTCTCCCCGCGCAGTGCAGAGCTTAAGGGCTTTATCAGGCCAGAGCCGCAGAAAATTGAAATCGGTTATGACGGAACGACATTGTATGACAATCAGATTACTGTTCTCTCGGGTGAGGGGGATGTGCCGAGTGCCGTGCTTGCCGGTCTTTCAGATTTTAAAGAGCGGCATCCGCATGTTGATGTGCCTGTAGGCAAGCATGACATTGTTTTGAATTTGGGTGAATATCAGTCTCGGCTTTTGATGTCGGTGGTATGGTATAAATTACGCTCTCGTTTTTCTGATGCGTTGCAGGGTGGTGTTTTATATGTCGCGCCGAAGGACAGCTATGCGGGGCTTGATAACGGTAAGCATGTTTTGCGCGTTGGTTTGGACAATACAAGTTATGAAGATGCCTATAATCGCTGCCGCGGGCTTATCGTGCAAGACCAGTTTTGTGAGGTGGAAATTATCCCGCTTTACAGTCAGGAAGAGCCATCACCCGATGCGCCGTTACAAAAACAAGCGCAGGTTACCGCCGAGGGAGAGCAAAACGCTCCCAGACTTTAGCAGCTTTAAATATCCCTTACGCTTGTGCGTGCTTTCGAAACTTATTAAAGTTCGTTGATGGTGTTTGATCGCGTATTTAAGGTTTTATCATGAAGGTTCTATTTGTCGGAAATGTGCAGGGTTTGCAAAATGCTGCAACCTATTACATGACGGGTCAACGTTTGATAAACGGGTTCACCCGCCTTGGGCATATGGTTTATGCGTTTAATGATCGCGATCATGCGCGTTATAGCAATTTTTTGCGTACGCAGTCTTTAGGGCGCGGCGTTATGAACAAAACGTTGATTGATCAGTGTAAAGATTATTGCGCTGATTTGATTGTTTTGGGGCATTGCAAAAATGTTCATAATGATACGCTGGCGGAAATTCGCACCAATCATCCTGATGTTAAAATTATATATGTGAATGTTGATCCGATGAATTCTTCTCAAAATATCGGAGATATTCAGCAGCGGCGCGGCTCTGTTGATGCGATGTTCATTACTACCGCTGGCGCGTCTTTGCGGCAGTTTGGCGGCACGAAAACGGCTGTTCATTTTTTTCCTAATCCCGTTGATCGTGCGCTGGATACGATGTGCGCGTTTGCAAATAATAATGCGGATTTGGATTTGTTGTTTTTAGGGCGTGCCTTAAACCATCAGCAAGATCACCGGCATGTGATGGCGCAGTATCTTTTGGCTCAGAATAAAGGGAAGGACCTGTCTGTTTATATCGGTGGTTTGGGTGTTAATGAAGATACGATTTATGGTACGGCGTATTATGATTTGTTGAACAGGTCGAAAATGGGCATAAGCGTGAGTAAGGTTCGTGATGAATATTTGTATGCGTCTGACCGGATGAGCCATTATATGGCAGCAGGGATTATGACGTTCATTCCTGAAGGCGCAAAATTTGAAGATGTTTTAGGGGAGGGCGCATTTGTTTCCTTTTCCGAAAAAGAGGGTTTGTGGGAGAAGGTGCAATATTTCAAAAGCCAGGATTCTGAGCGTGTTCAGATCGCAAAGACAGGGTATGATCAGGTGCATAAAGTTTTTGATGTTGATCGCGTGTGTCAGTACATGATTGAAACAGCATTTGAACGCCCTTATTCGGCTGACTATGAATGGCCAACACGAAATTATGGTGCTGAGCGTGATGCAGGTTAAGTCTTTATTCTCTAGCCTTAATCAGATGCCGCGGCTTGATATTGTGCTCGGTTTTTTGATTTGTGTACATCAGATAAGGTGCAGGGAAAAACCGAAGAGCCGACGGTTATGGTGTAAGCTTTATGTGCCATAGAATTTAAAAAAGAGGAGTGACTGATGCGTGTTTTGTTTAATTTTGCCTTATGTATGGCTTGTGTTTTTGCGTTTATGTTTTCGACGCAGGCGAACGCTCAGGAGCAGGGGGCGCTGGGGATCGCAATCGCGCAAGGGTATGATTACCCCTATATCTCGCATATCAACCCGTTCGGGGCGGGGGCTGCGTCAGGGCTTATGGTCGGGGATCATATTAAGGAAATTGGGGCCGCTTCGGTTTGGTATACGTATCAGGCGGAAGCCTTTTTGAAAAATCAGAAGGCAGGTCAGCCCTTTACCATGGTTATTGAGCGCAACGGAACGTTGCATAGCTTAAACATTGATGTGCGACGGCCGATGCGTAAATGGTTGAATATTGATCCGCAAGGTGAGAAGGCGAAATGCTTTTTCAGGCCCTCAGTTGAGTGCATTAAATCTTACACTGATGTTGCTATGGAAGATACCTTAGATCAGCGTTATAGCGGTTATTACAGTGCGGTTAAAACACTGGCTCTGGCGGGTATGAAGGCGGAGGCTGTCACCTACGCGATAAATATGGAGAAGGATTTTTATTCTCTTCCTGAATTTTTCTCTTTTCAGGTTGGAACTCTTCTTGAAACACTGGCGCTCGTTGATCGAAAACCAAGTGACGCGTTGGTTCCGTTTGTCTTGCGTAACATCAGGCAGGATAACCTTTCTGATTATCTTTCCGTTGCATCATCTTTTGAAAAATACGGGCATGCCGACCAAGGGCGCGTATTTTTTGATAGGGCGATGGCGCTTATTAAAAAAGATCCCTCGAAGTTGCGTTTTTCCGCGCGCAGTTTTGGCGAAGCCTTAGCAGCTTATGGGGAATATGAGCAGATTAAGACTTATGCGCAGTCTTCTGAATATAAGTCTGATTGGGCGGTCGATTTGCTTGAGGGCGCTATTACTCAGCATATCAAAGAGGGAGATTTGAAATCTGTCGATAAGGTTTTGCAAATATTGTTTACGATCAATCGTGGATGGTCGGATAAAGAATATGTCCAGCTTATCCAATTGTTTATGCGTTTGCACCAGCCTGAGACAGCCGAACGTTTCTTGAGCATTTTGGAGCGAAATTACAATAAAAACGAAAGTAATAATATTGCGAGGGCTTTGTATGCGGGCTCTTTGGTGCGTGGGAATGCCGCGATGGGGCGTATTGCAGAAGCGCAAACATACCTGAATCGACATTTCGAAAACTCTGTGCGGATGAAAATGGATTTGATTATTCATGCTGTGGAGTCGAAAAGTTCTTACGGAATTGGCGTGCAGTTTTATAAAGATTTACCGCCCCTGATTGAGGAAACGCATCGCCTTTATCTTGCGTTGCCTGATAAGGAAAAGAAGAGGGCTAGGGGGAGTGATATGCGGAAATTTTATTCTGTTCTTGCGGCCTATCTGAACATAAATCCTGATTATCGAGATTTTAGCGCTCAGAATATTGAAAAATTTAGTTACGAACGGGTTATTGATTCTCAGATACAGGTTCGCAAACTGGATCAGGCCTTAGTGTGGACGGACTACGTACAGAAAAAATTTGGTAAAACCTACAAATACGGCAAGATTTTCAGTTCTTTGGGCTCATCGGGATCGCAGAAGGCAATTGATTCCTTTTCAAAGCATCCGAAATTTGCAGAATATCGCCAGCGTTTTCTGCGCCATCATATGTATCGTTTGTTCTGGAACGGGCGCGTGAAAGATGCTGCCGTTTATTTCAATTCTTTGGATGAAAAAGAGAAGATCGGAGCGATAAGGCGGCAGGTTTATTTTGTACGCACCTGTGCAGAGTGTGATCTTTGATATTTTTGCGGTTACTTTATGGAAAAATCTGACAGGTCTTGTGTCGTAATTTCTTGACAGGAATTTGACGTTTCATTTATATTTGTGGAATAATAAAATAAAAAGTATAAAAACATACATATAGCGGGGTTTTCCATGAGTGAAAATACACAAGACACAGCTTTAAAAACAAGGCCTGAACAACTCGTTGTTGCGGAAAGTGACCGCGGCGTTGCCTTACAGAGCTTTTTGCAAATCATGGGGTTTGATCCTAACGGCGTTGACGGCGTCATTGGTGACGATACAAAGGCCGCATATGATGGTGCACGCGAGCAATATTCATTTTTACCTGAACTTTCTGATGATCCGCAGGCACAAGAGCTTTTGACGGTTTTTACTGCGATTGATCAA
Source organism: uncultured Micavibrio sp. (assembly GCA_964587815.1). Classification (GTDB taxonomy): domain Bacteria; phylum Pseudomonadota; class Alphaproteobacteria; order Micavibrionales; family Micavibrionaceae; genus UBA1672. Next base: position 61,191 of record CAZPMH010000011.1, read on the forward strand.
GGCCTGCAGGATGACGTTGCTTTTCAGCGTCAGTATGTTACAGGCATTAATGCGGAAGATAATGCAACAAACCTTCAAGGTGCACTTGTTGCAGGTGGATCATGGGCTAATGAGCATTTAGGCGACCGTATTTCAGGCGCACAAGCCATCGATATTGATGGCGACCGTGGTGAGTTGACCGACCGTGGTGTGCGTAACGCAGCCTCTCTTACAGGTGTTGCCGGGATGCAGGCAACGCTTAACCTTTTGGCAGATGCAGGCCTTACCCCTAACGGTATTTTCGATGAAGACACAAATTCCGCTTTGCAGGCTTATGCGAACGAGGACGGGATTGAGTTGACCGATAATGCACAAGATAACTTCGTTGCTGTTCGCGCTTATATTCAAGAAAATGAAGGGGATACCCTTCGTGCCAAGGTGGCTGAGGTTTTGAATGCGGATGAGAACACAAGCGAGCCTGATGCCGACACGTTGAACGCGCAGATCGTGATGAATGATTTTGCACGTCAGGCGGGTTCGGATGTTCGAACAGCACCTGATTCTTTGCAAACAGACAGCCAGATTACGGCGGAAATGTCACATACAAGAACAGTGATTGCGCCTGAAGTTGGGGTGGATTTAGAAGAAAGCACCCCGGATGTAGAGATTATTGTTCAGCATTATGTTGATAATAAGTATGAAATAGTTCGCAATGATGTGCGTAACGAGGTGGGATCGATAATGGAGCAGCAAGCGTCCAACCCGGATTATCCGTCGGCAGTCCTTGCGTATTCTCAAGAATCAAACGGTTATGTTCTTGTCGTGAACGATCAAGGTATTGAAGACAGCACGGTTTATCAGATTTCTGACCAGAATGTTGAGAATATTCTGGGGCAGGTTGCGGATGGTTCTATTGCTTTGGATGTTTCTGCGCAAACGCATATTGCCGAAGAATTACATGGTAATCGTTCCGGAACAGAAGCGTATACAACTGAAGAGTTGCGTACAGCCTTTGTCGGAGATGCAGACCGTTTTACAAGCAACACGAAGGAAAGTCTTTTGACGACTCAGGTTCATTCACCTGACGGGTCTTATGTCACCTTTGGCTTGGATGATCTGCATGACGGGCTTGACCATATGGACAGCAAGCATGACTGGGACGGGTTCGATAACCCCGAGGAAATTCGCGATTATGTTCGTGAGTTACGCCAAGCGGCAGAAGATGCGCGTGAAGAGCGCCCCGTAACCGTTCCTGTTTGGCAGCATGGTGAGCTTGATGACACGAATAGTGTTGAGATTGACCTTGGCGGCGAAGAAATGGCCCGCGTTCCTGCTGAAATTTACTATGCTGTTACTGCAGATATGCAACGCACGGAAAGTGGCTTTGACTTTGCGAGCAATGAAGATCATGTCGCAACGCGTGTGAATGACTTTGCAGGCGATATGGGTGATGAAAACACCTTTACTGAGATTCATCTTGCAGGCAGCTTTGGTGAGGCTCTGGCCGCGACAGAGCCGCTGATCACTGATCCGATGGAGCCTGCGATTGAGCCTGTTACAGAAGCACCGGAAGTGAGGCTGGCGGAGGCCGAGACTACGGAACCTGCTACGCCGGGAACTCCTGCTGCAAGCACGATGACGGCAAATATGTAAGCTTAGGTTGTTACACTCTTAAATATTACGCCCCTTCGATATTTTTTGATCGAGGGGGTTTTTTAAATAATTTGTTATCCGCGGCATGGGGCAGGGATGCGAGTAAAAGCTGCACTAATGTTGCCATATCCGCCTTGTTCATTAATTGTATTAACAATTAAAGTTGCCGTGCACAGGCACATTTCTTCCGAAAAATGTTTTCTATTGGCTGCTGCGTTATCCATACATTGGTAAAAGCCGCGGTCGATTACCCCTTGGGTGGCTTTGTTCTTAAGCCCAAGTGTTTCGGCAACAGACGGTCGTGTGGTTTTTGCGGCATCGACCAGTTTTTTGAATTTACTGTGCGATTTTATACATTTAGCTAGTGCATCTCTCATCGCTTTGCCGCTAGCGCCAGGTTGGATATGGCCATCTCCCGGGGTTTCTTGCACGAGTTCAAAGGCCTCGCAGTGCTGAATACATAGCCCTGTGTCACCGCTTTTGATATTTTTTTGGTCAATAACACCGTATTTGGTTTTGCAGTATTCCGTATTCTTTTTCATGATGCGCGCGAATTCCTTGTATGAAACTTGCTCTTCTGCGTTCGCAGGTTTGTGAGAAGAAAATATTGCAATAATAATTAGAGTGATTTTTAAAATGCGCATAGATACCCCTTTATTTTCAGTATGATATAGAGTTGCATATGCATTGTTTTGCTGCAACGATAAAAACATTATTTTGCTGTTGGTGGATGTAAAGCGCAACAAAAGGATCTTAAGCGTTTTTTACAGCTATAGTATTTATGGATTTATGGAGGCGAAATAGTGATGGGCTCACTCTTTGAAATTCAAAAGCCTGACGCGCCGAATATTGATGGCCTGCGCTACGTTCCGAACTTTATTTCAGAAGAGGAGCATGATGCGTTATTAACAGCTATAGATGCGCAGACATGGCTTACCGATCTCAAGCGGCGCGTTCAACATTACGGCTATAAATATGATTATAAGGCGCGTAATGTTTTGCCTGATAGCCATCTGGGAGAGTTGCCGCTATGGCTGAGTGCGCTGCAAGGGCGATTATTTGCGAAGGGAATATTTAAACAAAAACCCGATCAGGCGATTGTTAATGAATACCTTCCCGGACAAGGGATATCAGCGCATATTGATTGTGTGCCTTGTTTTGATGATGTGATTACTTCTTTGAGCCTTGGCTCTGATGTGATTATGAGGCTTTCTTCGGGAGAGCAAAAACATGATGTTTTTTTAGAAAAACGAAGCTTAATCATTTTATCCGGTGAAGCACGTTATAAGTGGCAACACGCTATTCCTGCCAGAAAATCAGATATTGTTGATGGGATAAAGCTGGAACGTCAAAGACGTGTTTCCGTTACATTCAGGAACGTTATTCTATCCTAGCTGCCAGAACAAAACGAAGGTGTTAGAACCGCCGCTTTCTCGCAGCCATTCTCGCCTTTAGCCGATTTTACGGGAGAGGAATAGTGAAATGGCTAAGGTGTCAGGTGATACCTAGAACCTATTATTTAAGGTTTTGGAGGCTTTTGAAGGTTATTTAAAGAACTTGATATAAAATGAAACTGACCCGAGTGGTTTGATATGATGTTTCATCTCCGGTTCGACCACGCCTTTTTTGTTAGGGTTTAAAATATGCACCTCTTTGTCTTCGATAGTATATTCCAGCTCGCCCTCGCTTACGCATATTAAACCCCACACACCGCTTTTGGTGTTATGATCTTTTAATAGTCCTTTGGGCACAGTCTCCTCAGTAAATACTGGTGATGTGCTATATTGCTGCACATGATCGGGGAGTGAATTCATTTCCGTATCCTTTCCAGTTTATGTTAGGCAAATAGCAATTCCTTGTTCTGCACCGTGTCGGCCAGCGTGTATTTGTTCATTGTATTGATAAAATTCTGCGTGGCCTCAAACAGATAATGCTTCAACTGGCATGAGCCTGTAATCCTGCAGGTATTGGTCTTGGCATCAAAGCATTCGACCATATTCATGTTTGGCTCTAACTGTTTAATAAGGTCGCCCAATTTCAATTTTTCAGCATCCTTAGCAATTCGAATGCCGCCGCCCTTGCCTTTGGTGGTCTCAATATAGCCGAGCTGTGAAAGTTTGTGCACGACCTTCACCAGATGATTGCGTGAAATGCCGTAATGTTCAGCCACCTCTTTAACGCTGGCTGAACTTTCAGAGCGTGCAGCAACATACATCAGTGTGCGAAGGCCATAATCTGTAAAGCGGGTTAATTGCATTTTTAAACTCAAACAGGGTTGTAATCTCAATTGCATTATAATATATATTTAAAATACATTTTTTGAAAGGAGTTTTCCATGCTGTCCCAACAAACCATCGATATTGTTAAATCCACCGCCCCTATTTTGCAGGAACATGGCGAAACCCTGACCAAACATTTTTACAAGCGCATGTTCTCTCATAATCCTGAAGTCGCGCCTTATTTTAATCCGGCTAACCAAGCCGAAGGCACACAGCAACGGGCGTTGGCCGGGGCGATATGCGCCTATGCAGCCAATATTGACAATCTGGAAGTTCTGGGCGGCGCGGTTGAATTGATCGCGCATAAACATGCCTCGCTGATGATTAAGCCGGAACATTACCCGATTGTAGGTGAAAACTTGCTCGCCTCTATTCGTGAGGTCTTGGGCGAAGGTGCGACTGATGACGTTATTAATGCATGGGGCGAAGCTTATGGCTTTCTGGCCGATATCCTGACTGGCCGTGAAAAACAGATTTACGATGATAACGCCGAAAAGCCGGGCGGCTGGGGTGGTTTCAGAAACTTTAAAATAGAGAAGAAAGAAAAGGAAAGCAGTGTCATTACATCTTTTTACCTGAAACCCGAAGATGGCGGCGCATTGCCAGATTATCTGCCGGGGCAATATATAACCGTGCGTATGCCCACATCCGATGCGTCAACAACCATGCGGAATTACAGCCTGTCCGATAAACCGGGGCAGGAGTATTTCCGCATTAGCGTGAAACGCGAAACGGGGCCAAAGGCAGATACACCCAAGGGCTATGTGTCCAATAAGCTGCATGACGACATTGAAGTCGGTGACGTTATTGAGGTCGGCCCGCCCTGCGGCGAGTTCTTCCTGAACCTTAATGATCGCCATCAGCGTCCGTTGGTTTTACTGGCGGCGGGTGTTGGTATTACACCAATACTTAGCATCATGAAGTCAGCCATAGACTCCATGCCAGAGCGTGAAATCATATTTGTGCATGGCTGTTTAAATGAAGATGTGCAGCCATTTAAAGCGGTGATTGATGAATTGGCAACAAAACATTCAAAACTGAAAGTTCATTACCGCTACAGTGATCCAGAAAAAGAAGGTATAAAACGTGAAGGTGGTTGCTCAACAGGGTTTGTTGATGCAGCGTTGATTGAGAGCTTTTTGCCGGATCGTCATGCAGATTATTACTTCTGCGGTCCCAAGCCATTTATGGTGGGTATTTACCAAGACCTTTTGAAGTGGGGCATTCCCGGCAATCAGGTTCACTTCGAATTTTTCGGCCCGAAAGAAGAACTGCAAGCAGCCGCATAATGTTTTATGTTATAATCGACGTATGAGTGAAAAAGACAAACACCATAGAGGTCAAGAACGCAAGCAATCTGCTTCGCCCGTTTGTTATCTGGATGAATTTCCTGAATATTTTGGAGGTGAAGAGGCTGTTAAGTCCAATGCAGACGATAAAAATAAAAAAGACACTGAACACTCGCCAGAACCATAAAATGTTAGGTCAGTGAATTCTATTGTTATTCTGTTTATGGTTTGTTAATTTTGGTCACAATCCGGACGAGATGCGCCGTACCCGGTTAAGACAAGACGACGCCTTTTGATAACATCTCAAGGAGGCGAATATGTCTTTAGCATGGGTTTATTTAATAATTGCAGGCTTATTAGAGGTGTGTTGGGCAATCGGCCTAAAATACACGGAAGGTTTTACAAAGCTTACGCCTAGTGTTTTTACAATAGTTACATTTTCTTTAAGCATGTTTTTGCTGGCTAAGGCTACGCATACGTTGCCTATCGGAACGGCTTACGCTATTTGGGTTGGAATTGGCGTGTTAGGGGCTGTCGTATTGGGTGTTTATTTTTTTAATGAACCTATATCTCTTATGCGGGGCTTTTTCGTTATATTACTGATCATTTCAATAATCGGATTGAAAATAACAGCTTAAAGCGATGTTAGTTATTAACCTAACGCGCAGGTATTTTAAATTATGAATATCAAGCTGCACCGCATTTATGCGGGTGAACGGATTGTGTTTCCATGCCCAAAAAACCATCCGCGAGAGGGATGAAACGGGAGAGCGCAGCGTCTCCCTTTCCAAGCGTGTTGTAGTACAACACACAGCTTGCGTTCAGTAGAAAGAAAGCTTAGACAATGCTATTGTTGTTTGTATCCTGCTGTCCAAAGTCGCATTTCAAACTCACCCTCCATGTCTTGTGGCCTTATCTTTAAATCTCTTCGCATATTATAGATCAGTTTAGTAAGAGCACGTTGTTTATCTTCAATGGTGGACGAGGTGTTACTTTTTGACATGGTTTCTTGATAAATATGTAGTGATTTTATGACGTCCGCAGATGCAAGAGCATGCAAATCATTACATGATTTAGCAAACTTAATTTCATTTTCAATATTTATTTCACCATCGGTAATACCACTTAAAGCCTCAACAAAACTTAGATATAGGCGTAGTTTTTCTTTTCGCCATTCTGCCTCTCTTTCAAAAGATTTATTTGCATACAATGTAAATACGGCCATTATTGCAGGAATAAAAAGAGCCCAAAACGCTGGTGAGTTTATAATATTAGTTAGTTCGTCCAACCTCAATTCTCCTTGTGGCTTTAAACAGTTAGATAACAATAATATATAAAGCATTTAATTAAAAAATGTTTTTAGAAAACTTAAGACCGTCCGCAAGCTGTGTATTGTAATACAATACGCTTGGAAAGGGAGATGCTGCGCTCTCCCGTTTCATCCCTCTGGCTGTGGGGCTTCGCCCGTACGCATGCACATGCGATGATATTCTGATCCTGTCGCAACACACACGAACAGGAGCAGATATCATGAAACCCGACACAGAAAAATACCTCGCGATGATTGACGATTGGGATATGACCCGCGAGCAGAAAATTCAATACATCCACGACCTTTGGCACATCATGGAAAGCTTTGTTGATCGTGCCTTTGGCAAACATCCCGTCCAGCAAGCGCGCGTGATAAATCCTCAAACGCCGATAGACAGGATTCACAAGAGCGGCTAGAATCTACCAATCCGATACAAAACAAAACCGATCCACCGCCGCCGCAAGGAGTCCGCCCATGAAGAGCCATAAACAAACCGCCGTCATTTA
>CAZPMH010000012.1:0-67510 GCA_964587815.1 uncultured Micavibrio sp.
CTGGGCGATAAAATCGGTATGAAGCCTTCGGAGGTTAAGGGGCAGGCTGATTTAAAGGTAACGCTCAATTTTCCGACGCGCGCTGATGTGTTGGTTGAGGATTTCAAGATAGGCATTGATGGGACGCTTACGGATGTTCTTTTCCCTGATGTTATTCAGAAACTAGACCTCAGCGGTGGGCCGTTGTCGTTTAAGGTTGATAAGGGGGATATTTTGCTGTCGGGCAAAGGCATGCTGGACAATCGCGAGATGGATTTTACGTGGCAGACTTTTCTTGAATTAAAGGGCAAGTCTTATATTGAGAAGATAGAGGCTAAAATCACGGCCGATCCCAACTTGCGCCAGCAATTTGGCATTGATTTGAGTGATTTTTTAGAAGGGTCTGCTTTATTGGATGTTCGTTATGTTCAAAAAACGAGGACTAAGGCGGAAGCGCAGGTTTTTGTTGATGCGGAGCCTGCACGATTCTTCATCTCTCCTTTCGGTGTTGAAAAACCGCCCGGGGAGGCTGCTAAGGCGGAATTCACTGCTCTTTTTCATAAAGGCCTTTTGCAAAAAATTGAGAACTTAAACGTTAGCGGAGAAGGCTTTGCCGTTGATGGGGCTGTCCTTGGCTTCATACAAAACAGTAATAACGAAACGGAGCTTCATTCGGGGCGTTTTGCTGATTTTACCGCCGACCAAACAGGCGGGGATTTAGATTTTGTGTTTGATGAGAGTGGGGCTGTCTCTATTGATCTGGATGCCAAGACTTTGGATGCGCAGCCTTTGATGGAGGGGGAGAGCGAGGATGAGTTGTCTCGAGGTGAAGATGAAAGTGCTGCTCCAGTTTACAGCTATCCTGCGATGCGTATTAATGCGCGCGCGGAAAACATGCTGACTGCGCCTGGTAAATCGATCAGTAATGCCAGCGTTACTTTGGATATAGATGCGCAGGGGCGGTATGACATCTTCCTGATCCACGCTGATATGGCTGAAGGGGTTTTCAGACTTGATTTTGATCATAAGCGTGAGGGAGGGCCTGCTTTTATTTTTCAAAGTGATAATGCAGGTGTTTTTCTGAGTAGTTTTGACGTTTTTAACGACATGCGGGGCGGTACGATTGAAGTGAAAGGCAATCAGGATAAAGATAATCCGCGTTCTATTGTCGGGCGGGCTAAGATCAATAATTTTAAGGTGGTGCAGGCGCCCGCTCTGGCGAAACTGGTCTCTTTCTTTTCCATGGGCGGGCTTGCCGATACGTTGGCGGGCGAAGGGCTTTCTTTTAGAAAACTGGAGTCGGACTTTAAGTGGATTTATAAGCCCGGGGGAAGTTTGGTCGAGATCAAGAAAGGTCGCACGTCAGGGAATTCGCTTGGGTTGTTGTTTGACGGTACATTTAACATGCGCAATGGTGAGGTTGATGTTTCAGGCACGGCCGTTCCGATTTCGGGTGTGAATAAATTTATCGGCAAAATCCCTCTTGTCGGTGATATTTTGACAGGTGGTTCGGGCGGTGTATTTGCCGCAACTTATTCCCTTAAAGGCACGTCGGAAAAGCTCAGGGTTACTGTAAATCCTCTGGCTGCGCTTGCACCTGGCATTGTGCGGCGTATTTTATTTGAGTAAGTTTTTTGCTCTCTTGTCACGGCGCCAGCGGAGCATGTTTTCCCGATTTGCCATGGCGACAACATTGCCGATAATTGTTAGCGCTACACCACAAACAGATAGAGTTGTCCATGTGTATCCTTCGAACAGTGTTGATATGATCAGTGCGACAATTGGGAAGAGGACGGTGGCGTAGGCGGCCTTGTCTGCGCCGATATTCTTCATCAGAGTGAGGTAGCAGCCGAATGCGACTGCGGAGCCTAATATCGCAAGATAGAGGAGTGAGCCGATATATCCGGTCGTCCATTCAAAGGTAAAAGGTGCGCCTATGAATAATGCCATGACAAGTGAGAAAGAAGCGCCGTAAGCCATGCCGACGCTGTTGGCTTGCAAGACGGGGATGTTGTCGCGGCTGTTTTTCATCGACACCATGTTTCCTAAAGACGCGCAGTAACTTGCCGCAATACAGAGTAAGATACCCGTCGCTGTCGTATCCGCGATTTTTGCGTTGGTGATTTCAGGCCAGAAGACCAGTGTTATGCCGATCAGGCCGACAATACTACCCAAGGTGACTTGCGGGTTTATTTTTATGCGAAAGAAAATGGCCTGATTGACAATATTCATGATGGTCATGGTTGAGAAAATAATCGCGACCAGACCTGATGTTAAATATCCTGTTCCGAAGTAGAATAAAACATAATTGATGCTGAAGAGGAAAAAGCCCTGTAGGGCGATGGTTGTATGTTGTTGTTTTGTTAAAGGCACAAGTGTTTTGTGTTTGAACAGCCTCACATATGCGAACAAGACGGCGGATGCGATGATAAAACGATAGCTGACCGAAAGCACCGGTTGAACCTCACCCAGTTGGAAGGTGATCGCATACCATGTTGACCCCCAGATCAACACGGTCAGGGCGTAAAGTGATGTGTTGTTCATTATTGGTTTTGCCCTACGTTTTCACCAGTGCGTGGCGTTTTTTGCCTGATGAGAGCTTGATGTGGCCTTCGTCGCCAATGTCGGCGAGGGTAATTTTACGGTCGAGCGCGTTGACGGGTTGGTCGTTGATGCGTGCGCCGCCACCCTTGATCAGGCGTTTAACCTCGCCTTTTGATGCGCAGAGGCCGGTTTCCATGAACAGTTCTGCGATTTCTATGCCGTCTTCAAGGTAGGATTTTTTAACCTCGATAAAGGGGAGGTCATCGCCAATGCCACCTTCTTCAAAGACTTTCTGTGCGGTTTGCGCGGCTTCGCTTGCGGCGGTTTCGCCGTGGCAAATTTTTGTGGCTTCAAAGGCGAGGGTCTTTTTCGCTTCGTTAATCTCTGCGCCCTGCAAGGATTCCAGCTTTCGGATTTCCATCATCGGCAGCGTTGTAAAGCGGCGAAGGAGCGTGCCGACCATCGCGTCATCAACATTGCGCCAATATTGATAATAATCATAAGGCGAGAGCATATCCGCGTTGAGCCAGACTGCACCGTTGACGGTTTTGCCCATTTTCTTGCCATCGGGCGTGGTTAAAAGCGGCGCGGTGAGCGCAAAGAGTTGTGCGCGGTCAGCCTTATGCCCCAGATCAACACCGTTGATGATGTTGCCCCATTGGTCAGATCCGCCCATTTGCAGGATCGTGCCGTAGCGGCGGTGCAGTTCCAGAAAGTCGTATCCCTGCATCACCATGTAGTTGAATTCGAGCAAGGTGAGGGGGCTTTCACGGTCAAGGCGCTGTTTGACGCTTTCGAACCCGATCATACGGTTGATGGTAAAATAACGGCCATAGTCGCGTAGGAATGCGAGGTAGGACAGCTCATCCAGCCAGTCATTATTATTGACCATTAACGCATCTGTTTCGCCTTCGCCGTAATTGAGGAATTGTTTAAAACACGTGGCCTTGATGTTATCGATATTCTCGTTAATCGTGTCGTCATCAAGTAGGACGCGTTGTTCATCCTTAAAGGACGGGTCGCCGATTTTGGACGTGCCGCCGCCCATGAGCGTAATGGCTTTGTGCCCGCTTTTTTGGAACCAGTGCAGCATCATTATGCCCGTCAAATTCCCGATATGCAGGGATTTTGCCGTTGCGTCAAAGCCGATATAGGCGCTTTGCGTACCTTCATCCAGTTTTTTGTCGAGCGCGTCTAAATCTGAACACTGGTGAATGAAACCGCGTTCTTGTAGTATGTTTAGAAATTCTGACTTATATGTATTCGTATTAGTGTTCATAGGGAAATTTATAATCATGGTCGCAGATAAAGTCTATAGGGCAATTGGATTAATGTCCGGCACGTCTTTGGATGGTGTGATTGACGTTGCGTTGATTGAAACAGATGGGCAGAGCCACGTTAAGCCGCTGCGATATTATGAGCATCCGTATGATATTTCTGTGCGCGATAAGGTGCGTGCGTGTTTCGGAAAGCGTGACCGTGATGATGCCGTAATGCAAGCTGAGGCTTTGGTGACGGATTTGCATATTGATGCCATCAAAGCCTTTGACGAAAAAGCCGATGTTATCGGTTTTCACGGCCAGACGATAACGCATGACCCTGATTCAGCGTTTACGTGGCAATTGGGTGATGGGGCGCGTTTGGCTCAGGCGTGCGGTGTGGATGTGGTTTATGATTTGCGTCAGGCGGATATGAAAGCAGGCGGGCAGGGGGCTCCGCTGTTGCCGCTTTACCATAAGGCGATGATGGCAGCGCAGGACTTGCCTGTGGCGGTGCTGAATTTGGGCGGTGTTGCGAATATCACTTATATCGGCTCAGACGATCAGCTGATCGCTTTTGATTGCGGGCCAGCGAATGCGCTGATGGATGATTTTATCAAATCACGACGCGGGCTTGATTATGATAAGGGCGGGATGTTGGCCTGTTTGGGCAGCGTGCAAAATAATGTGGTCGAGATGTTTTTGAAGGATCCGTATTTTGAGAAGCCCCCTCCGAAATCATTGGATCGTAATCAATGGACGATGGATTGTGTGCAATATGCGTCGAATGCGGAAAATGGTATGGCAACGTTGATGGAGATGAGCGTGCAAGGCGTTGTGCAGGCGATGAAACATCTGCCTGAACCCCCGAAACGTATTTATGCCGCAGGAGGCGGGCGCCATAATGATTATATGATGGATTGTTTAAATGACGTGCTGGGTATTCCTGTTCAGAAGATTGAGACGCAAGGTTGGAACGGGGATGCGACCGAGGCAGAGGGCTTCGCCTATTTGGCCGTTCGTTCTGTTTTGGGGGCGGCGGTTACTTTGCCAACCACGACAGGTGTGAAGAGGCCGCAAACGGGTGGCATTTTGGCGCGGGCTTAAATCAATAAAAAGTTTGTGTAATTGCCGCGTATTCTGTAAGCATTTGTTTGAGTTTAATTCTTATCGCGTAAGGGGTCGTTATGACTGGAGATTTGTTGAATACAGGGCTTTTGGGCTCACAGGAAGATATTGACGCCCATGTTGGCGCCTTGCCCGATGTTTTAGAGCAAGAAGATATTATGGCCGTTCTGGATTGGACAGCAGATTATGCGCAAATGGCGTCACGTATTAAAGATCCTGATGATGCGGATTTTCACTTTGATACAATTTTGGAACAGATGAAATCATACGGGTATGGCAGCCAAGACGATGAGGCTAGCCCTGCGGAGCAAGATGCCTTGAAAATGATCGGAAACACACTGGGGCGCATGGAAAACGGGCTAGTGCCAACAGGGTATGAGCGCGTTTTTGCCGATAAGATTTTACAACAAGCGCAAGAGCCTGATGTGGCAACGCCAGCCTAATATTTCTACTTATGGCAAAAATACTCACAGCAAATCATAAGACTGTTAAGCGCGCCGCTGACGTTTTGCGTTCAGGCGGTTTGGTCGGGATGCCGACGGAAACTGTTTACGGCTTGGCGGCGGATGCGCGCAGTGATAAAGCGGTTAAGCGTATTTTTGATGCCAAAGGCAGGCCGTCTTTTAACCCTTTGATCGTGCATGTGGCTTCGGTCGATGATGTTGCCGAAATCGGAGAGATGAATAAACATGCCTTAATCTTGGCGGCACATTTTTGGCCCGGGCCGCTGACACTGATTTTAAAGCGGAAAGACATGAGCGGTTTGTCTTCCTTTGTTACAGCGGGCTTGGATACGGTCGCTGTGCGTATTCCTGCGCATAAAACGGCGCGAGATTTGATCAAGGCTTGCGGTTTTCCGATTGCCGCGCCGAGCGCGAATAAATCGGGCAGTTTGAGCCCGACAGCAGCGGCGCATGTTGCGACAAGCCTCGGCGATAAGGTTGATTTGATTCTGGCGGATGGGCTTAGCCGTGTTGGTTTGGAGTCTACTGTGGTTGATTGTTCGGGAGAGTTTCCCGTTATTTTAAGGCCCGGTGGTATTACCGCGGACGCTTTGTCCGAGGTTTTGGGTGCCGAGATTAAACATTATCGGGCGGGCGCTGATGAGCATGCTGATACGCAGGTTCGCTCGCCCGGACAATTGTTAAAACATTATGCGCCGTCTACGCCGCTCAGGTTAAACGCTGTCGACTTAGAGGAGGGCGAAGCTTTGCTGGGGTTCGGCTCGGTTAAGTTCATGGCGACGAAATTGGGCGAGCATGTCAATGATCTGCCCGCAGACCGTGTTATGAATTTGAGCAAAGATGGTGATTTGGATGAGGCGGCGGCGCATTTGTTTTCAATGCTCCATGCGCTTGATCAGGGCGGTTTTAAAGGCATTGCCGTGATGTCCATTCCTGAACATGGTGTCGGTGTTGCAATTAATGACCGTTTGGCACGCGCGGCGCGCGGCTAAGTTTCGTTTGCGCAATTTTGTAAATATTTTTATACTTGTCACATGATAAATATTCTTAGATTTCTTACAGTTATTGTTTCTTCGATGCTTTTTGCTCATGTTACGTCTGCTCAAGAGGCTGACTTAGACCTGAAACAGCAAGCGATTATGTATGCGTCACAAGCGGATGCCCTCAATATCTATTGTGAGAAGGAAAGCCGCCTTGCGGATGATCTGATTGAGAAGTTTGACGCCGATGAGCAAGTCGAAGCACGGGAGCTGGGGCGTCTTAAGAAGTTGAAAGAAGTTGGTTACACGGCTGCTTACGAGACATTAAAAAAAGATTTGCCAAAGTGCAAAGACGTTAATTTCATGATGAGCCGATTAGAGCTTATGCGTAAATTGCGAGATGTTTCGTATCGATTAAATGGAATTGACCCTGAGACAGTACCACAGCCGCAAATGCCCGCATTGGAAGACCTTTTGCCGCCGCCGCGAGACACTTCCGTTATGCCTTTAAAGCTTTAATTTTTTCTTTTTACAAAATGTTTTGTGCGTTCTGCCCCTTTTTCGCGCGCGCATACTGTGGTATTACTAATTTTATAGTTTAAAAATTTTGTTTATCAGTATGATTTTGTTCATATAATTTGTGTGAGGGGTGATGATTTTTCCTGATAAGGTTGCGTTGATTACGGGCATAGCGGGGCAAGATGGCGGTTATCTGGCTTCGTTTTTATTGTCTAAGGGGTATCGTGTTCACGGCCTTGTAAGATGGGACAGTTATGCTGATCCGCTTGATGGTTTAGGGCGTTTGGATGCGCTTGGGCTTGTGGATGATCATATTGAGCTGCATACGGGGGATGTTACCGATGCACAGGCGATGACTGCGCTGATAAAAGAAATACAACCTGATGAAATTTATAATCTAGCGGCATTGTCACAGGTTGCGGAGAGTTTCCGAACGCCTGCAGTCACGATTGATATTAACGCGAAGGGTAGTTTGGCGATATTTGAGGCTGTGCGTTTGCTTGACATGGTCGATCGCGTCAGGATTTACCAAGCGTCTTCGTCTGAAATGTTTGGCAGCAGTGCCGGGCCGCAAAATGAAGAAACGCCGATGCATCCGTGCAGCCCGTATGGCGTTGCAAAGTTGGCAGCGTATTGGCTGGCGAAAACGTACCGCGATTCCTATGGCATGCATATTTCGAACGGGATTTTGTTTAACCATGAAAGCCCGTATCGTGGGGAAGATTTTGTGACGCGTAAAATCACGAAGGCCGTTGCGGAGATTGAGGCAGGGCGAACAGAGCCGTTGTCTCTGGGCAATATAGACTCTGTACGCGATTGGGGGCATGCGCGTGATTATGTGCGCGGCATGTGGATGATGGTTCAGCATGCGCGTTCGGGTGATTATGTTCTCGCAACAGGTGAGGGAAAGACGGTTCGTGATTTTGTAACCCGTGCTTTTTCACATGTTGGTATAGCCGTGAAGTGGCAGGGCGATGGTTTGGATGAGGTCGGCGTGAACGCACAAACGGATGATGTTCTTGTGCGTGTTGATCCGAAATTTTTCAGGCCGAAAGATGTGGCGTATTTGCTTGGGGATGCACGCAAAGCGCAACAGATTTTAGGCTGGTCGCCTGATGTTTCTTTTGATGGTTTGGTCGCCGAGATGGTGCAGATTGATCGTGCTTTGATAAGAAACAAGCATAGGCAGCCTTATGACGACACTCAGGCGGAGATTTTTGACGTGCACGATGACAGGCAAGGCCATTTATGGCTAAAGAGTGCATAGAATCGATGGGGTTTTCTTATTCCTTAGCGGGTAAGCGCATCTTTGTCGCCGGGCATGCCGGCATGGTTGGCGGCGCTGTTATGCGACGGTTGGAAGCGGAAGAATGTGAGGTTCTGACGATTTCGCGCGCTGATATGGATTTGCGTGACGGGCGTGCGGTTGCGGCGTGGATGGAAGAGCATAAGCCTGATGTTGTTATTCTGGCGGCGGCGCGGGTTGGTGGTATTGGTGATAATGCCGCGCATCCGGCTGAATTTTTCTACGATAATATGATGATTTCTACGCACACAATACATAATGCGTATTTGTGCGGCGTTGAACGGTTGTTGTATTTAGGGTCGTCCTGTATTTATCCGAAAAACGCGTCTCAACCGATTGAAGAAGACGCGCTTTTTACAGGTGTGTTGGAGCCGACAAACGAAGCCTATGCGTTAGCAAAGATTGGCGGAGTGAAAATGGCTCAGTATTATCGCGCGCAGTATGGCTGTGATTTTATCTCAGCGATGCCATGTAATTTATTCGGCGTCGGGGATCGATATGATGTAGAGGCGTCTCATGTTATTCCTGCGATGACTATGAAGGCGCACAAGGCCAAGATGGATGGTGATGATGTTTTAACGCTTTGGGGTACGGGTGAGCCGCTCAGGGAGTTTTTGGACGTTGCTGATTTGGCTAATGATCTTGTGTTTTTGCTCAAAAATTACAGTGCGGCCGAGCCTATTAATGTTGGTTCGGGATTTGAGATTTCGATTAAGGACTTAGCGCACGCTGTTTGCGATGTTGTTGGTTTTAAGGGGCAGATAGAATTTGATTCGTCTAAGCCAGATGGTGTTGCGCGTAAAGTTTTAGACAATAGCCGCGTTGATGGTTTGTATGGATTATGCGAGCAGACGCGTAAAGCATCAGATATGAATTCGGCTTCTTTTAAGGCGTCTTTGGCTTCGGCCTATCAGGATTACAGGGAGAGATATGGCGATCAGTGATATTGTCCCCGTTATTTTGGCAGGCGGGCAGGGCAAACGCCTGCGACCTTTAACGAGTGCGCGTGCGCCGAAGCCTTTTTTGCGCTTGTTTTCTCAGCATTCTCTCTTTCAGGAGACGGTTTTGTGTGTGAAGGATTGCGCCGCGCCGATTGTTGTTTGCCATCAGGATTATCAGAGCTTTGTTGAACGACATCTTGAAGAGATTGGCGTGCAGCCGCGGGCGATTATCGTTGAGCCGAAGCATAAAAGTACGGCTGCGGCGATTGGTTTGGCGGCTTTGTTCTTACGTTATCAAAACGAGCGATTTTTGGTTTTGCCAAGTGATCATTGTATGGATGCTCTTAGTTTTAATAATTACTTAAGTAAAGTAATCTCGTCACCTGCTGGTGATATTACCAGTTTTGGGGTTACGCCTGATAAGGCAGAAACGGGGTATGGTTATATTGAGGTTGACGGTGATTTGAGCCGTGAGAAAGTCAGTGCTTTGGTTAAGCGTTTTGTTGAAAAGCCGAGTTTAACGGATGCGCGTAAGATGGTGCGTGGTGGTCGATATTTATGGAATACGGGCATTTTCCTCTCACGTTCAGATGTATTTTGTGATGTTTTGAAAATGC
Source organism: uncultured Micavibrio sp. (assembly GCA_964587815.1). Classification (GTDB taxonomy): domain Bacteria; phylum Pseudomonadota; class Alphaproteobacteria; order Micavibrionales; family Micavibrionaceae; genus UBA1672. The sequence goes on from CAZPMH010000012.1 coordinate 9,738, forward strand.
ATCAACCGGATATTTTTGATCACGTCCAAAATAGTTTTGTTCAGGGCCAAAAACATGGCACTGTTTTTAGGCCTTTCGATGGGGCTTTCTCGCTCATCACACCGCTTTCTGTGGATTATGCGGTGATGGAGAAGCTGGAGCGGCATCATGTTGTTCCCATGTCTTTACAGTGGAGTGATGTCGGGACATGGCCTCGATTAATTAAAGCCAAGGCATCGCGCTTTGCCGCATAAGACATTTTTACATTTTTTAAAGGGGAGTGTTTTAGGATAATTCTATGAGACAATCGACCAACCATATTTTGATGATTGACCCGCTGGCGTTTTATGCCAACCCTGAGACGATGGATACGAATGTTTATCAGGTTCCAGATGCTGATGTCTCGCCGGATGTCTTGCTTAAGAGAGCGCAGCTTGAAATGCGCGGGTTTCGTGATTTGCTTGTGCAGCACGGTGTGACTGTGACGAGCGTTTTAGGGCACGAGGATTGCCCTGACATGGTGTTTCCAAATTGGGCGTCGGTCTATGATGACGGGCGGATGATTTTGTATCCGATGCTGAATGAAAATCGTAGCGCGGAGAGGCGTGGGCGTATCATCGATTGGCTGCGGCGCTATTACCCGAATGTTGAGGATTGGAGCGGCTATGAGGTTGACGGATTGGCCCTGGAAAGCACCGCGAGTATTGTTTCTGATCATGTGAATGGGCGCGGCTATGCGGGGTTATCAAAACGCACATCGCCTGATTTGGTCAGAAAATGGGCGGCCTATATGGATTATGATGTGATGATGTTTGAGACGATGAGTCATGCGGATTTGCCTGTTTATCACACTGATTTCCTGATGTTTATCGGTAGTGAAATGGTCGGGATTTGTGCGGAGTGCATTACAGATAAGGATGAGCGCCGCCGCGTGCTTGATCGATTATCTCAGACTCATGAAGTCGTTGAGTTTCGTATGGAGCAGCTGCAGGCGAATTGTTGTAATGCGCTAGAAGTGATCGGGCGTGAAGATGAGCGTATGCTTACAATGTCCAAGGCGGCTTTTGAGGCGCTGGATCGGAAGCAATTAAAGGTTATCGAAAAACATTATCGCAATGTTATTTGCCCTGACCTCAAGACGTTAGAGCAGTATGGCGGTGGATCAGCACGCTGTATGCTGATGGAATTGTTTTAAGGTGATCATTGAAATAGCTTTGCGGTGTGCCAAATGACTCTTTGTGCCAAAAACGTCTCTTTTGGGCGTAGAAAAATGTCAGGTACTTCGTCAGGTATAATGCTGTAGTTTGTTCCAAATTCATGGCAAACGCTTATCAAGGGCTGATTTTCCATGTTGATCGTGCGCTCTACGGTTATTTCTTTCAGAAAATATTCTTGTTTTTCTTCATCACGAACAATGATTTCGACAAACGGGTTCTCTATGATCCTGTTTCGCAGATCCGGGATATCTATTTCCTTTTTTTGATTTTCGAACGCATCTGTTTCAAAGGTGAAGCATAGGCCGCTCTTGATGCTGAAGACGGGCAGATTTCTTTTTAAATCCAGTTTTATCGGGTCGTTGAATTCTGTCGGTATATCAAAAATAACAGTTTGTTTATAGATATCATCAACTGCTTTTGCCACGAGGTTTTGTGGTAGATATTTTATGATCATAGCCGGCAGAGGAGAGAGAATTGCAAGTATAAGCCCCAGAATAATGAGCATGAAGACGAGAAGCAGGCCGAAGCCGCTTCTTTCCTTCTTCTCAGTATTTTTCATCGGCACATGAGCAAACGGATCTTGTGCCTGTGCTTCTTCGCTGTGGTTATTATCTTCTGACGGTTTCTCTGTCATTTCCGTGCTATGCGGCCTTTTTCTTGGCTAGCCCTTCACGGCGGAGCAAGGCTTCAGGGTCGGCGTCACGGCCGCGGAAGCGTTTATACAGCACGTCGGGCTTTTCCGTGCCGCCGCGGCTGAGGATGTTTTCGCGGTAGCTTTGCGCGGTTTTTTGGTCGTAGAGGCCTTTTTCAAGGAAGAGTTCGAATGTGTCGGCATCGAGCACCTCAGCCCATTTGTAGCTGTAATATCCTGAAGAATAACCGCCGGCAAAAATATGCCCGAAGGCTGTTGATGTCGGGCCGGCCAATCTTGGGAAGAGCGATGTGTCTTTTGTTGCTTCGTCCTCAAATTCGGCTACGTCTTTTATCTTTGATGGATCGGTTGTGTGCCATGCCATATCGAGCGTGCCGAGGCCGATTTGACGCAAGCCTGACCAGCCGACCATGAAGTTTTTCGCCTTGCGCAGTTTCTCAACCAGCTCTGCAGGGATTTTTTCGCCTGTTTCGTAATGTTCGGCAAAGGTGTCAAGCATATCCTTTTCGTAGCACCAGTTTTCTTGTAGCTGAGAGGGGAGCTCTACGAAGTCCCAAAGGACGGATGTGCCTGCTAAAGATCGATAGGTAACGTTTGAAAGGATGCCGTGCATGGCGTGGCCCATTTCGTGGAATAATGTTGTGACCTCGCCATGTGTAAGCAGGGATGGTCGATCAGCCGTTGGTTTTGTAAAATTACAAACGATGGCGACAATCGGGCGCATGATTTCGCCGCGGAATAGGCCTTGGTCGCGGTAATTGGTCATCCATGCGCCTTGGTTTTTGCCTGAGCGGGGGTGAAAATCAGCGTAGAATGTGGCGATGAATTCGTTGTCTTTCGCGTTTACAACGTCAAATGTTTTTACGTCCTTGTGCCATGTCGGGTATTTGTCGGTTTCGACAAACTTGACGCCGAACAGTTTGCTGAAATGGTCAAAGCACCCATCCAATACTTTATCGAGTTGGTAATACGGGCGGAAATCTTCGGAGGTAAACTCAAACAGCTTTTGTTTTAATTTTTCCGAATAATAGCCGATGTCCCATGGCTTTAAATCATCAACGCCGTGCTCGTCCTTGGCGAATGCTGTCAGCGTTTTAAGATCCTCTTCTGCGGCAGGTTTGTATGCGGCTTTTAGGGTTTCGAGGAATTCTTTTACGTTGTCAGGCGATTTTGCCATGCGTTCTTCGAGAACGTAGTGGGCATGTGTATCGAAGCCGAGCAGGTTTGCGCGCTCATGACGTAGAGCGACGATCTTTTTGATGTTTTCGGTGTTATCGTAGTCATCCTTCCATGCACGGGAAGAGAAAGCGCGCCAGATTTTCTCTCTAAGCTCGCGATTGTCGGCATATTGGATGAAGGGGCCAAAGCTTGGATACTCAAGGGTGAATAGCCAATTTCCGTCATATTTTAGCTTTGTTTCCTCGTTTTTTGCCTCTTGCGCTTTTTCGCTGGCGGCGTGTGCGGCAGATTCGCGTGCGCTATCTGGGAGGCCGGATAAGTCATTATCGTTTTTTATAATTAATTCAAAGCTTTCTGCAGATTTTATCGTGTTTTGCATGAAGGCGGGGTTGAGTGTCGATAGCTCCTGAGAAATTTCACGCAGGCGGCTTTTCTTTTTATCATCCAGTAAAGCACCTGAGCGTACGAAGCCGCGATAAGTGTCGTCGAGCAGAGTGTCTTGTTCTATCGTTAGATCAAGGTTGTCTTTTTGGTCAAAAACGGCTTTGACGCGGTCGAATAATTTTTCATCCAGCATCACATCGCTTGAGAATTTTGCGTTAATCGGGCCGATTTGCGTGGCGAGGCCGTGAAGTTCATCCCCGCCCATGGCTGAGAGCTGGTTATAAAATACCGATGCCGCTTGGCCTAGGTCCTCTGATGCGCTTTCGAGGGCTAATATCGTATTTTCGAATGTTGCGTCTTCTGTGTTTTCTTTTATCTTTTTGATGTTTTCTTGTGCGCGATCAATGGCTTGTTCGATGGCTGGCAGGTAATGCTCGGTTTTAACCTTATCGAACTGGGGCGCTTGATTGTGGAGAGGGGATTTTTGGAGAAGCGGGTTGTCTGTCATCGTGTTCCTGTGATGTTTACTGCTAAAATTACTACACTTGATTTATATATCCCTATATAAAGGCAAAATGAGTGATGTGCCAAGGTCTGAACGCTTTGATGATGTATATTTTTCCGTAGAAGACGGGCTTGCGGAAACGCGTCATGTTTTCCTTGATGGGAACGGCTTGCCTGAATTTTGGTCGGGGCGTGATCATTTTACGATTTGCGAGACGGGGTTTGGTACGGGATTGAATTTGCTCGCGGTCTTACATTTATGGCGGCACAGTGCGGAGAAACCACAAAACCTACACTTTATTTCTTATGAGAAATACCCAGTTTCGCGCGATTATATATCTCAGTATCTATCGCGCTGGGATGCGTTAGGCTCTGAATTGGAAGCCTTGCTGGCTTGTTACCCTGAGCAACCCAGCGGATCGGATTTAGAGTTTACGTTGTTTGATTGCGTTCGAGTGTCTGTTCGTTTCGGCGATGTGAACGTGCTTATGCCAGATATGAATGAAACGGTTGATTGCTGGTTTTTAGATGGGTTTACGCCTGCGAAAAACCCAGATATGTGGAGCGATACAGTCTTTCAAGCGATGGGTGATAACAGCCGAGGGGGCTCACGATTTGCGACCTTTACTGCAGCAGGGTTTGTTAAGCGGGGACTGATGCAGGCCGGGTTTGATGTGCGTAAGGTCAAGGGGTTTGGTCGGAAACGCGATATGTTGGTGGGCACATATATGGGGGAATCGGATGCAGATTAACATTATCGGCGGTGGTTTGGCAGGTTGCGCGTTGGCTTATGTTTTGAAGCAAGCGGGTGCGGAGCCGATTATTTACGAGGCGGGCGGGCAGCTCGCGAGCGGGGCATCGGGTAATGCGGTTGGTTTGCATAACCCAAGATTTACGGCTCAATATGATGCGGTCGGTGAATTTTACAGCACGGCTTTTTTTGAAGCGCTGAAGGTGTTCGAAATTTTAGGCGATGATATTGATTGGAACCCATGCGGCGCGTTGCATCTAATGTGTAATGATCAAAAGCTTCGACGTTTCCCTAAGACCGTGGCGAGTTGGGGATGGGCTGATGGTGATATGCGCCTTGTTGATAAGGCTGAGGCCAGTGATTTGGCGGGTGTGGCGATTGATTATGAGTGTTTGTATTTGCCCCGCGCCGGCACGGTTTCGCCGCGTAAACTGTGTGAAGCTTATGCGCGTGGTGTTGAAGTACGTCTCAATACTCGAATTGATGACCTATCCTATCTTGAGGGCGATGCCATGATTTTGGCTTGCGGTTATGGTGCATTGGACTTTCCGCAAGCGGCTTTTTTGCCTTTAAAGCCTGTGCGGGGACAGGTGAGTTATGTGCAAAGCTCGGGTGATTTTGGGGCTTTAAAAACTGCGCTGTGTTACGGCGGCTATGTGACCCCTGCAATAAACGGGGTTCATTGCGTTGGGGCGACGTTTGAGCGGCAGACCAACCATCGCGAGATCAAAGATGCGGATAATGATGCTAATCTTGGGCAGCTATTCGAGGCTATTCCCGCATTGCATTGGGGCGTTTCTATTGTTGATCAATGGGCTGGTGTGCGCACGGCGTCACGGGATCATTTTCCTGTTGTAGGGATGTTAGGGGAGGGGCTTTATGTTTCCACGGCGCATGGTTCGCATGGTGTGTTAAGTAGCCTTTTATCGGCTAAAATATTGCTCAATTCTATTTTAATCCATAAAAATCATATGGTTAGTTGTTCTGTGCTTCAGGCTTTGTCTGCCATCCGTTTTCGTTAATCTTTGATATCTTTACAAAATCTTATTGTTTTTTTGACACCCTGAAATATGAAGCTTAAGGATTTATTATGTTTTCATTTTTATCACGTCTTACTGAATATAAACGCAATCAAGATGGTGCAACGGCAATTGAATACTCTTTGATTGCTGCCGGTATTGCCTTAGCGATTGCGGCGATTGTTTACCTTACAGGTGATGAATTGTTGGCTCTTTATGGTGATATATTGGCTGCCTTTACCGGTTAACGCACAGTTTTTTCGTTTAATATCTTTGTATCTGTTTTAGTGCTTAAAACGCTCTGTTTTTTGTGCTAGGTTTTGCGCGTCTTGGGGTTGTCTCTTGATTTTGTTTTAACGGGTGGCGCGCAACGATGTCGTTGGATTCAAACATCATCGCTTTTTTTCTTAACCCGGTTCTTGCTTTCGTGACCGTTGTTTTATTGATTATGCCGATGCGAAAACTTGCGCGTTTTGTCGGGCTTGTTGACAGGCCGGGGGGGCGGAAACGTCACGTTAAAGAGATTCCTTTGGTCGGTGGATTAGTGCTGTTTTGTGTTTTCCTCGGGTATGGCGCGGCGTCGGGTGTGATCAGTGTCTCTGATTACTGGGCGCTTTATGTGGGTTTGAGCGTACTCCTTTTTTTAGGTGTTTTAGATGATCATTACGATTTGCCTGCGTGGTCTAAATTTGCGGCTCATATTTTTGCAGCTGTGTTTATAGCGGCCTTCGGTAAAATTCAAGCGGCTTATCTGGGAAATTTATTTGGTTTTGGTGATGTGTGGCTGGGGCCTGTATCTTACCCTTTTACTATTGTGGCTGTCGTTTTGCTGATTAATGCCATGAATTTGATGGATGGTCTTGACGGTCTTGCTGGTGGGATATCGTTTGTTATGTTTTTTTGGCTCGCTTTGGCGGCCTTTGCGCGTGGGTTTTCAAGCCACGGAGCGGTTATTCTTTTGTTGATGGGGTGTGTCGCAGGCTTTCTAGTTTTTAACATGCGAAGTCGATGGCGGCGTAAGGCCAGCCTCTTTTTGGGGGATGCGGGCAGTATGTGCCTGGGGCTTGTTCTTGGTTGGTTCGCTGTCGGACTCGCAAATGATACTCATGATGCGCTGATGCCGATTAGCGTGGCGTGGATTATCGGTTTTCCGATTTTTGATACATGTGCGCAGTTTTATCGCCGTATTTCTGAGGGGAGAAATCCGTTTGACCCTGATCGCGGGCATTTTCATCATCATTTTGTTGATGCGGGTGTGCCTGTTTCCGTAGCGACGCCGTGCATTATTCTTATCGTATTCGTTATGGGCGCGGTTGGCGTAGGCGGTGTTTTTATCGGGCTTCCTCAGGTGGTGCTGACAATTGGCTGGGTTGCGTTGCTGGTGTTTCATATTGCGATGTCGCGAAAGCCTGAGCGATACGTCCGTATGATAAAGCGTTTCGCTTCGCCTAAAATCAACACAGATGTGCTGTAAAAATTGCATTTTAAGCGTCGCTATTTGTGTCATGTGGATAAGGGTATGCTTAATTTTTTGATTAATTGACCCTTATTTTTGCCGCCTGTACTCTTATCTCAAATCTTATTTACGGTGTTTTGATGTCACGTTTTTTGTCAACGTCAGCTTTTGCTTTTTGCCTTGGTTTGGGAGGCGTTTTGCTGAGCGGTTGTAATCTTTCAAGCGGTGTTTCGAACCCGTTTATTTCGGATAAACAATCTCACTATTATGCCGTTCCACCTCATGATGCGGGGAATGCAGTTGAGCAGCCTGAGCCTGTTCGTTTTACGCGAGTCACGTCTGAGACGTTGCTGAGTGCGGATGGGAATTTCAATATGGTGGAGGATAGTCAATCTGTTGACCCCGCAAAGGCGCATCTAGCGGCGCGAAAGCAGGTTAATATCCGTAATTTTAAGAAAAAAGAAGAGTTGTCACCGCATTTCAGCCCCAATGCAAAAAGCGGGGAGGACGGAACGCTCAGGGTTTTGCGTGTTGCAGGAGCCGCCCCCTTGGATGATTATGACGTTGTTGCGCGCAGTGTTCTCAGGCCAAACACGGTTTTGGATGAAGACGTTGGCAGAAACACGCGAATCGGTTCTGCTGTGGCTTACGATGTTACGCCACCACGCAAGCCAGTGGAGGTTGCTGCGCGTCTTGCGCGAATTGAGGCGGCATCAGGTGATGTCGACGCCGTTATTGAGAATGGAAGGGTGCTGCGTCCACCGTCATTACCGGCTTGGCGCGTGACTAAGGTGTATGCCCGTAAGGATAAGCCCGAAGCTGTCGCTTCTGCTGATCAGAAAAGCTACGTTCACCCGCAGGAGCGTGAGGTGCTGTCCGGTATTATTGTGATCCCGCCAAAGCGCAGCGACGGTGTTAAAAAGCCAAGACCGCTTTCTCGTGTCGCTGAGAGTGGTGTAGCCTTGCCCGGTTATAAGCCTGATTTTTCAATGAAAAGTGCTGATAACCAGATGGATGGTTTCCAGCGTGCTGATGCAGCGCGCATTGAAAAGGCTCTTCAAGGGGCTCGTACTGTTGTATCGCATAAACAGCAGGGGCATGAGGGGCGGCGCAAGGTCGTGGATATTAGGGCGGGGCGTTACGATGGCAATCATCGAATTGTCTTAGAGGTGAGTGAGAAGCCCAGCTATCGGGTTAAGCTTGATGTGTTGCGCGGTGTACTTCAGATGAAGCTGGATAACAGCGACTGGGATTTATCGCCGCAAAGTCGATTTGATGAGAGTGGCTTGTTCGGGACATATGTTGCTCGTCAAACAGCGAGCGGCGACGTTTTTCTGGAAGTGCGGTTAAAACATAAAACCCAGATCATCAGGGAAATGATTTTGAAGCCGGGACAGGTTCGTTCTGAGGGGCCGCCTGTTTACCGACTGGTTTTGGATTTGGCGTCTTGATTCTTATCTGATACTCTTAAACTTGTTTGAAAAAAGGAGATGTTTTATGCGTATGAAATATATAGTTTTGGCTGCTTCAGTTGCGGCTGTATCAATGGTTAGTTTTCCTGTTTTGGCGGATCACCATGGAAAAGAAAAGCATGGCGGCAAGATGTTTGAAAAGGCGGATGCGAACGGTGATGGTGTTGTTTCGAAAGAAGAATTTATGGCTGCGCAAGAGAAGATGTTTGCAAAGCTTGATTCTGATGGCGACGGTTCCTTAACCAAGGAAGAGATGAAAGAGCATCGCAAATCTATGAAAGAAAAGTGGAAGGCGATGAAAGAGAAGAAAAAAGAGGTGGAAGCGGCTGAATAATTCAGTTTTTAGCATTCATCAGTAATTTTGGAGCGCCCTGTGTCCAGAGATCATGTTTTTTCATGATTGTTTTGAACAGGGCGCTTTCTTTATGGGCTGATAGCCAATTTTGTAGCTTTGGGAGGTTCTGATGATCAAACCATTCGCGGTCAACATGGGCGAATTGCCTGATGAACGGAAAAATTGTGATATCTGCCTTACAAGGCGTATCTCTAAACAGGTTATTGCTCAATCTGTCTTCTAGGGTTTTCAGGTAAGTTGTTGCTTTATCACGAGCTTTTTCTCCTAATGTGTCTTCATTTTCATCAGGGTAGCGGTTTGGATATTTGTAGCGATCGAGTAGGGGTTTGAAGTCGTTGTCGTTTTGGCTGATAAGTGCTTGTATCTCACGCTGTTCAGCTTTGTTTCCCTTTAGAAGCCAGTTTTCAGGGTCGTTTTGGCTTAAAGACCAGCTTACAATGTCTAAACTTTCATCAATGACTGTCCCGTCAGGCAGTAATAATACAGGCACAGTTCCCTTTGGCGATATTTCAAGCATATGAGCGGGTTTATCGCGCAGGATAATCTCGCGGTGTTCGTAGGGTTTCCCGCTTTGAAATAGCGCCATTCGCGCGCGCATAGCATAAGGGCAGCGTCTGAATGAGTAGAGAATCGGGTGTACGTTTTGGTTCATTTTTTAATTTAAAACAAGTATTTAAGATTTTTTGTTAAGTTTGACCAAAGATGTCCGTTTTGGAATTGGGGCTAATATTCCTATGTTTTAAGCGGTTGGTCTTTGTTCAAATGTCTTGAGGTTTTCGTTCATTCCATCACGGGTTTGAACGGCTTCGACATTCGCAGCGGTCGGTCCGTCATGGCATGCTGCGACGAATTCCTCGATATCTTTTTCGTGTCCGGTTGCAAGTGCTTCAACGCTACCGTCTCGTCGATTGCGTACCCAGCCCGTAAGATTAAGGTTTTGTGCTGTTTCTACACACCATGCGCGATAGTAAACACCTTGCACACGACCATAAATCGATAAGTGTTTTGTGACCTTACGGCTCATATTGTTCCTACTCAGTGCCTTGTGCTGATGTTTTGTTTTCGTATTTGTGTGCGTAATATTGCTGTCTGTCGCGTAACGCTTTTAAGCGTTCTTCGGTTAGCGTATCTACGCAGTGGTGACAGGATATTCCTGACTCATAGTCTTTGTGTTGCATGTCAGCGGGGGAGAGTGGCTCCCTGCATGCATGGCATACGTCCCAGCTTCCTTCTTCTAAGCCGTGCTTTACGGATACCCGACCGTCAAAGACGAAGCATTCTCCGTTCCATTTGCTGTTATCAGCGGGAACTGTTTCAAGATACTTTAGAATCCCGCCTTTTAAGTGATAGACATTTTCGAAGCCGTGGGCGAGCATGTAAGAAGATGCTTTTTCACAGCGGATGCCGCCTGTGCAGAACATCGCGACCTTTTTATGCTTTTCAGTATCTAAATTCTCTTCAACCCAGTCGGGGAATTCGGTGAAGATTTTCATGTTTGGATCAACCGCACCTTCGAAAATACCGACCTTGGTTTCGTAATCGTTGCGGGTGTCGATCAGTAAAACTTCAGGATCGTTGATCAGGTCGTTCCAGTCTTCAGGCTCAACATATTCGCCGACATGCTCACTCGGATTAGCTTCGGGCTTGCGCAAGGTGATGAGTTCCTTTTTCGGGCGCACTTTAAATCTGTTAAATGGTTGCTTTGTCGCGTGGGAGTATTTTAGCTCTGTTGCAGTGTCGCTTTTTATGATGCCGAATTCGCGGTCGAGAAAGGCAATCATTTTATCCATTTCGTGCGGGTGAGCGGCGATTGTGCCGTTTATCCCTTCAGGTGCGAGCAGGAGTGTTCCGCACATGCTTGGCGCGTTTTTATCGGTGAACGCGTAAATTTTTTCGCGCGTTGCCTGTATGTCTGATACGGGCGTAAAGCGGTACATTGCTGCGACTTTATAGGTTTTATCCATCGGTTTTTATCTCTATTCCGTGATTTAAAACAGGTTATAGCGCATATCTGTGACTTTTTTCAAGGTCGTGATATTGGTTGCTCAACGCGTTTCACTCTCGATATTTATCTGCGAAGTGTGTCAATCAGGTTTAGGTGTGACTCAACATCAGGCAGGTTGCCGACGATGTTTTCGCTGTAAAGATCTCTGGTCAGGCGGAGTGACTCTTCCGGATCTTCGTCTTTGGTTAGTGCGATGACGCCTTCTACGTACTGGCGCGCCCGTTCGTCTCCTTGGATTTCCGGGTTGTCCAGCAACTCGTCTCTCAATGCCAAAGCTTGTTCGAACCTTTTAACGGGATCGTAGCTTAGTACTTCTGAGTCAATGCCGACAACGGCCTCATGAACCAAAGTTGTTAACTGGTTGACTTCCGGTGAATGTAGTGGGTTACCCATCACGACTCTGGAGGAGGGGAAGTCGAAAAAACGTTTTGCGACATCCGATAAGGCGTTATCGCCGAGTTTGTCCAAGGTTGATTGTTCTTTTTTGCTCATGATGTGTTCCTTTATGCCGTGGCATTTTTTATATGATAAGTTCGTTCGATGTTTCAGGTTCCGGCTCTTCGGGTTCGCCTTTATAGCTCGGGTCTAATGCATTGCCGTATAATTCTATAGTTAATTTCAAGGACTCTTCAGGGCTTCCGTCATCGCTGATTGCGATCATACCTTTGACATATTCATGTGCCTGATGGTCTGCTTTGATTGTCGGATCACTTAAAAGCGCGCTGCGATCCCGCATGACTTGAGCAAACAGATCAACGGCGGAATCGCACTCTCCGCTCTGATATTCAAGCATCGCGTTTTTAGCGCCTGATGTTAAATATCTTACGTCTTCGCGGTGGAAGCTTGCGTTATCGGATGGGTCGTGTCGCCCTGTTCCCTTAAAGAAACGTTGAGAAATACCTTCGAACGTCGCGAGATCAATTCCGTTCACTGTTTTTGCCATTTTTTCAGCCCGTATCATTTTATTTTGTTAATCATTTAAATTATAATCAAGGATCAGATATTAGGCAAGAAAATCGCGGAATGCGTCATTTAAAGCTTCCAAATCACGTCGGATTGGGGTGTTTTCAAGCCATACCATACCGATTTGGCGGCTTGGTTTTTCTTTTTGTGCGAAGGGGATTAGTTTCACGCCCTTTGGCATGGTGGAATTTTTGACCACCATTTCGGGGAGGAGCGTGATGCCAAAGCCGTGGTCGACCATTTGTATTAATGTCGGCAGGCTGGTCGCGCTGAACGTTTTTCGGCGTGCGGGGAGTTGTAATTTGCATGCGGAAAGCGCGTGATCGCGCAGGCAGTGTCCGTCTTCGATCAACAGTAATTCTTCAGGCTTTATGTCTTTAATCGTCAGGTTTTTCGGTGGCGTTCGATTTTTTGGTACGGCCAGATAGAAATCTTCGTTAAATAAGACATGTTTTTCTATGCCCTCTGTTGCATAGGGGAAGGCCATAATTGCGGCATCTATTTGGCGTTTGTGAAGGGATTCAACAATCCGTTCGCTGATATCTTCGAACAGCTCCAGATGAAGCTCGGGAAACTTATCATTGATATGCGGCAAAATTGTCGGGAGCAAGTAGGGGGCAATTGTCGGAATTAAGCCAAGGCGTAGGCTACCGCTTAGAGGGGCTTTTTGTTCCTGCGCGCTGGCGACAATTTTATCAACATCGATCAAGATGTCCCTTGCGCGTTTTGCGATGTCGCTGCCCAGGGGCGTAAGTGTAATTTTGCGCCCGTTGCGGTTGACCAGCTCCTGACCAAGGGTTTCTTCCAGCTCCTTTATTCCTGCACTTAAGGTTGATTGGGTGACGTTGCAAAAAGCTGCTGCATTGCTGAAAGAATTTTCATCTTCCAGGGCGGTCAAATATTCTAACTGTCTTAATTTAGGCCGTATCATAATTATCGAAAAATATAGATTTATGTTGCATTTATCAATCGATTTTTTCGATATGATCTATCAATTTTATTCGTTTGTGTTTGCGCGCGAATCTATGCATTTTGTGTCCAACATTATCTTATAAACTTATGGAGACGAATAGATGTTAGGTATAGGTGATCAACTGCCTGAATTTGAAGTAACAGGTGTTAAGCCGGGCTTTAACAAGCACGAAGAAAACGGCGAAAGCGCGTTTGAAACAATCACAGAAAAAAGTTTTGAAGGGAAGTGGAAGGTTATTTTCTTCTACCCTAAGGATTTCACATTTGTCTGCCCGACTGAAATTGTCGAGTTTGCAAAGTTGGATGAAGAATTTGCAGATCGCGATGCGGTCGTTCTTGGCGGTTCAACTGACAATGAATTTTGTAAATTGGCGTGGCGCCGTGAACATGCTGACCTTCGCGGATTGAAGCAATGGTCATTTGCCGATACGACAGGATCATTGGTTGATGGTTTGGGTGTTCGTGATGCGCAAGCGGGCGTTGCGTTGCGCGCGACATATATTGTTGATCCGCATGGCGTTATTCAGCACGTGGCCGTTAACGGTTTGAATGTTGGTCGTAATCCAAAAGAAACGTTGCGTATCTTAGATGCGTTACAATCTGATGAGTTGTGCCCCTGTAACCGCCCTGTTGGTGGTGACACAATCGATGTTATTGCAGAAGCGACAAAGATTGCTGCTTAACTTATTTGGCAGGGAAGGGCAAAGCTGTCCTTCCTCGCCCTCTGTTTTTAACCCTTTATGAGGTCTTTTCATGAACGTTCGTGATGCAATTTCCAAACGCCGCGCCGTTAAGCATTTTGATGCTGGCCACGTTATGGCGGAAGATGATTTTAAGGCCTTGATTGAAACGGCTTTGCTTTCACCAAGCTCCTTTAATTTACAGCACTGGCGTTTTGTTCGCGTTCGTGATGATGAAAAGCGGGCAGAGATACGAGCGGCCGCGTGGGATCAGGCGCAAGTAACAGAAGCCTCAGAGTTACTCGTGTTGTGTGCGGATTTGGCTGCGTGGAAAAATGATGCCGCGTATGTTTGGCGAGATGCCCCCGCAGAGGTTTCGGAGCTTATGCAATCTATGATCGGGCCTTTTTATGAGGGGAAAGATCAGCTGCAGCGTGATGAGGCGCTGCGCTCTGTCGGCATTATCTCTCAAACGCTAATGTTGGCTGCGCAGGAGATTGGGTATGATACGTGCCCGATGATCGGGTTTGATGCAGATAAGGTTGCTGAGATTATCAATCTTCCCGAAGATCACATTATCGGCATGATTATTACGCTCGGTAAACGCTCAAAAGAGCCGTTTGAGCATGGCGGACGCCTTTCTTATGAGAAGGCTTTGGTCGAGAACGAATTTTAATTAATACACACTGAAAAAGAGGAGTAGATTATGTCACTTTCTGAATTAAAGAATAAAATTCCTGATTATGCGAAGGACATTAAGTTGAACCTGTCGTCTTTGGCGAATGAAGAGGTTTTGGATGAAACGCGCCTTTGGGGGACGTTTTTATCCTGTGCTATGGCGCTTGGTAATGCCGACGTTATTGCCGCGGTTGAGGCTGAGGCTTCTGAACATCTTTCTGAGGCTGATCAAAAGGGTGCGAAGGCCGCCGCGTCAATTATGGCGATGAATAATATTTATTATCGCTTTGTACATATTTCATCGAATAAGGAATATGGCACGTTGCCGGCCAAGCTGCGCATGAATGTTATTGCAAACCACGGCGTTGATAAGGCGAATTTTGAGCTGTGGTCGTTGGCGGTTTCTGCGATTAACGGCTGTGGTATGTGTATTGATGCTCATGAAGCTGAGTTGAAGAAACACGGTGTGAGCGCGACTGAAATTCAAGCCTCTGTTCGTATTGCGTCTGTTTTGCACGCTGTGGCGGCGACATTGGATGCAGAAGCTGCATTGAATGGTGATGCTGAGCTTGCAGCTGCGGCTTAAGCAATTAAACCGAAATACCTAACGAGCGCGCTGACATGATTGTTAGCGCGTTTTTTATTGATTTATTTAAGGCTTTTGGGTCAAAGTTAATCTGATGAAAGATACTTTTGATAAATCTGGCGGATTGAAAAGCGAATTGGGTGCGGAGGAAGACGTCTTTGTGCGCGCATACAGGAATTTTGGTGCGTTGCGGGTTAAAGATATTGTCTGGGGCGTTTATTCCCAAGAAACAGGTGATAAGTATTTTGTAAAACGTGCAACACCCGGTGAAATTGAAATGACCGAGCGTGCTTCTGCTTTTGAGTTGCCTGAAGACTCTAACCTCGTGTTACCACATATGCTTGATACAGGAGAAATATTTTCAGAAATATCAGCTGACGATTTTCCTGTCTCAGGTAGAGACCCTCACCATACTGACCTTCTGGTTACTAAGGGGCATCCACTTCCGTTTTTGTATCGTGATTTCATTCCTCCGACACTCGGGAATCTGACGCAGGAACAGTGGCAAGGGGAGGATGGATTTCCTTTACCGTTGCGCGGTCAACCGATGACGAATGCTGAATTGGCGTTATTGAGGCGCGATGTTACGTCTTTAAATGAAGCGGGAATTTTTAATCACGACTTTGGCAGCAACTTATTTGTTCAAAGGGAAGAGGATGGCATGTTAAAATTTTATGCTATTGACTTTGAACCGCATGTTTTTAATGCCACAGCGCCTGAGGGGGTATTTGAGGATGTTGATCATCTCGATTCACTCTTTGGGCGTCTTCGGGCAAAGGCTCCTGAGTTGTTTGCAGATGATGAGACCGGGCCAAATGTAGGTTTTTTACCCGGGTTTTAATCCTTTGCTTTTTTTTGCTGTTTTTTCTTTTCTTCTTTTGCAGCACCTTGTTCTTCCGGTTGTTGCTCGGTTTCAGCTTCGATGGTTGGATCAGGATTGTGGATATAGACTTCACGATGCGGGTAGGGGATTTCAATGCCATGCTTTTTAAACCCGTCCCATAAAGCAAGGAGGACTGCGCCGCGGACGTTGGTCAGGCCGTTTTGCGCGTCTTTAATCCAGAAGCGCAGTGTGAAGTTGATCGAGCTGTCGCCAAAGTCTGTAATCCAACAAACGGGGGTTGGGTTTGACAGAACACGTTTTGGTGCCTGGCAGGCTTCTATCGCGATTTTGATTACTTCGTGCGGGTCGGATTTGTAATGCACGCCGAAGGGGACGCTGATGCGGATTAAATCGTTACCATGGTTCCAGTTGACCACGCGCTGGGTGATGAATTCTTCATTCGGTATAAGGAAAGACTTATTATCGCGCGTTACAATTTCGGTGTAGCGTGCGGCCATATTGTTGACCCAGCCGAACGTGCCATTTTCAAGTTCGATTACGTCGCCCGGTTCGATGGAGCGGTCAATCAAAAGGAGCATGCCCGCGAACAGGTTTGAAATTCCCTTTTGCAGGCCGAAACCAATACCCAAACCGATCGCGCCACCAAAGACGGCGAAGAGGGATAAATCTATGCCTGAACTGGTCACACCAATGAGTAAGGCCACGACGATGAGCACAACGCGAATTATTTTTGCGATCAGCACTTGAGAAGAGCGGGTGAGCCCCGTTGCCTTCAAAACGCGACGTTCCGCAAACGATGATACAAATGTTGCGAAGTAAAGGAGTATAAAGAGATAGAAGATGCTTTTGATAACAACCAACGCTGATAAACGGAAGTTACCAATGGCAAAGCCGATTGCATCAAGCGTTTCCATTGCGGTATCGAGCATATTGAAGATCGACAAGGCGGCTACGGCCCAGATTCCGAATGCGAAAATATTTCGCACGGCGCTGTTATCAATGAATTGCACCATTATTCGAATGACAATCCAGGCGAAAAGGACTTTCATCATGCCATTGACCAGTGCAACGTCTACGCCCACAATTTTGGAACTGGCAATATTTGTGATCGCAAAGATGACGATTAGCGTCAGGAGGGGGTAAAGCAGGCGACGGATATTATTTGCAACGCGCTTTGCCCGGCTGGGAAGGTCGGTTTGTTCGATGTAATCTGATAGTTTGTTCTTAAAAGACCGATAAAGAATAAAGGCCAAGACAAAAGACGACACAATAATAACCGCTTGGTATATCGTGTTTGGTTGGATTATGTAATTTGTGCTCCACTCAAGCGCTTGGTCAAATGCGCCGATAAAATCGTAAGTGAACGGATCGAAAGTGCTTAGGCTTTCAATTGCGAGTTCATCTGAGGGAGATTCTTGGGAACTTTCTTCTGCCATAGGTGTTAGGGTACTTGATTTTGGTAGTGAGGCCAATAGGATATACGAGCTTTATAACAGGATAGGAGTGCGAAATGTCGATGGAATATTTACATACAATGGTTCGGGTGGAAGATTTAGATGCTTCGCTTGATTTTTATTGCGGAAAATTCGGCCTTGTTGAAATTAGCAGAAAAGATCATGAGCAGGGGCGTTTTACACTCGTATTTTTGGCCGCGCCGAATGATGTTGAGGCTGCTAAAGAGAAAAAAGCGCCGATGGTGGAGCTGACGTATAATTGGCCGGATGAAGATGGTAAGGGTGAAGCCTATGACGGTGGGCGTAATTTTGGTCATCTCGCATATCGTGTCGATAATATTTATGAGACATGCCAGAAATTGATGGATGCAGGTGTGACAATTAACAGGCCGCCACGTGACGGGTATATGGCGTTTATCCGCTCGCCTGATAATATTTCGATTGAGCTGTTACAGCGAGGAGATTCGCTTGAGCCGCAAGAGCCGTGGGCGAGTATGGAGAATACAGGAACGTGGTGATTTAACGGGCCTGCTGTTATTAAAAAAGGCGCTTTGATGAGCGCCTTTAATTTTTTATTCGTTTGCACTTTCAGGTGCGAGTATTTTGATGGCCTCATCTGGGTATGTTTCACGGAAATCATCATTTAAATCATTTGAATGCGCCATCAAGCGGAAAAAGATCGGGCCGCATAAGATGTCGATTACCAGTTTCGGGCTGATGTCTTCCCTGAATTCACCGTTTTTCTGGCCTTCTTCGATAGAGTAGCGGATTGCGTCCATCAGCGGGTCGAGAAGATTGTCGCGGAAAATCTGTAAGGAGACTTCGCTTGCTTGTGCTTCGCTGAAAAGCTGAGCGATGGTCTGGCCGTTATTGCTGTCTACCAAGCGGATCAGCTTGTCGAGCTGCATTGTGATGGCTTCTTTATGACTGCTCGCCGTTGGAAGAGGGGTCTGCATGCCAGGCTGGTTGGCAAGCGCATCCATCACAACGGCTGTTTTATTTGGCCACCAGCGATAAATTGTCGTCTTACCAACCTTTGCTTTTTTAGCAATTGATTCGATGCTGAGTTCTTGAACAGAGGTTTGCAACAAAAGTTTGTTGGTTGCGTTTAAAATCGCCTTGCGTGATTTCTCGCTGCGTGGGCGGCCTTTTTTTGCTGTTGCTTCTGCCATTTCGATCTTCCTTATCCCTGCCGTTAAACGGAATGTTATTTTATGAACGTTCTGATTTCTGCGTGCCTACTGACACAGTTACCACACACGTACAGCTTCATACCCCGTTTTTGTACATAATCGTTTCGTATTGAATGTATAATTTATGCCGTATTTTTACGGTTTTGACAAGAGTTAGGCTGTTTTTTTTTGTGGGGCGCGTTTCATAATTTTAAAGGCTATTTATTTCAGTGCTTTATGTGATTTTAGTAATGTTTCGCTTTTGCGATACGAATCGAAACGCACCCAAAAATTATCGGGTGCGCATCATGTTTTTCCGTCTTTTTAGATTAGAATCGGTATGTCAGGCCTGCTGTGATTGACCAATCACGTTCCAGTTGCGTGCCGTTTAAATCCTGAACGATCGGGATTGAAACATCGGTTGAGAATTCAATTCCTTTTAACGCTTCATATGTCGGTGTGTAGCGGAAGTTGGTTCCGATTTCTACGATTTCGCCGCCATAATTGTTTGGGTCAGCGGTTTGAACGGGGGCAGTAATGAGAGGGTCAGCGCCATTAATATCGCCCAGCGTTTGCGCGCTGATGTTCAAGCCCGCACCAATTTCAGGTGTAAATTGATAACCGCTCCAGCCGACAACTCTGTGTAAATTGCCGAGGCGATAGTCTTCGCTGTTTTCGCTCTCCATTCTGATTGTGGCGTTGTATTGCGCGCCCCATGACCAGTTGTCGAGTGCACCTGCATACGTAATGCCCGGAAGCGCGTCCCATGTGCCGGAGCCTAGCTGCATAGCGTAAGGCAAGCGCAAAGTCGGGCGCGTTCCCATCGGTGTAAGAACGTCGTCTTCCTCGTCGATTGAGCCTGTCGGGATGCTGATGCCCAAGGATAAATTTACGCTGTGCATGTGGTCTTGGTAGATGTTGTAAATGCCTGTGACCGACGTGTCGCCCCAACCCTTTGACTCGGTTGTGAAGCCACCGAGAACGTTTGTTCCCATGCCGCCTTGAAAGGTGATGTGGTTCATGGTGTTGTCCATATACATACCCATCGCCATGACGGTGAATTTATCGGTGACGCCGTACATTGCGTGGAGCATGTGCATGTCCATTTTCATAGAAATCGGCACCACGCGCAGTGTTGGCGGCGGGCCGTTGGGGTTTGCAACGGTTGTGGCAATCTCTTCGGGGGAGATACCGCTCGTTCCTTGGCGATTGCCTTGCATGTTCATGCGTCGGTACACGTAAGAAACCATCCATTCGCCTTTTTTATGAACGTGGTCGCTCATGACGCCCAACGGACTTAGGGAGCGGTGATTGTCATGGTGGGCATGGTGATCATGATCTTTTGAGCCGATGGTTGCTGTTTTATGGTCGGCGTGATGTTCATGTTGGGCATATGCTTGATTTGGGGTTGCTGTATTTACAAGACATAATGCTGTTCCTGCGCATAGGCAGATTTTCTGGAAATTTTTCATTTTTCACTCTCTTTAAATTTAAAAATTATTTGGTTTTTTGATTTAGGAGAGATGAAAAGGTGGCGCACGTGGCTGTGCCGTAGGGTGATCTTGCTTTTGTATTTTAAGTGGGGTGGCAAGAAACAGGTTCTGATTTTTTGCTTTGGCGTCTGACAGATTAAAGACAGTTTCTATCGTGGCTGCGATATCTGTGTCGGTTTCATCATCTGATGCGTTTAGGCAGAGAAGGCATTTATTGCTTAATTCTATGGGGGCGGGGACTTCTTTTCCGTTTTCATCAACCAGAACTGTTCTGGTTCCAAACGCGCTACATACCAGGATCGGCGCGCCCTCTACTTGTTTGAGCCATAGAGGTGTTGTGTTTGACAGGAAAGACGCGGCCATCGCCAAAAGGGCGAGGATCAGAACATGTCTTTGTGCTTTCTTTCGTGTCATGGGCAGGGTTTTATCGCAGTTTTATGTCTCTGTTACCCTGTTTTGTTTCGCGCGGTTTAGCCTTAAAATCGCTGATCTTGAAAAGTGGTCGGTGCGTTGTTCACCACGATGATGCCGCCATTTCTGAATTCCAGAACCGACAGGCCGCGTTCGGACATGCCGTTTGCGCGGAATCTGAATATTCCGTCTACACCGGCAAAGCCGTTTGGATTAAGGATTGATGCGCGGTCGAATGCGGGCGCGCCTCTGCGTTCTATGCCAATACGCGCCAGTGTGATTGCCAGGGCGGTTGCGTCATAGCCGAGAGAGGCGATGCGTGGTGGGTTTGTGTAGTAAGCGCGGTTATAGCTGTTTTCGAATTTTGCGCGGACGCTGGGCGCTGGGGCGGCAAACCATGCGCCGTCAAGCGTACGATCGCTTGATAGAGTCGGATCATCAAACAAGCCTGTGCCGACGCGTTTGACCATTGTCGGCGGCATATCATATTGGTTTAAGAAACTGCCGACCTGACGGGCGAGTGTACCGCCAACGGGCATGAGCACAGCGTCGAACGGGGCGCCGTTTTGGTTGTTTGTTGCCCGTCGTGCGTCATAATCGGAGAAGCGGCGCACCACAAGGTTTAGATCTGTACCGTTTTGGTTAAACCGTTCAATGCGCGAGCTTTGTACGCCTGCGCTTCTTGCTGCATTTTGGAACGCGGTGACTACGCCATCACCATACGGGCCTGTCGGGGCGAGAACGCCGATGCGGCGTTTGCCTGTGGCTGTCGCATATTTTACAGCGCGTTCGACCTGGTCAAAGGGAAGGAAGCCGATAAGGTAGGTGTTATCTCCTGCGAGTGTCCAGTCGGTTGAAAAGGCGATCATATTGACGCCTGATTGCATGGTGACTTCTCTGGCGGCGCGCACGGAATGCGAGAAGAGGGGGCCGAGCACAAGTGTCGCGCCTTCATTCATGGCGGCGGTTGCGGCGGCGCGTGCGCCTGCGGCTGTGCCTTGTGTGTCTTTGGGTAATAATTCAAACGTATCGAATCCTAAATCGAACAAGGCCATTTGCGCGGCGTTCAGCATGGATATGCCGATTTTTTTATGCTGACCTGTCAGTGGCAGAAGAACTGCGACTTTTACAGGTTGTTGAGCGGAGGATACGGTTGTTGTTTCTGCGCTTAATTCCTGCACTTCGCCTTGTGGCGTGAGGGGGGCGGTTTTGTTTGTTGTCGGTGCGTTGTTGTTTTGCCCCCATGACTGTAGCGTGCCGCCACCGCATCCTGATAAGAGCAAGCAGGCGAATGCGGCTACGAATAAAGTGGCTCTATTTTGTTTTTTATTGCGGATTTTTAAATATAAGGCGCGCATAACAGTTTTTATTCTTTCGTGTTGTTGCAAAAAAAATACACATCAGGCTATATCGGAGTTATGGGCACAAAGAATAAAGATAATAAAACAAAAAAGCCAGAGGGCATTGGTCAAAAAACAGAGGCATGCACTGATTTTGGTTCTTCGGATGGCCGTGGCGATATGGTCGGCGGCTTACGCGCAGGGCTTTATCTTGTGGCGACGCCGATTGGGAATTTGCGCGATATTACTTTGCGCGCGCTGGATACGTTGCGGTCAGCGAATTTGGTTTTGTGCGAAGATACGCGTGTCAGCGGTAAATTGCTTAAGGCTTATGATATTAAGGCCAAGATGCAATCATATAATGACCACAGCGAGGGTGCAGATCATTCGGAATTGATTGAACGTATTCAGGCGGGCGCGGTGATTGCACTGATTAGCGATGCGGGAATGCCGATGGTGTCTGACCCGGGATATAAATTAGTGCAGGCTTGTTATGATGCAGGCGTTTATGTGACGACTGTACCGGGTGCGAATGCGCCGCTTTCTGCGCTCCAGCTTTCGGGAATGCCGAGTAACGCGTTTAGTTTTATCGGGTTTTTGCCACATAAAAGTAAGGCGCGGCGAGATGTGCTGTCGGGCTGGCGCGATGCGCAGGGGAGTTTAATTGCTTTTGAGGCGGCGCCGCGCTTGTTGGATGCTTTGCGAGATATCAGTGATGTTTTGCCTGACCGAGATGTGGCGGTTGTTCGGGAAATTACGAAATTGTATGAGCAAACACGTCGCGGGTTGCCGTCAGGGTTGATCGTTGATTATGAAAAGGACGGTTTGCCGAAGGGTGAGATCGTTCTCGTCATCGCGCCGCCTGCGCCGAAAACATATGATGATGCAGATGTCGATTATATGATACGCAACGCACTTAAAACGATGCGTAGTAAAGATGCAGCAAAGGATGTAGCGAGAATAACAGGGAGAAAATCATCCGATATTTACGACCGGATTCTTGTGTTGTCAGCCGAAGAAAAGCAGGGTGATTGATATGCCGCTTTTTTCGAATGAAAAGACGAATTACGCTAAAGGCGTGGATGCTGAGGGGCAAGCGGCTCTTTACTTGGAGGAGCGAGGCTTTCAAATTCTCAGTCGACGATACAAAACGAAGTTCGGTGAAATTGATTTGGTCATTAAGAAGGGCAATCTGATTTGCTTTGTTGAGGTTAAGCGGCGCGAGAGTCTGGAAGAGGCTTTGTTCTCTATTACACCGCGAAATCGGCAGCGGATTGAACAATCGGCCTTGTATTTCGGCGTTGATTTTCCTGAATATGCCGCATGTGATTTGCGATTTGATGTTATTGCAATAACGGGGGATGGACGGATTACGCATCTGGACAATGCGTGGTTGGCGGGGGCATAATAAAGATTGTCCGAATCATTCGGATGTTTGAAGTTTGTCTGTTCGTATTATCTAAAGGGGTTCTCCCATGTCTTATCGCTTACCACTTATTCTTGTTGCTAGTTGTTTTATGTTGTCGTCATGCGCAGGGGGCTTGATCGCCGCAGGCGGTGTTGCGGCAGGCAGCAGCGCAGCGCAAGAGGGCGGGTTATCCCGTGCGGTTAGTGATGCCCGTATTCAGGCAGAAATTAATGATTTGTGGTTTAACCACAACTTCACGATGTTCCGAAAATTGGACATGACCATTAATAAGGGTCGCGTTTTGGTGACAGGCGTTGTGCAAGACCCGCAACATCGCGTTGATGCCGTTCGCCTTGCTTGGCAACCTGAAGGCGTTGTGCAGGTGATTAACGAAATTACGGTCGCGGATAGTAAAGGTATTGTCGGATTTGCATCTGATGCGTGGATTTCAACAACGCTTCGTTCTTCTTTCATTGTTGATAAGCAGGTTCAGTCGATTAATTATACGATTGATACGGTCGGCGGCGCAGTTTATTTGATGGGCTTTGCGCAAAGCAATGCCGAGCTTGATCGGGCGATTGATATTGCGCGTAACACGCGTGGCGTAAAGCAGGTGGTGAGCTACGTTAAGGTTAAAGGCAGTGGCGAAGATTTGGACAGTGCGTTCCAAAAAGGGCCGCAGAATAATAATGCCGTTGCGCAAGGCGGTTTCAATGCAAGCCAGCCAACACCGCAGCAGCAATATCAGCTTGAGCAGCAGCGCGCGACATCAAGCGGCAATGATCTTGTCGGGTTTGGCCGCGAGCCTGTGATTCAAAGTCCCGCAACGGCCGAGCCGATTGAGTGGACGCAGGAAAGCGTTTATGACTAACGATGCGCTGTCCGCTTTAATAGAAGCGGGCAAGCAGAATGATGATGACCTTGACCTTGCCGTTTTGGGCGTCTCGTTTTTCATGTGTGAGCATCAGGGCATTTCGCAAGGGCGTTACCTTTCTCATCTGCAAAAACTGTCACGTGAAGTTGCCGCTCGTCATGCGGCGATTTTAGCAGAGGGTGGTGCGGATGACGCGGCGACCATCCTTGCGGCGTTTAAATTTGTTTTCAATGATACCCATGATTATCGACAAGATGATGCGGGCGCTGAAATTTTAGAGAGCGCGGATATCCTCCGGGTTATTCATCGCGCTTGTGGGCATCAGATTGCTCTGGCGTATCTTTCGATTACGATTTTAAAGCAATTTTCTGCGTTTTCTTCTGTTCCATGTGTGGTGGAAGGTGTGAACGTTCCCGGGCGGTTTGTCTGCAGGCTTCTTTATAAGGGCGAGGCCTTGATTTTTGATCCTTCGGCGCAGTGCTGTATTTTGCAAGCCCATGATTTGCGCGAGAGCGTGAAAAATTTAAGGGGTGCGCATGCTGAATTGAGCCTTGCTGATTTGGATGGCCTTGATGGTCGTGCGGTCTTGCTTCGTCTGTGCCATTTGATTAAGGCGCGGCAGATAGAGATGGGGGATTATGAGCGGGCGCTTGGCTGTGTTGAGCGGATGATGTTGTTCGCGCCTGATGCGTATCCGCTACTTTTGGATGCGGGTGTTTTATGTGTTGAACTTTCTGAGCCTGAAAAGGCGGTTTCATATTTAGAGAGCTATATATCCCGTGCGCCGCATGATGCTGAGCGACGCGATGCGCGGTTGATTTTGGATCAGCTTGCCGAGGATGTGAAAAGCTGATCATACGCGGTTATGTTTTGGTCTTGTTGATCGTGCGCTTT
Organism: uncultured Micavibrio sp.; assembly: GCA_964587815.1. Lineage (GTDB taxonomy): Bacteria > Pseudomonadota > Alphaproteobacteria > Micavibrionales > Micavibrionaceae > UBA1672. Next base: position 34,480 of record CAZPMH010000012.1, read on the forward strand.
GGCGGAACATTTGTGGATTTCATCATAAAAGGGAGGGCTAGGGCTTGCGCCCTCGGTGATTCGGTTTTAAGAGTGTAGTGTTGCGTTATTGTATGTTTAGGAATTTAACGCCGTGAAAAATTAGAATTGAGTTGGAAGGAAAATCCCGATGTTTATGCGTTACTTTACACTTTTTGCCGCTGTTTTGATTGTGAGTGCTTGTGGCACGTCCGGAAATAAGGGCGGTGTTGAAACTGGTTCAGCAGAGACGGTTGATATAACATTTCCTGACAACCCAGGTGGAGTTTACGAAGACGTTGAGAGTGATGATTTCGGTCCATCGCCTGGTACGCAGGCTGACTTGGTTGTGAATGTAGGTGATCGCGTGTTTTTTGAAACGGATAGCTCTGATCTAACGCTTTCGGCGCGTACGACGTTGGAAAATCAAGCGGCGTGGTTGCAGCAATATCCGAACCTTACTGTAACAGTTGAAGGGCATGCGGATGAGCGCGGGACACGTGAATATAACCTTGCCTTGGGTGAGCGTCGTGCGAATTCAGCGCGTAATTATCTGGTTGCTTTGGGCGTTTCCGCGTCTCGCATTACAACGTTGAGCTATGGTAAGGAACGCCCTGCAGTTCCTGGCTCTAACGCGACATCATGGGCGCAGAACCGTCGCAGCGTGACAAAGGTACAGTAATACGCCTAGTTTTAAGGCGAGCCTTTTATTCTCAGTTTATCAAATAAGGAGCGTTTTCTTATGTTCTCTTCTTGTGTAAAGCCTCTACGCCTGATTTGTGGTGCATCGCTTCTTTTTGGTTTATCGGTTTCTGCGGCGCAAGTGCAGGCGCAATCTGCGGCGGCGGCAAGTGAGATACGTTTTCAGCAGATGGAGCAGGAAATACGCCGTCTGACAGGGCAGATTGAAGAGCAGAATTTTGAAATACGTCAGTTGAAAGAGGCTCTTCGGAAAATGCAGGCCGATGTTGATGCGTTGCGTCTTGGGGGAGGGCAATCTGCCACTCAGCAAGCGCCTGATTTTAATGTGTCTCCACCGCCTAACGTGACGCCTTCTGCAGACGGGAATGAGCGCCCGACTAATACCCTTGGCACGCTTGTGAAGCCACAAGATGGTGGCGCAGCTAAGCCCTCACAGGATGAAGCGCCACGCTATTATGATTATGCCTATTCCTTCATAACAAACCGCGAGTTTGATAAGGCAGAGCAGGCATTTGCGCAGTTTATTTCTGACTTCCCTGATCATAGCTTGGTTGCGAATGCTAAATATTGGTACGGAGAAACATTCTATGTGCGTGGATCGTACGAGCCTGCTGCGCGGATTTTTGCAGAAGGCTATAAAAACTATCCGAAAAGCCAGAAAGCGCCTGATAATTTGTTGAAATTGGGCATGGCGTTGATTGGCATGGGTAAAACGGGCGATGCGTGTATTGCGTTAAAACAGTTGAAGAGCCAGTATTCCGATGCGTCCAAGCCGATTTTAAAGCGTGCCGACACGGAAATGGGCCGTATTGATTGCGAATAGTTTTATCGCTTTGCCATGTTCTGGCCTCTGTAAGATTTCCTTTTTTGTTTGTGTGATGATGCTTCCGTGCTAATGGTGGCTTTGTTATGCCTGATTTAGCAGAGTTTTTTAGAGATTTTGACGATGTTCTACGCCGAGACGTCGCCGTTGCCGTTTCGGGCGGGCCGGATAGCATGGCGCTGTGTCGGGCATTGTTAGATTATCTGGATGCGCATCAACGCGACACTTTCGTTCACATATTTACGGTTAATCATAATTTGCGGGATGAAGCGCAGGCAGAGGCTGAGATGGTTGGCCGTGCTTTTGCTGGTTTTTCGCAGGCGCGCCATCATATTTTGCAGTGGGATCATGGCGGTGATGTCGACAGTCGCCTTCAAGAGCGAGCGCGAAATGCACGATATGATTTGATTTCAAAGGCTATGTCCGAGCACGGTTTGACGCATTTGTTTTTAGGGCATCATCAGGACGATCAGGTTGAAACCTTCTTATTTCGTCTTGCGAAGGGGAGCGGATTGGATGGGCTGGCATGTATGGTTCCTCGTCAAAAGAGGGGCGATATTACTTTGTGTCGGCCGTTTCTTGATGTTCCTAAATCTGATTGCGTTGATTTTTGTGATGACCACAAAATACCTTACGCCGAAGATCGTTCAAATGATGACCCGTCATATGCGCGGGTCAGGTTGCGTCACTCTTTTTCTGTTCTGGAAGAGGAGGGGTTTGATGGAAAAAGGCTTTCCCGTTTGACGCGCCGTATGGCACGGGCGACGGAGGCTTTGGATGTTGTCAGCAATGAGGCGTATGAAGCCTGCCTTTTAATTAACGATATGAGTCGTGTTGTTTTTAATTTTAAGGCGTTGAAAAATAATCCGGAAGAGATTTTTTTTAGGGTTTTAAAGTGTGCAGTTTATGGCTTGGTTGGCCAAGATGGCTATGGTCTCCGTATGGAGCGGTTTGAGCGTTTATGTGAGCATTTCTACACGACTGAGCCCCCTCAAAAACAAACAATGGGCGGTGTGATTTTTAGCGTTTCTGATGATGGAGCGGAAATCATCCTCGAAAAAGAGGTGCGTTAGTGTGTCATGCATGTTTTCAAATACAGCTTTTATCTACGGCTTTTATCGCAAAACTAACGTAAAGTTAAGATGTCGCTTTGTAAGGTGTAATGTGAATTCTGTTACTCGTTAAAATTAATATAGCCAAGTGGTTAAGGTTTTTATAGAATAACAGTTATGGATTTTATATTTCGTGCGTTGTTTTGGGCATGTTTTTCCGTCGCCGGTTTAATTTTACTGAACTTAGCACAAAAATCGAATAAGAGCGTATGGAACCTTTTGTCTAAAACATATTTTAATCAGAGTGATCAGCGTCATAAATATTGACCGACTTCGTTGTAAATAAAGGATATTTGTTTTGAATAATATTAATAAGAACCTCGTATTTTGGCTGGCCATTGGCCTTGTGGTTATTCTGTTGCTGAATGTTGCGCAGGAGGCACAGAAAAATGCTTTATTGAAGGGGCAGGAAATTAGCTATTCCCGCTTTATGGAGGATGCGCGCAGCGGACGCGTGAAGGGCGTTATCGTTAAAGGTGATGAAATTTACGGCACGTATGCAAGTGATAACAGTACCTTTAAAGCGAAAGTGCCGCCTGCGGAGAATATTGTTTCTCGTCTTGAGGGGACGAACGTTGAAATTAAGGCGGAAGAGCCAGAGCCGCCACAGATTCGCCTGATTGATATTTTGATGTCGATTTTTCCGATTCTGCTTTTGATCGGTTTTTGGTTCTTCATTATGCGCCAAATGAACGGTAAAGGCGGCGGCGGTGCGATGGGCTTTGGTAAGTCGCGCGCGAAAATGCTGACAGAGAATCAGAGCAATGTAACTTTCAAAGATGTTGCAGGCATTGAAGAGGCTAAGCAGGAACTGGAAGAAGTTGTTGAATTTCTGAAAGACCCGCAAAAATTTCAGCGCTTAGGTGGTAATATTCCAAAAGGTGCGCTGTTAGTCGGCTCGCCAGGTACAGGTAAAACCTTGATCGCACGTGCAGTTGCGGGGGAAGCGGGCGTCCCGTTTTTCAGTATCTCAGGTTCTGACTTTGTTGAAATGTTTGTCGGTGTCGGTGCAAGCCGCGTGCGTGACATGTTTGAGCAGGGGCGTAAGAATGCGCCTTGTATTATCTTTATCGACGAGATTGATGCGGTCGGTCGTCACCGTGGTGCCGGTTATGGCGGCGGTAATGATGAGCGTGAGCAGACACTTAACCAGATGCTGGTTGAAATGGACGGTTTTGACGCGACGGAGGGCGTGATTATTATCGCGGCGACAAACCGTGCGGATGTTTTGGATCCTGCGCTGTTGCGCCCGGGCCGTTTTGATCGCCAAATCACGGTTCCTCTACCTGATGTGAAGGGACGCGAGAAAATTTTGGAAGTGCATATGCGTAAAGTGCCGTTGTCGAATACTGTTGATGCGTCAATTATTGCGCGCGGAACACCCGGGTTTTCCGGTGCTGAGCTTGCCAACCTTGTGAATGAAGCGGCGTTGCTCGCGGCGCGCAAGAATAAGCGCCTTGTCGGAATGGATGATTTGGAAGAGGCGCGTGATAAGGTTATGATGGGCGCGGAACGGCGTTCTATGGCTATGAGTGATGACGAGAAAAAGCTCACGGCTTATCACGAGGCGGGGCATGCGATTGTTTCGCTGAATGAACCTGAATGTGACCCAATCCATAAGGCAACAATTGTGCCGCGCGGTCGTGCGCTGGGTATGGTGATGAGCTTGCCTGAGGGTGATCGATACAGTAAATCTATCGCGAAGATGAAGGCTGACCTTGCGATGACGATGGGTGGACGTGCCGCTGAAGAAATTAAGTTTGGTAAAGACCAAGTCACAAGCGGAGCCTCAAGCGATATCCAATATGCGTCATCTTTGGCCAGAGCCATGGTTATGCAGTGGGGACTTAGCGATAAGATCGGTATGATAAATTACGGCGATGATCCGAATAGTTATCATGAGCGTCGCATTTCGCCTGAAAAAGAAGCCGAGATTGATAAGGAAGTGAAAAAACTTATCGATGAGGCCTATGATCGTGCGATGAAGTGTCTGACAGATAAGAAAGACGATTTTGAGACGTTGGCGCAGGCTTTGCTTGAATATGAGTTGCTTTCTGGAGATGAAATCAAAGCCCTGTTGAGAGGGGAGCCGATTATTCGAAACGATCCTGATGATGATCAACCTTCTGCGCCGCCACGCCCGAGTGTGCCGCGCGGTGGTGCTTTAACGCCAACAGAGGCGTAATCAGAAAAACCAATAAGAAAAGCCGCAGTTAATATTGCGGCTTTCTTTTTGTCCGTTTGTCATTGATGTTGTTTAGTTTTCGTTCAAAGGCTTTCATTTGCAAGAGCAATTAGCATTTGACGTTCTTCATCAGTTACGCCTTCAGGCAGATATTGAATATCTCTGAGCGTATTATCGACCAGATTTTTATAAAGAAGAAGAGCAAGAAGATAAGAGCCTTGCGGTGAAGGATGGCTTCCGTCTTCGTGATAAAGGTTTAACGCCTTGTATTGCGCGGCAGCGTAGGCCCAATGTTTGCCTGCGGGAATTTCAATTAACTTATGTTTTGCCACGATGTAGCGCGTGCGGTTGACCAGATTTTTATACATTTCTACGGGGCCGCCGATCAAAGACTTTTGTTTAACATACCAATGGCTGCCCGGCTGTCTGGGCCATGTCATGACAAAAACGGGCAGAGCTCCTGTGGCTTGTGTCGCTTGTATCCAGGGGATTAGGGCGCGATCAACTTCGTTTGCGCTGCTGCTGTTTCTGGCCCACAGGCTTTGCGGTTGGAAAACCACAAAATCCCAAACTTGATTTTCAATAAATGAGGCCTTTTCAGGTGCGTTCCAAAGCTGGCTGAGGCGCGCACCATCAACCGTGTATTGCCCAACCTCGATTTTTACGCGGGCACTCGGGTCGTTAAGCGCTAAATTTTGAAGCGTTTGCGGCATTGTGTTGTAGGACGTGTAGCTGTTGCCGACGAAAAGGATGCGCATTACCGGACGATCAAGCTGCGGGGGCTTTTGTTCAACGTATTTGAAATTGTCAGAGCTGAAAATTAAGCTGCCAGCGGTCATGAAAAACAAAATCACGCATACAACCGTTATCGCGGTGATAACGGCTTTTTGTTTGGCTTTTTTGACAACGTAGTTCACGCCCTCATTGTTTAAATCGCCAACGTGTTTTTCAGGTTTTTTCTTGTCTTTTTTCATTAAAAACCAAGGTGACTCATTCTATTTTCGTTGTCAATCGCGATTGCACTTGATCTTGGTTGAGCGAAAACATGAAAGCCAGGGCTGTTTTCAAGGTGTTCGGCGCATCGCGCCAGGAAATCTGCCATTTTGGCTTTGCCCTCTGGGGTGGCGATAAGATCGTGTCTGATTTCCAAACCTAAAAACTGGATATCGTTTTGTTCTGTAATAATCGGTGCGGCGTTTCCCGGGCGGTCAGCGACACGATATGGTTCGCCCGAAACGAATTGATATTCGTCTTGCTCGCTTAAGAAGTCTTCCAAAGCGCGGGACAGCGGCGTTTTCTCGCATCGTATTGTTCCGATTTCAACATCGCGGCGTTTTTGTTCCCATGTCGGGTTAAAGCTATGTACTTCAAGCAATATAGCCTGTCCGCCGTTGTTTGAGCGTACTTCGTCCAAAATTTCTGCCTGCGCGGCGTGATAAGGCTCGTAAATTGCAGCCAGTCTTTGTGCGGTTTGCCCCTCGCAGCATTGGTCGGGCATGTTTTGCGGGATCATGATGTGACTATATTCTGAAGAGGATTGGGTTATAGCGTAATCGGGCTTGCAGTTCAGGTCGCAAACGAGCCTTGAGTAATTGCCCCAAATGTAGCTGTCCTCAGGGCGCGTTTCCATTAGTGCATCGAATAAACCTGATACGTGTAAATCTGATGCCTCATGTGCGGTTTCGAACCAGCTTTCATCTGTGCCAAGACAGGGTTGTAAACATTTGGGAACGGCATGCCCGTTATGCGGGCCAGCAAATATCACAGCTGATTTTCCCTCACGCATGGATACGGGCGCAGGATCATCTGCGGATAAATGAAATTTTTTTTGTGTCGGTTCGCTACCACTCATTCTTCAACGTCGCTCGTTTTTTTAGCTATTTTAGGTGCTCTGCTCATGCCTATATAGCCTTATTTTTCTTATCATTAGTTTAAAGTTTGTCTTTTCACAAGGAAATCATAGCATTTTTGGTGTGATTTGTCGCATTTTGTACGCCGTGAAAAAGGCGGTTGTCAAAAACGCTTTGCCCGCATACAGTCTTGTTTATGACGACAGAAAAAAGACAATATTTTGGGACTGACGGTATTCGCGGGCGTGCGAATAGCGAGAAGATGTGTGCGGATATGGCATTGCGCGTTGCAATGGCTACGGCGAGTGTGCTGAAAGCATCACGCGGTGGTGATCATATGGATCGCGTTGTTATTGGCAAAGACACACGCCTTTCAGGGTATATGTTAGAGCAGGCGATGAGTGCCGGTTTTATATCCATGGGAATGGATGTGATTCTTGTGGGGCCGATACCGACACCCGGGATTGCAAAGCTCACGCGGTCATTGCGTGCGGATGTTGGGGTGATGATTTCGGCGTCGCATAACCCGTATCAGGATAATGGAATCAAATTGTTCGGCCCTGACGGTTTTAAGTTGGATGATGAGATTGAACTGCGTATTGAAGAGAAAATCGACCAGAATCTGTCGAGCGAGCTAGCCTCGCCTGAAGGGTTGGGGAAAGCGAATCGTCTTGATGATGCGTTGGGGCGGTATATTGAGTCATTAAAGCGTTCCATTCCAAGGCGTGGGACGCTGCAGGGGTTAAAGGTTGTTGTCGATTGTGCGCATGGTGCGGCTTATAAGGTTGCGCCGCAAGTTTTGTGGGAGTTAGAGGCCGAGGTTATTTCTATTGGCGCTTCACCAAACGGGCGCAATATTAATGACGGATATGGCGCGACGGCGACACAGGCCTTACAAGAGGCGGTGGTTGATCACGATGCTGATTTGGGCATTGCGCTTGATGGTGATGCGGACAGGCTTATTCTGGTAGATGAGCGCGGCACTAAGATTGATGGTGACCAAATCATGGGCGCTTTGGCGCTTTGGTTTAAAGATCAAGAGATATTGCGTGGCGGCGGCTTGGTTGCGACCGTAATGTCTAATCTCGGTTTAGAGCGCCTTATGGAGGCTAACGGCTTAACATTGGCGCGTACAGCGGTGGGTGATCGCTATGTTGTTGAGCATATGCGCAAAGAGGGATTTAACCTTGGTGGTGAGCAATCGGGGCATTTGGTGCTCAGTGATTATGCAACCACGGGGGATGGATTGCTTGCGGCCTTGCAGGTGATGAGCATTTTGAAACATAAAGGCCAGTCTGCGAGTGAGGCCTTGAATGTATTTGAGCCTGTGCCGCAGCTTTTGAAGAATGTTAGATATGAGGGGCAAGACCCGTTAGAACAGGATCACATCAAAGATAGCATCAAAAAAGCATCGGCGCGTTTTAACGGCGATGGGCGATTGTTGATACGCAAATCAGGGACTGAGCCATTAATTCGCGTGATGGCGGAAGGGGATGATTCGGCATTGGTGCACGAAATCGTCGATGATTTGTGTCAAGTGATTGCAAAAGCTGCGTCAGTGGGTTAGTACTCAGGGCGTTGATTGATTGTTCTTTAAATTCAATGAGTGAAATATCATTATGAATGAACAAAATAAGAGCTTGGCTCTGCTGCCTAACGGGTTTGTTGATGTTCTTCCCCCCTTTGCCGAGGCAGAGGCGCAGTCGGTTCGTACCTTGATGGATGTTTTTCGCAGCTACGGCTATCAACAGGTTAAGCCACCATTGCTTGAATTTGAGAGCAGTTTGCTTGCTCCGGGGCCGGGGGCGCGCCTTTCTTCCGAGACTTTCCGCATTATGGATCCTGTCAGTCACCGTATGCTTGGTGTGCGGTCTGATACGACGGCGCAGGTGGCGCGGATTGTTCATTCGCGTTTGTTGAATGCGGAGCGTCCTCTACGGCTGATGTATGCTAATGATGTTTTGCGGATTAAGGGTAGCCAGTTGCGCACTGAACGTCAATTTACGCAAGTGGGGTGTGAATTTATCGGTGATCAGGATGAGATCGAAGCCGATGTTGAGATTTGTGTTTTATCTTTGCTGGGGCTTAAGGCAGTTGGTGTTTCTGATATTACATTGGACATGACAATTCCGGGATTTGTTCAAGGCTTGCTTGATGAGGCAGGTGATAAAGCCGAAGCTATGGAAAAGGCTGTTCATCAGCGTGACTATGATGCTTTAAAAGCGATGCCTGAGCGATCCGCGCAGATTTTGGCTCAGATTATGGCGGCGAGCGGTGATGTCCCCGAAGTATTGGAAAAGCTCTCCAAAATTGAGGAAATGGCGGAGCACTGCCATCGTTTGCAATCTATATGCGACAAAGTAACCAGTGCTATGTCGGCTCTTGGTGTTGACGATTTTACCTTGAGTGTCGATATTCTGGAGCAGAAGGGGTTTGAGTATCACAAACATTTTGCTTTTACGTTGTTCGGTTCCCATGTCCACGGTGAGTTAGGGCGCGGCGGTCGATATGATGTTGTTTTCGGTGAGGATGTTATTCCATCAGATCGTCAAGATTCTGATCATTCTTACGTTGCAAAAGGGTTTACGTTGTATATGGATACGGTTTTGCGCACGATGACGCCCGCGCCGAAAGATAATGTCGTTTTTGCATCGCTCGGGGCCAGTTGGAATGAAATCCAAGAATTGCAAAGCCAAGGCTATATTGTTGTGCGCGGTGTGACAGATGCACAAGATGTGCCGTCGCACTGTAACTATGTTTACGAGAATGGCGAGTTACGCGCGTTGTAGGTAAGAAGTTTAAAAAATTCATACAAAAAGGATGAGGTTTTATTATGAGTAATGTTGCGGTAATCGGTTCCCAGTGGGGCGATGAAGGTAAAGGCAAGATTGTTGACTGGTTGTCCTCGCGCGCGGATGTCGTTGTGCGTTTCCAAGGCGGTCATAATGCCGGGCATACTCTGGTTATTGAAGGAACTGAATATAAGCTCAGCCTTTTGCCATCCGGTATTGTGCGCCCCGGTAAAGTTTCGATGATCGGTAATGGCGTGGTTGTCAGCCCGTGGGCGTTTTTAAAAGAGATTAGCCGCATTAAAGAAAAGGGCGTTAAGATTTCGCCTGATAATTTGAAATTAGCAGAAAATGCGCATCTTATTCTTCCTGTTCATCAAGCGCTCGATCAAGCATTGGAGATGACACGCGGGGAAGGAAAGTTAGGCACAACAAAGCGTGGTATCGGGCCGACTTATGAAGATAAGGTCGCGCGCCGCGGTATTCGTGTTTGTGATTTGCGCCATCCCGACACGCTTAAAACCAAGCTGACGAAGATGATGTTTCACCACAATATTTTGTTAAAGGGGTTGGGGGCGGATCCTTTGGACACAAATGAAATGTACGACAAGTTGATGGAGATTGCGCCAGACATTTTGGCTTATGCTTCTACTGTTTGGAGAGAATTGGACGAAGCACGGCTTGCGGGTAAAAAGATTTTGTTCGAGGGCGCGCAAGGGACGATGTTGGATATTGACCATGGCACGTATCCTTATGTGACCTCATCGAACACAGCGGCAGGGCAGGCATCATTGGGGGCGGGAATTGGCCCTGATGCAGTGAAATATGTTCTGGGGATTACAAAGGCTTATACAACGCGTGTTGGTTCAGGGCCTTTCCCGACAGAACAAGATAACGAGGTTGGACAATTTTTGGGCGAGCGTGGTAAAGAATTCGGAACTGTGACAGGGCGTAAACGCCGTTGTGGCTGGTTTGATGCCACCATGGTGAGGCAAGCGGTTAAAGTGAACGGCATTCACGGCATTGCGCTGACAAAGCTGGATGTTCTTGATGGTTTGGATGAGATCAAAATCTGTGTTGGTTATAAGCTGAACGGTAAAGAAATTGATTACTTTCCGGCAGGACAGTACGCCCAAGCTGAAGTTGAACCGATTTATGAGACGGTTGAAGGGTGGAGCGAGACAACGTATGGCGCGCGCAGTTGGGGCGATTTACCTGCCGCAGCGGTCAAGTATGTTCGTCATATTGAGGAATTGATCGAAGCGCCTGTATCCATGCTTTCGACCAGCCCTGAGCGTGATGATACGATTTTGATGCGTGATCCGTTTGTGGATTAAGCAGAGTTTTCCTTAGTTAAAATCAACCGTTTCTAAGCGGTTGTTTTACTTTTGTTTATATCCGCCTTAGACTTTGGTTTAATCAAGGTCTTGGGTATGGTTCGTTTTCTGACATATACACCTCTATGCTGCGTTGCTTTTCTTCTAAGTCGGTACTTAAAAGAAGGGCAGATTTGTGGCGCGTGAGGCTGATCAAGGAAATGGCGTTCAAAATAGCGGTTTAGTCCCGTTTGGTCAGTCTATTCGTATCGATCCGATGCGCCCGCTTGAGCGTCTTCGCAACGGTCGATCGAAGGCCTATGATGCGTTCGACTCTAATAACCGTACAAAGAAATATATTGCCTTTGTGGCCGATAAGAAAAGTTTGCCGCGCTGGCGTGATGTTTCGATTTATTCCAAATTATTAGACACGTCCTTTTTGCGATTGATCGGTTCAGGCGTTGTGCAGTGGCCGCAGGATGGAAAGCAGAAATTTGTTTTTTTGTATGAGGCGGGAATAGGGCAATGTCTTTTGAAGCCGGGGGCATTTGCCAAAACCACTTGGCGGCAGCCTGATATCGTTTCTTACTTTATTAAGCCGATGGCTAATATTTTAAAAGAGATGAGAGATTGTAGCTTTACGCATGGATCAATACGGCCTGACAATATTTTTTATTCAGGTGCTGACGCTAACGCACCTATATTGCTCGGCGATGGATTATCTGTACAGCCGCATAGTTCGCAACCTCCGCTGTTTCTGACATGCGAAAGGGCGTTGGCTGAGCCGATGGGGCGCGGTAATGGATCAATTTCAGATGATATTTATGCTTTTGGGGTGAGTCTTGCCTTGTTTTTGCGCAAAAATGACGAGCTTGCAGGGATGAGCGATGAGGATATTGTCTATAAAAAGCTGGAAGTCGGGTCTTACAATACACTCGTCGGAAATGAGCGGCTCCCTGCGACTTTTATGGAGCTTTTACGTGGTATTTTGCATGATGACCGCACAAAACGTTGGACTGTTGAAGATATTTTTTCCTGGCTCGATGGCTCTCGGGTTTCGCCGCAAGCCAATACGAAGCGTGTAAAGGCGAACAGACCATTTTCGTTTAACGGACGTAAATATCTCTATGCCGATACGCTTGCGATGGATTTGCACAAAGATACAGAAGCCGTTGCAAATTTGATTGAAGACGGGCAATTGACCAAATGGGTGGAAACATCGCTAAATAATGCGCAGATTTATGAGAATTACCTTAAGGCGATTGAATATGCCAGCAGCCAAAGAAATGATCCTGATTTTGTTGCTCTTCAGGTTTCACTCTCACTTTACCCGCACTTACCACTTCGTTATCAGGGGCGATCTTTCGCATTTGACGGTTTAGGTGGATTGTTGGCTCAGGCTGTCATGGATGGTGATGAGCTTAAATTTTACAAGCAAGTCTTACGTTTAAATATTTTAGATAAGGCACTGATGGCTCGTTCACCTACTCAGGCGACATTGTTGTTTTATATGCGTCAATTTGATGGTGCGCGCTTGGCTTTGAAAAGTATGCGCACAGGCTATGGTATTGAACGTGTTCTTTATATTCTTAGCCCCAACACGCCGTGTCTTAGCCCCATGTTTGACGAGTTTTTTGTTTATAATCCTGCTTCGGCTTTGCGGGCTTATGAAAGCTTATCGGCAAGGCCGGGGCAGATTGCCTTTTATTTAGATGCTCATGGAATTGCGTTTTTCCTTTTATCGAATGTTTCGTTAATTGAACGGTGCATGCTGAATTTAAGCGCGCCAGATAAAGACAAGCAAATTAAGGGTAATTTGAAATTTCTTGCGTCGTTGCAGAAGGTTACCAAAACGGCGGCTCTTCCTAATATAGCAAAGGTTATGCGTGAGTCCTTGGTCGGTGTTTATAAAAGGTTCAAGCACGTCAAATTGCGTGAGAAGGTTCAGGCCGCCGTTGAGCAGGCGGCACAGGCCGGTGATTTGATTGCTATGTCTAGTTTGATTGATGATGAGCGAACCTTGGCGCGGGATAATTTTGCTTTCAAGCGTGCGATGAAGGAATACCGCATCTTGCAGGAAGAATATAATGAGTATAATCGGCGTTTGTCGCAAAAATCGTCATATGGAAAAGTCAACGGGCGCGATACTGCAGCTTTGGTGGCGTGGACGCTTTCGACTTTGTTGACGCTGGTGTCTGTTTTTTCGTTTCTTTATGGTTATGAGATTTTTTAAAAGGAGCTGTGTTTTAGGTGGCAAAAAAAAGCAAAGATAAAAAGAACAGTGAAGCAGCCAAAAAGCGCGGTCAGCTTTCATGGAAGATGCGTCTTTTTATGATTGTTTTATGTTTGCTCGGCATTGTTTTTTTGCCGACAACGCTGATTCTTATGGTTGGTTTGCTGCCCAGTCTTGTCTCTTTGCTAACCAGTACGCGGAATGTCGGGCCGCGCACGTCTACGGTTTTTGCGATGAATCTGGCGGGTGTTATTCCGTTTGTTTTTAAGTTATGGGATGGCACCAATGACTTTGACGCCAGTTTTGAGATTATCAGTAATCTTCGCTATGTCTCTGTGATGTATTTGGCTGCGGCGTTCGGCTATATGATTGACTGGGTTGTTACAGGTTTGATGTCCTCGTTTTTGTATCAAAAGGGCATGAGCCGCATGAAATCGATTAAGAAGAGGCAGGATAAGCTGATTGAGCAGTGGGGTGTTGAGGTGAGTGGGGGCCTGATCGGTGATAGTCAAGATGAAAGCCCGGTGACAGAGCCGGAACGTGCAGCGCCGCGATAGTTTATTGATCAATACACCATGTATCGTTATTTGAGATTTTAATCATTTCTTTACACAATTCTTGATATCATTATGGAAAGGTGTTCGGGGTTTTGCGAACTCCTGAGTTTGGTGACTAAAGGCGGTTCGGCCGCTTTTTTTGTGCCCGAAAACAAGAACAAATTTGAACTAAATGCCATGTAATTGGCTGGTTGGGTAATTATGTTACAGTTTATACGATCATATTTTAAGCGAAGAGACGGGGCGACTGCTATTGAATTTAGCTTCCTGCTTTTCCCTTACCTTATTATTAGTCTCGGTATTATCGAGCTGTCTTTAATGATGACATCTGCCAGTTTATTAGAAAGTGCGACAGACCGTGCATCGCGACAGATCAGAACGGGGCAGTTGCAACAATCGGGCGGTGATCCCGAAACTGAATTCCGTGAAGCATTGTGCAGATCGGCGGTTGTACTTATCCGTTGTGAGGACATTGATGTTGAGGCGATAGAGTTAAGCAGTTACGGCGATTACACAGATGCAAATTTTGATGAAGACGGAAACTTTGTGTCGAGCGGTTTTGATGCGGGTGGTTCGAATAGCCGTATTTTGATCCGTGTGGCTTTTCGCTATCAGATGATTACGCCGTTGGTTGGGACGCTTCTAAACGGTGAGGATGGTTCTACGCTGTTTATCTCCACGATTGTTATGCAAACTGAACCTTATGAATTTCAGGGGGCTTAGGATGATTATAAGATATTTCTCAAACTTATTTACACGTTGGAAGAAGGAAGAAGAGGGCTTGGCCGCGATTGAGGCGAGCATGATCTTCCCTGTGATGTTGCTTATGCTGCTTGGTGTTTTTGATTTCGGAAACGCCATACTTGCAAACCAGAAAACGATTCGCGCCTCGCAGGTTGTTGCCGACCTGATCGCGAGAAACAACATTGTCACAGATGCCGATATTGCGGAGGCGATTGAGGCGGGGCGGCTTGCGTTTGAACCTTTGGACAGCTCAGCTTTCGGTATTGATATTGTGAGTTTTCGATTTGATGAAGATGCCGATACGGAAATTGTATGGCGTGAAACGGAAAATATGTTGGCCTTACCTGATGCCTTTGCGCGCGTCGATGATTTGCGTGATGCGGATGAAGGCGTGGTGATGGTTGCTGTTCAATATCAATATGATCCACTTTTTACCGGCTTTGTAGCCCAAACAATGGAGATGCAGGAAATTGCATTTAGTAGAGGGCGCTCCGGCCCGGTCGTTAACCGACAGTAACATGCCAAATCTTTTATTGGCGTGTCTCGAAGTTCGAAAGGAAAAAACCATGATTTATTTTAATATGCTGAAACATACGATTCGTCGTTACTGTCTGCACACTGCAGGGTCTTTAGCCGTTATGTTCGGTATAATGGCACCTGTTCTTATTGGTGTGGCCGGTATGTCCTTAGATTACTCGCAAGCGTTTCTTGTAAAGCAGCGCCTGTCTCAAGCGCTGGATGCGGCGGCTTTGGCCGCGGCGGCATCTTCGACGGATGGTGATGTTATTCGCCAAAAAGTTATTGATTTTATGGATGCGAACTACCCGCCTGAAGAGGTGGGTATTACGTACGAGCCGATTGTGAATATCGTCGGTGATGAGGTGATTGTGACCGCAGATGCGCGTTATAATACGCTTTTCTTGCGTGTTCTTGGTGTTGATTCGATTGACGTTGATGCGTCAACAACCGTTGTGCGTGAAGTGCAGGGGATTGAGGTCGTCTTGGTTATGGATAATACTGGTTCGATGGCGACCAACAATAATATCCAAGCCTTGCGCGATGCGGCATCAAACTTTGTTTACATCATGTATGGTATTGATGTTGAGGACGGTGAGGCGGCTGATCCTTCTTCTTTAGATGGAATGGCGCGTCGTGATCGTGACTTTATTAAAGTCGGTCTTGTGCCTTACAGTGGTTCTGTGAATGTCGGGCCTTACGGTTTGGGTGAAGATTTCAACGGCGATTATTACGGCCCCGCGTTTGTTAATAATCCGCATAATTTGCAATACACAACGGCGACTAATAACAACAGATGGTTGGGTTGTGTTTTGGCCGAGGATAATCCGGATGATACGCGCGATATCAGCGGGCCATGGGATATGTATAGATATTGTCGTGATGCTGATGACGACCCGTATTGCGATTTGAATAATAGAGGAAATGTGCGCCGTAACGCGAACTATGATTGCCCCAGAACGCCTTTGATGCCTTTATCTAAAAGCCCGAGCGCGCTTAAAACATCCATCGACACGATGAATGCGCAAGGTTACACACATGGTAACTACGGTATGACATGGGGCTATCGTGTTATTTCACCTGATTTTCCTTTTGAAGAGGGGGTTGAGTGGGGCAATAAATATTGGCGTAAGGCCGTTGTTATGATGACTGATGGTGTTAATACGATCCATCCGCGTTATTCAGCATATGGCCCAACCCAGGATCATAATTTAAGACCCGGTGATTTGGATGATCGTTTCGAAGAGACGTGCGATTTGATGAAGGATGATGACATCCTGATCTATACCGTGACGTTTGATCGGGGTGTGAACCAAAGAACGAAGGATCTTTATAAAGAGTGTGCGACGTCTGAAGATTATTATCATGACGCGCCCAGCAAAGATGAGTTGATTGATGTTTTCGAACGAATCAGCCGCGAATTAAGTAACCTCCATATTAGAGAGTAAGTATTTTATAGATTTTTACTTCTCTATCCTTTTAGAAAACCCCTCTGTTATATCTTTTACTTAGATTTCGGAGGGGTTTTTACTTTTATTTTAAAGTAAATATATATAGATAAAATTTTATATAAATAAAAAATAAATCCTTTACTTAAATTTTTTATTTTTTACTTGTGATTTTAAGGTTTTATTAAGTGTAGGGGTGATATTCTTAATTTATCGGTTAAGGGCTTCACATAAATTGAAGTAGGGGTTCACCGGAAATGACATTAACAAATCTTATTAAGGAGATATATTATGTTTACTAAAGTTCTAGCATGGAAAGAAGCTTACCTTAAGGACGAAGACGGCGCGACAGCGATCGAATACGGTCTGATTGCCGCAGGTATCGCAGTTGCGATTGCCGTTGTTGTTGGCCTTTTGGGTGACGAACTTACAGGTGCGCTGACAGATGTTCAAACAGCTGTAGCAGACCGCTAATTTTAAACTTCTTCAAGTTTATCATTGTGAAAAGCCCGCCATTTATCTCCGGCGGGCTTTTTCTTTTTTTGCACAATAAGTTTTGCGCAGAATTGCCGTAACTTTCGATTTATCCACATATATCCTGTAGGGTTGGTTTTATGATTTTTCTAATCGTTTTTCTGATTTGCATTTTTACCGCTTTGGCATTCATGGGGATGGCTGCCGTATCAGATGTTCGGCGTATGCTTATTCCGAACAGTTACAGTCTTTATATAATCCTAAGTTTTATAGCGTGTTACGCGATTTTGTTTTTGGGCAGCGTTCATGAGAATGTGTTTGAACCGATCCTCTCGCATATTATTTCTGCGGGGCTGGCCTTTGTTCTAACCTTTATTTTGTTTGCATTGAAGGTGCTCGGAGCAGGGGATTCCAAATTGGCCACAGCTTGCGCGCTCTGGATGGGTGCGGTACATTTGATTACGTTTTTATTCTTTATGACTCTTTGTGGTGCGGCGTTAAGTTTGTTCGCCCTTTATGTAAAGAAGAAGAAACCATTCCAAAACCCGAAAGAGGGGAGTTGGATTTCACAGGTCCAGGCAGGCAAAGAAAAAGTGCCATACGGCGTTGCCATTGCTTTCGGAACCCTTGTGGCCTTTGCGTATGCTGAGTATTTTTCCGCTGATGTTTTGTCTTCGTTTTTGGCAAAATAATCAGAAGGATAAGGTTCATAAATTTTTAACGGATTTTCCGTAATATTGGCATGTAGGCGCGTTCTTTCCATTAGCACTTCTGCTTACGTCAATTGAATTTTTTATCAACCAAATCCGAAGTCTGAGTTTTATCATGAATCATATTAATCCTGATACGGGGTCAAAGAAGATGAACAAGAACATCCTTATTGTTTTAGGGGGCGCAATATTAGCCGCGGTGCTTGTCGCTTTTCTGGTACAAATGACATTGGGCGGTAAGAGCGGCGGCGAAAGCGGCGGTGATACTGTTGAGGTTTTGGTTGCGGCAAAAACATTGCGCAAAGGCGATGATATTGATGAAGGCGATTTGCGCTGGTCTGATTGGCCGGAAGATACGTTGTTTAAGGGCGCGATTTTAAGAAAAGACGGTGAGAGCGCGGATGAAGCGCTAGAGGGGCGTGTTGAACGTGCCTTCTCAGAAGGGGAGCCGTTGAAACGTTCCGATCTTATTCCTGAAGAAGGTAACTTTGTCGCCGCACGATTGAAGCAGGGGGAGCGTGCTGTCTCTGTTAAATTGGATGCGGAGGATATGGTCGCCGGATTTTTAGGGCCGGGCAGTTTTGTTGACGTGATTTTGACCTATACGGAACGTGTCGATTTTGGAAGCAATAACCGCAATGATTTTAGCCCGCAGGCCGTTAAATTACGGGAAATGGTTGAGTTGAATGTCGATAAATTAGCCACCGAAACGATCCTGGAAAATATCCGTGTTCTTGCACTTGACCAAAGTGCCGATCGCAACCGTGATGATAAGGTAAAAGTCGGTAAAACCGTGACTTTGGCTGTTCCGATCCGTGATGCGGAGAAGCTTGCGATGGCGTCTGAATTGGGGCGTATTACGCTCGCGATGAGAGGGGTTGGAGATGAAGAAATCGTTGGTAATGACAAGGTGTTGTCAGATGCACGTCTGACGTCTCTTGATGATGAGATTCATAGAGAGGCTTTGCGTATCAAAAATGTATTGCCGCCGAGCGCGGATGATCACGATTCAGATGTTTCTTCATCTTCTTTCTCGTATTCGCCACCGGCAAAAGTACGCATTTATAGTGGCGCTTCGGTCCAGACATTGGATGTTGATTAACTTACTTTTAAAAATCGTGCCCAATATTGGGTGCATCGCACTGATTACAAGATTAAAAAACGAAAGACTGAACCATGACAGGTTTTACTAATAATATGAAATCACCTTTTTTCTTTGGCGTTCTGGCTGCAGCGATCATGATATCCATCGGGCTTTCGAGTGCGATTGCCGCGAAAGGGGATTTAAGATCGGTTCACAAAAGTAAAAAAGAGCAGGCGCCCTTACGCCTGACACTTGGTAAGGCAGATATTATTACATTGCCGGATGGCGTATCTGACGTTTTGGTCGCTGATCCGAATATTGTTGATGTTCAGGCCGTGAAAACGAACAAATTATATGCTGTCGGTTTGAATATCGGAGATACAAACCTGATTGTGTTGGATGCAGGCGGCAATGTTTTAAGCCGCCTTGATATTCATGTTGCCTATGATTTGCAGGCAATTCAATCTTTGATCGAGAGCTTGTTTCCGAATGAACATGTTAAAGTCGGTGCTATCCATTCACAAGTGATGCTGACGGGGCAGGTCTCAAACCCTGAGGTTGCGTCTAAAATTACGGATCTTGTCGGGCATTATGTAAGTGAAGTGCAAGAAGTTGATAACAAGACCGTTGATGAATTGATTTCAAATCTTTTAGAAGTGCGCGGTGAGCAACAGGTGATGTTGCAGGTTAAAATTGTTGAGGCAGAGCGCAGTACTATTAAAGAGTTGGGGGTTGAATTTAATGCGAATGACCCGAATGAATTGGCAACGTCGACAATTTTCGGTCAGCTTCCTCTAAACAGCACGCTGGGTAATGATGTTGATGCGCTCCGTGTGGGAGCAGGGGCCGGTTTGGCTTTGACGCAGGAGCCGATCGGTTCGGCGCGTGCGTTCTTTGATACGGGCCTTGATGGTATTGGTATTCTGGGCTTAAAGCTGGATGCGCTTGAGCAGGAAAACCTGATCAATATCTTGGCTGAGCCGAACTTAACAGCTGTGTCGGGGCAACAGGCAGGCTTTTTGGCGGGCGGTGAGTTTCCCGTTCCGACAGGTCGTGACCAGTTTGGTAATATCACAATTGAATTCCGCGAGTTTGGTGTTTCTTTGAACTTTAAGCCGATCGTTTTATCTGATGATCGCATTAGCTTGCAGATGAATACGGAAGTATCTTCTCTCGATGAAGCAAACTCGGTGACACTGGCTGATATTGTTGTGCCCGGTTTGGATATTCGTCGCGCAGAAACAACAATTGAAATCCCGAGTGGCGGCAGCTTGATGATTGCGGGTCTGCTTCAATCCTCAACCGCAGAAGGCTTAGCGGGGCTGCCGGGCGTACGCAATACGCCTGTTATTGGTGACCTTTTGTCATCAGATAGTTTCCAGCGTGCAGAGACCGAGTTGGTTGTTATTGTAACAGGTTATTTGGTTGAGCCGTTCGCGAATAAAGATAATGCGGATTATGTGCCGGAGCAGAAGAAGAGTGAGCTTTCCAAGATATTTGCCGCTAATATTCGCCGATCCTATTCGTTGGATGACGATAAAATTTTCGCTAATCTCGCCACGTATGGTTACATCGTAGATTAATGCGGTGACGGTGGTTTTTTGAGACGTGTAACACAGAATAAAGAAAGAAAATCAATGTTTTATAATAAGTTTGTTTTCAGTAAGCCTATTTTGACGCTGGCTTTGGCGGGTACGGTTTTGCTTGGTGGTTGTTCGTCTTATTCTCTTTATGAGGAGAGCAATGTGAACGAAAGCAATATGGAAGTTTTAGAGAAAAGCTTTGATCAGGCCGTGTTGACCAGTGACGTTGATACAAATTTCTTGTCGGCGTTGGCGAACCATCACGATCGTTTTGGTGGTAGTACGATGAATATTACCGTCACGTACGATCCGAAATCTTATCGTAATACCGCGATGAATGCGACGAATGCAATGGTCGATAGTGTGGCAACGCTGCGTAAGTTCGGCGTGAGCGATATTGAATCGAGTATCCTGCCCATTCATGCCCAAGGGGATGATTCTAAATTTATGATTTCATATTCAACATTGAGTGCTAAAGCCCCCGGTGGGTGTGATCGCCTGATGCAGGGGATGGAAGATACTCAGGACGATTATCGTGCAGATTACAAGCTTGGCTGTACAATTGACACAATGATTGCGAAACAAATTTCGCGTCCGGGCGATTTGATGGGCACTGTTACCTCTGATCTCAGCACTGATGGTCGTGAGGCGGCAAATATTGTTGCTGTTAAACGCACAGGTGCACCGAATGAGCCGTTGCAAGGGGAGCAAGCTTCTGGCGATAACTAATTTGGGCGTGTCGCACCGCATATTTGTACGATTTCTGTTTTTTCTATCCCGTATTAGGACAATTTTAATTCCTGACTGGTATCGTGAGCGAAGTAGTCAATGACTCCGCGTTTCGCGGGCCATTTCAGGCAATCACAGATGAAGCAGATGAGACATAATAACAGGATAGCGGCATGAGCGAGGCAGAGAAGAAATCGATGGATATTCTTCTTCCGACAGCGCGTCTTGCTGTTTTCTCGGAAGATAAAGATACATTATTATCAACGGCAGAATTACAAAAAGACTGGCGTTATGCGCGGGTTAAAATAAAGGCTGAAGCCGGTGGCGTTGAACAAGCGATTGAGACGTACAGAGAGACAGAATCACCTGATCTTTTGATTATCCAAACAGATGTTATTAATGACGCTTTCACTGACAAGCTGGCTGAGCTTTCAGGATTTTGCGAAGAGGGAACGGCTGCGATTATTATCGGGCCGGTGAACGACGTTTATCTTTATCGCCAAATGATTGAGATGGGGGTGAGTGATTATCTTGTTCGCCCAATCGCGCCAGACGTGTTTTCAAATGTTATTGCAAAAGCCTTGGTTGACCGTCTTGGCGTATCGGGTAGCCGTTTGGTTGCTTTTATCGGTGCAAAGGGCGGGGTGGGGACATCTATGCTTACGCAAATCGGCGCTTTGATTGCATCGTCATCTTTGGGGCAAAAAACCTTGCTTATGGATGCAGGAGGCGGTTGGTCGCCTTTTAGTGTTGGGCTAGGCTTTGATCCGTCTGCGACCTTGCTTGATGTGGCACGTGCGATTGAGGGTAGCAATGACGATGCCTTAAAGCGCGTTTTCCATGATTATGATGAGAATTTAAAAATCTTGGCCTCGGGCGCAGATGCGATGCTCGATATTTCAGTCAGCGGTGCGCAATATGAAATGATGTTAGATCACTTAATGGTGACATCACCTTTGGTCTTTGTTGATTTGTCCAGCTCAACGGCGTCGATTCGTAAAGCTGTCATCGCGCGGGCACATCATACGTTTATTGTTACCGCGCCGACCGTTACGTCGTTGCGTTTTTGCCGTTCTATGATTAAAGAAATTTCTGATGTTCGCGGGGGGGAGACGGATGCGCTTTCCCTTATTGTGAATAAGGTCGGAATGGCCAAGGGCGGGGAGATAGACAAGCTTTCGGATATCTCTGAGGCTTTGGAATATGAAGCTGATATGACGATTGATTTCTTGCCGCATTTATTTGTGAAGAATGAAAGCGACACGAAGGATATCGTTGAAGACAAGGACGCTGTGGGAGCTGTAACGGCGCTCAAGACTCTATTGGCCAGAGTTTTGTCCGTTAAGTTGACCGATTCGGCCGATAAAAATCAGAAAAATGCCGGTCTTATTGGCGGTTTGTTAAGTAAAATGGGGTCATAATCCATACAGGGTGCAATGCTCTTTCTTTTTCATGTGTGGTTGCACGTTTTAAATTTTAGGTAAAGGTTCGAAACAGATGTTTGGTAAAAAGCAAGCAGGAACATCGAAGAAGTCTTCTAAGCCATCGGTTGAAGAATCGAAGGAAAAGAAAGACATTCCTGAGAAGGCCGAACCGGTAGAGGTTGCTTCTGAGGATAAAGCGCCTGCCGCGCCTCTTAAGCCGGTGTCTGAATCTGTTGATAATGATTCTGAAGAGACTAGTGATCCAGCGCAGATGCTAGGGGATTTAAATGCAGCGCTTTCGGATGATAAGGCGCTTGATCTCAATGATTCTCTTCCGGTGGAAGAAAAAGAGGCGCCTGTTGCGCTCGATTTTCCCGCTGAGGAAGATGCTGCGCCGAAGGTGGCAACGAAAAAGATGGATGATGATCCTAAGCTTATCAGCGAGGAGGAAGGCGATGAGGAGAGTGCGGAAGATTCTGTAACGTCTTTGCGTTTGCAACGCTGTCGTAACCGTATCTGGCTCGACCTGCGTGACGGTATTGATTTGAAGGCCTTGGCGCGTATGGACGGTAAGGCCGCGCGCGAAGAAGTAAACTCCGCTGTTGAAGAGATTGCGCGGTTTAGAAATCTGGATCTTACGCCTGTTGAATTGCAGCAGATCGGTAAAGAATGTGCTGATGATATGCTCGGCTTTGGCCCGTTGGAAGAGCTTTTAGAGCGTGATGACATTGCTGATATTATGATTAACGGGCCTGATATTACTTATATTGAGGTTGCGGGTAAGATTGAACGCACAAAAATCGCGTTTCGTGATAACCAGCATTTGACAACGATTTGTCAGCGAATTGTGGGGGCGATCGGCCGTCGGGTTGACGAATCAAGCCCGATTTGTGATGCGCGTTTGGCCGATGGTAGCCGTGTTAACGTTATTATTCCGCCGCTGGCTGTTGATGGCGCGTGTATGACGATTCGTAAGTTTAAAAAAGATAAGCTGACATTAGAGAATTTGTTGGAATTCGGCTCCATGTCACCGTCTTGTGCAAAGTTGATTATGGCGATCGGGCGGTGTCGGGTGAATGTTCTTGTCTCCGGCGGTACGGGGTCTGGTAAAACGACCATGTTGAACTGTTTGACGCGCTATATTGAGGCGGGTGAGCGGATTATTACCTGTGAAGATGCCTGTGAATTGCAGTTGCAGCAGCCGCATGTTGTACGTCTTGAGACACGGCCCCCTAACTTGGAAGGGGTTGGTGAGATTACGATGCGTGATCTGGTGAAGAACTGTCTGCGTATGCGCCCTGAACGCATTATCGTTGGTGAGGTGCGTGGACCCGAGGCGTTTGATTTGTTGCAGGCGATGAACACAGGGCACGATGGTTCCATGGGAACGGTGCACGCGAACAACCCGCGAGAGGCGATTTCCCGTATGGAGAATATGATTGCGATGGGTGGTATGAATTTGCCGACCGTTGCCGTGCGTGAGCAGATTGCCTCGGCGGTTCAGGTGATTATTCAGGTGCAACGTCTGCGTGACGGTTCGCGTAAAACAACGCACATCACCGAAGTGACGGGGATGGAAGGTGATGTTGTGACGATGCAGGATTTATTCAGCCTCGATATTTTGGGCGAGAATGAAGAGGGTAAGTTGATCACCAAACAGAAGTCGTCAGGGCTTCGTCCGAAATTCTTTGACCTTGCGCGCCAGTATGGTGTGGCCGACATGGTTATGGATGCGATGGAGGAGGCGTACGGTTGATATGACGGTTATTCAAATTGCATTAATATCCATTATTGTCTTTTTGTTTGTCGGCATCGTGATGTTCATCATGCTGAATGCCAACGAGAATCAGAAGCAACGTAATATAGATTTGATTCGCGGTAGCTCAGGCGAGGGGCGTGGTGATGAGAAGGATTTGCAGAATAAAAGACGGGCGGAATTGGCTAAAAAGCTAAAAGCAGAAAACAAGAAAGATGATGTTAGTAAGGTTTCTATCGAGATGCGTCTAGCGCAGGCGGGAAGTAATATGAAGCCCCTGCAGTTTTGGCTATTATCGGCTTTTTGTGGCTTGGTCTTTGCCGGGTTAGGTAAGCTTCTTGGTATGTCTACTATTATTACGATCTTATTCACGATCACGGGCATTTTGGGTGTGCCGCGCTTTTTATTAAGGCAGGCAATCAAGCGCAGGCAGAAGAAGTTCCTCGAAGGCTTTGCGGATGCGCTGGATGCTGTTGTGCGCCTCCTTAAGGCTGGCATGCCCGTTTCTGAGGCGATCTCTATGATCAGTCGAGAATTTGACGGGCCTGTAGGTGAGGAGATGTCGATTATCTATGACAAGCAGAAGATTGGTGTGCCGTTGCATGAAGCAGCGCAAGAGGGCTGTCGTCGTATGCCGTTGCCGGAAATGCAGATGTTTGCGGCGGGTATGGCTATTCAGGCACAGACGGGTTCCAGCCTGTCAGAGGTACTTATGAACTTATCAGCAGTGATTCGGTCAAGATTTAGACTAAAACGTAAGATTATGGCGTTGTCGTCAGAGGCGATTGCATCGGCGTCGATTATTGCATCCTTGCCGCCATTGGTTGCGACAGGTCTTTATTTCGCTAACCCAGGGTATTTGGATCCGCTTTTTACCACTGGTTTGGGTAAAAATATGCTGATGGGGGCGGTTTTTTGGATGTTTTGTGGCGTTATGATTATGCGACAGATGATTAACTTTAAAATATAAAAAGCGTTTAAAAATAATGTTTTATATTAACTATGTAAAAAATATGGGGGCGTACAAATGAGTGATGAAATGATAATCACAATATTTGCAGCATTGGCGGCAGGTGTTTCGGTGATCGCCTTTGCGTTTCCGTTTTTGCAAAAATCTGATCAGAAGGATGCTTATAAGGCGATTATTGAAAAGCGTCGTAAGGATCTGTTTCAAGCCAGCCGCGAAGGCAACGTTGTTAAATCGAGTGACGTGTCCGCGCGCGATAATATGGCGATGTTTTACCGTTTTAATAAAATGGCCGGCTCCATGGGTGAGAAGGCGCGTGATAAAATGTTGCAGGCAGGTATTCGTAACCCGAAGGCGCATATAAAGTTTATGCTGATGCGCGTTGTTTTGCCTTTCGTCTACGCAATTTTGTGTACGGTTTACTTTCTGCTTTTACCCGAAGAATCTGAAATGTCAGATGCGATGAAGTTGCTGATTCTGTTTGGTGGTGTGCTGTTCTTCTTTAAGCTGCCCGATATTTTGATTAAGAACATCATTCAAAAACGTCAGGAAGAATTTGGTTTGGCGTTTCCTGATTCACTCGACATGATGTTGATTTGTGTTCAGGGCGGTATTGGTTTGGAACAAACAGTTGACCGTGTGGCCAGTGAAGTTTCTGAACAATCGGAAGTTTTGGCCGAGGAGCTTGGGCTTCTTAGTGCCGAGATGGCGATGTTGAATGATCGTAAACAAGCGTTGCAAGATTTCGCGCGCCGTGTTGGCAGTGGAGCGGGGAAGAGTTTTGCAACCGCGCTTATTCAGGCCGAACAGTATGGTACGTCTGTTTCGCAAGCGCTGCGGGTTATGTCGGATGAATTGCGTGACATGCGTATGGCAGAGGCTGAGCGTAAGGCCGCGTCCTTGCCGCCGAAATTGACCGTTCCGATGATTTTGTTCTTCCTGCCTGCGCTGTTTATCATCATTCTTGGCCCTGCCGGTATTGAAGTCAGCACGATGCGCGGCGGCGGTTAAACCCCATGTTTGTTTATTATCTTTATCTCTTTAGTCGCACTTTATTTTGTGCTGCGTTGTTTGTTTCCTTTATTTGGAGCCCTGATGTAGGCTTTTACACTTTAGAGCATTCTCTCAAGAGTGACCCTGAAGGACCGTTTTCTTTCTTTATCATCTTCTACGCGTCTTTGCTTGCTCTTCTTTTTGCTATATTGAAGAAAAAGAAAATTGCGATGTATGTCGCATTCATTCCGGAAATGCTGATTGCGTTCGCCATAGTGTTTGGGCTTTTGCTTTCACTCGTGCAATGGATGGTGTGAGTTTTTTATTTATTCCGAAGGATTATAACGCCGTGTTTTATCGTTGCGACCGCGATGGATGCGACGATTCGAAAGGCGATGAGTGCGAGGAGGGCCAGGCCGAAGATTGAAACTTCCTTGGGCAGTGTTACCGAATTTTCCTGATTAAGGCCGTTATTTTTATCGACCATAGATACATGGAGTTTTAAGTCTTCAGCGTCTTGTGAGCCTTGCTCGAAAATGTAATTGATAAGTTTTACATCCTGCGGGGTTTCGATGATTTGGTAAGCGGTGTAGCCGATCAGGCAGGTAATCGCCATGCCGATTGATACCATCAAAAAACCGATTATGAAGATAAGGCCGTTCAGGCCGCTTTTGTTTTTCTGGGACTGCGCATTCATTTTATACGCTATCGCTCATTCAATGTACGGATAATGCGCAAGTTGCGCTCAATCTCTATGCGGTCTGGGGAGAGCGCCTTTGCCTTTTCCAGCACGCTGATGGCTTCATCAATAAAGCCCTGTGTTGCGAGGTTAAGGGCTAGGTTGTTCATGATTGTTGTCGGGTCACCTTCCCAATATTCAAGACCTTTACGGAAGGCGCGTTCTGCTTCGGGGTGCATTTCCTTTGCATCCAGTGCGATGCCTAAATTTTGATAGGCGTTATGATCGCTTGGGTTTTGCAGGATAGCGGCCTGCGCGTATTTTTCCGCTGAATTGTAGTTGCCTAAACCTAGCGAAATCATGGACAATTCGGTTTTTACATCGCTAGGGGATGTTTTGTCGCGGCCAAATGGCTCTAACACAGCGTAAGCGCGATTAAGGTCGTTTTTATGACGGAGCGCACGCGCATAGGAGAGGGCGGCGATTGGGTCTGAGCTGTTGCGTTTATATTGTTGTTCCAGTGTGATGAGGGCTGCGGCCGGATTGCCTTTTTTGGCTGCATTTTCGGCAGCCTTTTGGAAGGCGGCATTTACACGATCAGATTTTTCAAGCGCGGCTTCTTCCATGGATGTAGTCGGCGCGGTTGATTTTCCGGTTGTGATACAAGCGGTTAAAGATGTTGCGGCCAACGCAAGCAGCACGTAGTTCTTCATTGAATTTTTTCCTTTTGCTCTATCGTGTCATCGATTTTGTTTGCTGTAGTTACGCAATGTCATGTGCATGATAGATTGATTTGAAAGATTTTTCTAGCGTTCATCTTCAAATGTGTCCTGCTCATTCACAGGGGCGCTGTTGTCGTTTGCATTTGAAGAAGAAGAACCACCGCCAGATGCGCTGCCGCCGGAAGAGGCTTGTTCTTGCATGTTCGGCTGAATTTCATGGCACATGCCGGGGCAGTAGAAGACGGATGATGGTTGGCAATCATCGCCCATGCAGGTGCGCTTGATTTTAATGTAATCCTGTTTTGGCCCTGCGATGATGGCGTGGCGCTGCATCAGAATATCGCCGTTTTGCGCTAAAATTGTGAAATGCGTTGCACCCGGGGCGCGCGGAACGACGACAAGGCGGCTTGATGAATCTGCGATAATGTTAAGGTGCGCAGGGTTACCGATAATAATGCTACCGGCTTTTTTCTCTAAATTTATAATCTCTGAACGGTCGGGTGTCAGATAGAAAACATCGTGAGTCACATCGGCAGGCATCGCTGTGTCAGCTTTTGCATGGGTGATCGGCGGCAGGATATCTACGGGCTTTTCGGCGTTTGCACCATTTACGGGCATAAAAGACGCGAACATAAGCGCGCAAAACAATTGAATTGTGTTTTTTGTAATATTCATGAGAAAGACCTTAAAGTTTTAGACCAAAAGATATTTGGTACGCAGAAGTAATATTTTATTACGAGCAATAATAGCATATCCCGAAAGTGTTAAAATATCATTCAAATTTTAAAAGTCGGGTAAAAAACCAAGGGGTAACTTCTTATGGTTGTTTTTTTCTTTGTAAACGTAATATTATGGTTTGTCAGGCTATAATTAAGGCCTGGTAAAAACATGTGTTTACATCCATGGCGAAAGTCATGTCAGGAGCGTTATGAGCAAAGATGATGAATTTAAAATACTCGTGGTTGAAGATGACGGTGACGATGTATTGGCGTTACGTCGCCAGATTTCTAAATCATGGCCGAATATTCAAATTGTGCATGTTGATTCGCTCAGTGATGCGTATTCGCAGTATATGAAGGGCGATTTTGACCTTGTTTTTCTCGACCTCAATTTACCTGATGGCTACGGTGCTCTTACGGTTTCTGAGATGCGTAAATTTAATCGTGCAACGCCAATTATTGCGATGACCGGGCATCTGAACAATCAGGTTTTTGATGAGGCGGTTAAGGGCGGGGCTGTTCACGTTATCTCGAAATCACAGATTAACAGTGATGATTTTTTGGATATTTTGCGTGAGCATGCAAAACCTTTAACGGCATAAATTTTAGGGGTTATCCAAAACGCGCGGGGTATTTTTCAGATAATCTTGACCATTGTTCCGTTTGGTTTTTTCTTCCTTGCTTGTCAGTGATCTCATCCCAATTATGTGCTGTAATGGTTAAGGCTTCTTCCGCGCTAATGGCTCCTTTGCATGCTAGCATTATATTCTCATTCAAGGTGCGTATGTATTCTTGACGCGCGCTGAGGTACAAATCGGGAATGGCGTCAGTTATTGCCTTTTTGTGCTGTGTCAGAAAATTTTTACCGTATGTCTCTTCGATATTCGGGTCGGTGTAATGTTCAGTGCGGTAAGGGTCGAAAAAGCCGTCTTTTGCATAGAGACCGACATTCGATGTTTGCGGCATTGTGGCGTAGAGTGTGTACAGATAGGCAAGATGTTGATGTTTCGACGTGCTTGATACAATATAATTCCAGCCCCAGTTAAAAAAACCGCCGTCCGGGGTAGGGGTGTGCACAACGTCATTATAGATTTTTTTGCCCAGTTGGTTCAGGTGTTTTTGCGTTCCGCCCCAGCCGATATTTACAATACAGTTTCCTTGCGCATAGAGTTTCCAATTTTGGAATAACGAATTCATTTTCGACGATGGGTGTTGGCTTTCCGTTGCCTTTATAAGGTCTTCTAATGCCCCGATGCCGTGATCGTTCACAATATTTGGCTGCATATCTTTTGTGAAAGGCCGCTGCCCACCTTCGTAGAAACGTGACCACCATTCCCATGTTGTGTATTGCGGTGTTCTGAACAGGCATCCGCCATATTGGTTGTTGTCAGGATCATGGAAGAATTCCATGATGTCATCGATTTCCGCCCATGTTTTTGGCGTTGTGAGGGGCCGGCCATGATAATCTTCAAAACGTTTTTGTGCCTGAGTGTTTTGTAGGGCACTTTTTTTAAAGAACATCATGTAGATATCGCCATCGGTTTGATAGCCGTAAAATTTTCCGTTGAAGAAGTCTCCGAGATCATAAAGAGAGGGGGTGTATGAGCATTCCTGTTCATATTCGTTTGAATATTCTGTTAGTTCAGCCAGTGATCCAGCTTCGGCTAAATCGGGGATGGCGAAGGTCGCGGGGAGGGCAATGTCAAATGTGTTTTTGCCTCGCGCGTGGTCGATAAATATTTTTGTATTGATGTTGTCGACAGGGGTTTCTATGAATTCAAACTCTATACCTGATTTTTTTGTAAAAGAAGTGGCGCAGGGCCTGATGTTTTCCAGCGAGCCTTGGGGATGGAGTATTCTGAGTGTTACGGGGGCCTCACCTTTTATTCTTTTTACAGATTTGAATAGAATGTCCTCGGCTTCGTTCGATGCGAGTATTTGGGTTGGCTTAAGGCAGTAAGCGGCCATTGCCGTTGCGGATAATTTTAAAAAATTTCGTCTGGAAAACGTCATAGACAGAAGTTGCTCCGGCAGGGATTTGAATAAAGGTTGTTATAAAAGTCGGTCTCGTGGCGTATTGCACTTCATCCCTTGGTTGATATCGTATACTATAAAACGGTATTGGGGAAGCTACAGCATGCGCTTATTACATCACATTTCGAATAAAATCGGTGTGCAAATTCTTTTGAGTTTTGCATTCTTTGTCTCGCTGTCTTTGATTGGTTTTGTCTTAGTTATCAATGTTTTCAATTATGTTGAGACATCGTACCATCAAATGAATGTACGTCTTTTTCCATTGCTAAGTAAGGTAGAAGACGTAACCGATAATCTTCTGAGCTATACTGTTTTTCTTGAGACTCTGAGTGAGGCGGAAACATTAAATTCGTTTCAAAAAACCGAGATCGCGTTTGATAAGACAGAGGCTGAAGTCCTTACGCAGCTTCTTAGTCTGAATATTCAGGAATTACCTGATAAATATCACACTATACTTGATGATTTCGATCAAATGACGGAGCGTAGTGAGCAAATTAAGCAGCTTCTCTTTAACGGTCGCATCACGCTTAATCTTAGTTTTTTGAAAAAACGCAGCCAAATGCTTGAGACATTGAAGGATCAGATGGTCGTGCTTGAGCGTGTGCGTGTCGACCTAAAGACAAAAAACGCAGAGGAAATTGTGTATATCATTTCAAGGCTGCAGCGTATGGAAAGTGCGCTGTATGCGTTTGATATACAGACATCTCCGGACGTTTATAACAATTTAAAGCATCGTTACAGCGCGGCATTAGATGATATTTCCTATAAGCTGAATGCGATAGAAGATAAGGGGGGTCGCTCTGATCTTGCTGATTTTATCGCGGTTTTATACGAACAGATATCCGCGCCCGCAGGGCTGTTTGTTTTGTATGATAAAATGCTGAAAAACAGTTTTATGATTAACCAGGCTTTTGTTGAATATAAGGGGCTGCAATATACCCTAAACTCTAATGTTTTATCGCTTCTTCAATTTGTTCGTGCTCAATTTAATGAAGAACTGGCACGCATGGAACGTCAGGTTGAGCGCAACATCTTTGTGTTCTACACCATTATCGCAGGCTATATTTTGTTTATGCTGATGTTTGTGCGTTGTTTCTTATACCCCCGTGTTATCCGCCGGATTGAATCTTTGTCATCTCATATGAGCCAAGTGGCTTTGGGGGATTATGCGCGTGATATTAATATTCGCGGTGATGACGAGATTTCGAGCATGTCAAAAGCGTTGGATGCCTTCCAAGAAAGCCTGAAACATAAAGAGGCGGTTGAGCGTGATGTTATTCGCACGAAGCAGTTTCAGGATTTGATTATGTCGAACATTCCTGATCTTCTGTTTATTAAGGATGATCAATTCAGGATTGTTCAATGTAATACTTTGTTTTTAGAGCTTTATCCTGAAGAGATGCGCGATAAGGTTATCGGGTATACGACCCTTGAAAGTTATCAGCCTGATGAGATGGAAGAGTTTCTGGAGATGGATAAGCTTGCGTTTAAAGAAGGGTATTCGGAAACAGAGGAAACGGTTTTGTGCCCTGACGGGCGTACACGTACACTTTTTACAAAGAAAGTGCGTTTCTATGACATTGATAATAATGCATTTATTCTTGGTGTGGCGCGTGACATTACTGATATGAAAGCGACAGAGAATGAGCTGAAACGTTCTAATGAAGAGTTGGATGATTTCGCTTATATTGCGTCTCACGATTTGAAAGAGCCGCTTAGGGGGATCCATAACTATGCTTCGTTTTTGATTGAAGATTATGAAGATGACCTTGATGAGGATGGGAAGTATAAGCTCAATCGATTGCAGATTTTATCGCAGCGCATGGAAAAATTGATTAATGACCTTTTATATTTTTCGCGTTTAGGGCGTGGTGATGAAGCTGTCAAATTGGTTGATCTCAATGAAGAAGTCGATGCCGTTCGTGATTTGATTTCCGGCTATGACGATGTTGAAATTAAAGTGCATGGCACATTGCCGAGCATTGAATGCGATAGTGTGCGCATTTCGGAGATTTTCAGAAATTTGATTACGAACGGCATTAAATATAATAACTCTGATCATAAGATTGTGGAGATTGGGGTTGATCAAGGGAAAAGCATTATAGGCTTGGATTATTATGTTTTTTATGTTCGTGATAATGGTATTGGCATTGCTCCCAGATTTCATAAGGATGTTTTTCGTATCTTTAAGCGTTTGCACAAAAAAGATGCCTATGGGGGTGGGACAGGATCAGGGTTAACGTTTGTGAAAAAAATAATTGACCGTTTTGGCGGCGATATCTGGATTGAGTCGGATGAGGGGCAGGGGACGACGTTTTTCTTCACTTTAAAGCCGAAGCCGTAATGAGGATCAGTGCAATTTGTTAAGGAATATACAATAGAATGGAAGGTAAAGTGAGGATGCTGCAAATGATATTGATCGTTGAAGATAGCGATGATGATTACGAAGCCACGCTTAGGGCGCTTAAGAAAACGGGGAATCTGAAAAACCCGATTAAACGCTGTGAGGATGGTGCGCAGGCTTTACGCTATCTTCGGCGTGATGAAGAATTTTCTGACCCTGAAACGTCGCCGCGACCTGATATTATTTTATTGGATTTGAACATGCCGGGTATTGGTGGGCGCGATGTTCTGCATGAGATTAAAAAGCATGACACGCTAAAACATATTCCTGTGATTGTTCTGACAACATCCAGCAATGAATTAGATATTGATGCGTGTTATAGAGCGGGTGCGAACAGCTATATTCAAAAGCCCGTTGATTTAGAAGGGTTTTTTCAGGCGATTAAGCTGCTCAAAGAATACTGGCTGGAGGTTTCTGTTCTGCCAAAGGCGGGGGATTGAGCATTATGCCGTAATAATAATGGAACTTACGAAAATGGTGG
>CAZPMH010000013.1:0-56082 GCA_964587815.1 uncultured Micavibrio sp.
TGCTTGAAGATGTGCTTAATCATGCGTGGATCATCATCTTGGCGATTGGCCTGTTGCCACTCTTCACGCGTGAAATTAAGCGGATTTGTATATTGCTTATCAATAAAACCCTTGGGCATGTTCCAGCCTTGCTCAAGATAAATGTCCTTGGAAATTTCATTCAGTTTCTTTTTGTAAAACGGCAGGTTTATCGCCGTCATGCTTTGCGCATCAATGCGTGACCAGACGCAATGCGCGTGCCGCCGTCCTTCTTTTTCATGGAAAACAACAACGCGCGGCTGTCCCTCAAGCCCCATTTTTTGTTCAATGTCAGAAAGGGCTTTTTCAAAGGTTTCGTTGGTTGCGATTTCATCTTGCGGAGGATTGAGAGAGACGGAGAACAGAAACTGCTTGCAGCGTGTTGCGCGGCTCGTGGCTTGGATTTCCTGAAACGCGCCGTGAACGGTTTCAGATGTAAAGCCTGTGATTTCATGGACGGTGACATGGTCATTATCCCGATCATTCAGCAAATGATTGGCGAGCTGTTTTGCATGGCCTCTTTGATTGCCCTCGATAATCATGGGCATTCATCTCTCAGGCCGAGGACTTTAATCAGGGTTTCTTTGATAAAGGCGATGTTTTCAACGGCTTCGTTGAGGTCATGCCGCACGTCATCGGTGACAAGCAGGCTGCCTGTGTTTGCGGCTCTGGCCAGTTGGTTGATGTTATTGGGAAGACGGGACGCGCCGAGCTGCGCTAAAATCTGCGCAAGGATGATGTTATCTTCCTTGGGGCGAGACGTGCGGCCTCTGCGTGGTTTGGCATTCCTCAGGAGGGTTTTACGAATATAAGCGCCAAGCGGCTTCGTGCCTGCAAGCTCTTCCAATAGCTCACGTTCCTCAACGCTCAGGCGCAAGGAAAACGGTGTCGGCTTTTTTGTCGTGGTGTCATTGCTCATGCCCCCATGATAGGCGCGGGGACGCGAAAAGTTGGGCGATGTGCTTATTATTTAAGGACGTAATTTTTATGCATGACATATAATCGTATGCGTATCAGCATCCTAAATTTGCGGAAAAGTTATGTTTATTCTTAACACAGTTCAAAATATAACCTATTAAGGTAAGCTATGTATTTGTTCTTCAAGGAATTATTTAATGAAACATTTGTTTTTTATTGCTGTGCTGTTTCTACTGCAGGGCTGTGCATCTAATAGCCTGATAGTAAAAAATTCTTCAAATTTAAGAGCAGGCATGACTGCTGAGGAAGTTCGCATATCAATGGGAGAGCCTCAGAATAGACAATTCCAAGGCGAAAATGAAGCGTGGCAATATTGCTCAACGGACTATTCTGGGTTTGAGGCGGATCACTATGTTTTAATTTGGCTTTATAAAGGAACTGTTACGGGCATGCAGACATATAGAAACACTTTGTATGGCTCATGCGAAAGCTTTTTCAGAACAGTCGATTGGGAAGAAGCTCCAGACGTATCCATAGAAATTCGTAATAAATAAAGCGCTGTATACGAAAACTAAAAAATATCTTAATCCTGCAACGCTTTCATTGCGGCTTTTGGGTTTTTGTCGATGATTTTCATGAGGGTGGAGGCCGCACCAGTCAGGCCGCTATCCTGCATATCCCATTTTTCGACGGTGCGTTTAGGTAGGTGAAAGGTTTCCGCAAACTCACGGACGCTCATATTCAACTTTGTGCGGATACGGCGCACTTCTGAAATCTCGTGCTTCACGGCCTTTTCTGGCTCGTTAATTGCGCTTTCCAGTCCAGCTTTCAGGCTTTCAAATAGTTCGCTCATGGTTATTTCCTCTTTTTCAAAATCTCTACGAGTTTTTTAATTTCGTTCTTTTCACCTTGGCTCAGGTTACTTTTCTCATTCTTCTCAAAAATATCCAACAAGTGGATATATCCAAATTCATCAATTACAAGGTACACAACACGACTTGCGCCGCTTTTACCTTTTCCAGACTGGTGGGCGAAACGGATTTTTCGAACGCCGCCCGTGCCAGCCATGACATCGCCTTTGTCAAAATTGACGCTGATAAAATCAACCAGCTCAATTCTTTGCTCTTCTGTAAGTATCTTTTCCGCCTTGCGTAAAAAATACGGGTTTTCAATTACAGTCAGCATTTAGCAATCTTTCCCTAGAATATACCCAAAACGGGTATCTTGTCAATTATTGAATATACCCGATATGGGTACAGCCCAGAATCTCTTCACAAAGCTATTATGATGAGTTGAGAATAACTTTCCAGTAGGTTAAAGTCTTGAATAACAGGTTCGCATCAATTCGTAGGTTGTGCGCCATTTTTATTTTCTATAGCTTACCTTGTGGTAGATAAAGCCTTCTTCTGAGCGTATAAATCCTCTTACTGATGATTTAAGCTGAATGTGGTAGGGGGGCTAAGCTATAGAAAACCTGCACGATTTACGGCCAATTTAAGTATTTATAGCTATACTTTTTGTATAATGACATACTTTATGCTAAAAACAGTTGTTAATATATTAACCAAAAAATAAAAGGGTTTAAAGATATGAGTGCTAAATCTTACATTGCAGGAGCAGCAGGACTTATAGGTATATTTGCTTTGCCGGCAGCGTATCATTCGCGTGATGTGGATTTTATTACAGATGACACTTACCACATCACTGAAGAGGCTGACGGCCCTCACATGCATGTTATTGACACAAAGATGGAAGAAATTGCTGATATGCGTCTTATCATGAACGAAGATGGTGAGCTTGTTGGCCAAGGCATCGTAAAAGGACAAGAATTCGAAGTCATAATAGATGACCCGACTGAAGAGGCGTTATTCGTGCATGATCACGGTGCTGAAAAATTATGGTTAGGACGTGATGTTGTTCATGTTCAACCAGGCACGCCCCCTGAGGATAGTGTCGACATGACATCAGACGGTCCGGGTTTTTAATTCGTCGATTAGTTATTATTACACTTAAATATTACACTTACGGCTCCTGCGTATAGCGGAGCCGTAGTCTTTATGATTTAGGCTCCTTTGTATGTCTCCGTATAGATAGCAGGGCGTGCTTCGGTTCCATATCCAATACATCATCGGCATAGTCCTTACCTTGTCAGCGCACCTATATATCGGTGCGCGCCGGCGCTTGGTTCTGTTTTTTGACAGCGAAAATAATGGTTGCAAATGATTCTTATTTTCCTTGTTGATTTTTTTATTTGTAGGTGATATTCATTCGCAACAAATGAATAAAGTGTTTTTTGATCATGAGTGCGAACGAGCAAGAGCGAACGGTAAGTATTGTCAGTAATAAAACTGAGAGCATTTTACTGCTTGGTCAGAAAAAAGAATTGATCATTGTACATAATAATGAGGATTACCGTCTTCGAGTAACGGGTAACGGGAAGCTCATTTTAACTAAGTAAATTTATGGCCTTAAGCCAGCCACCCAGCCATGCCTGTAAGGGCTAGCCAGGAAGCAAGCCAAAGTCCGATGCAAAATTGAGAGGATTAAACAATGCGTCGTACATATCGCCCAACATGTCTGAAGCTGTTCTTGTTAGGCACAGCTTTTTCCGGCAATTTAATAACAAATGCCTACGCTGAAGAGCAGGTCTCACGTCTGGATACTGTGACTGTTATTGCTACAAAAACAGAACAGTCTACTTTTGATGTTCCGGGCATGGTCAATACAATCGATACGCAGAGTGCAGGCTTGCAGAATGCGTCAACATTATCAGATTTGTTTCTTAATACGCCTTCTGTACAGTTTCAAGGGACAGGGCGAAGAAACGGGCAAGTTCCGAGTATTCGTGGTTTTTCTTCAGATTCAATTGTTGTTCAGTTTGATGGCGTTCGTCAAAATTTTCAATCAGGCCATGATGGTCAGTTCTTTATTGACCCGTCTCTCATCAAGCAGGTTGAAGTCGTTAGAGGGGCATCGTCCTCCCTTTACGGCAGTGGGGCGCTTGGCGGCGTTATCGCGTTTCA
Organism: uncultured Micavibrio sp.; assembly: GCA_964587815.1. Lineage (GTDB taxonomy): Bacteria > Pseudomonadota > Alphaproteobacteria > Micavibrionales > Micavibrionaceae > UBA1672. The sequence continues at coordinate 3,960 of CAZPMH010000013.1, forward strand.
AACATTACAAGCCGCTGATCTATTAGAACCCGGGGAAACCAGCGGTGCGGAAGTCTCTGCCAGTTATGGATCAGTGAATACTAATTTCACTGAAACTCTTAAAGTGGCGGGAAGATATCAGAGTTTTGATATTCTGGCCGGTCTTACCAAATCAGACTCGGATGATATTGACTTGGGTGACGGGAATGAATTAAATTCGGATGAAGATCTGTGGAGCGGTATTGTTAATGCTAATTGGTATATTGATGACAATCAGACTTTAAGTCTGGGATTCAACGGATATTCATTGGATGCAGAAGAGCCTAATAACCCTCAGGTTGGCCTTGATGATGATGTTGCAGGTGATACAGTTGATAAAAGAACAGACAGCTACACAACACGGCTAAAATATGGTTTTGAAAATGCAGATCATCTGTTTTTGAATAATTTCTCTGCTCAGGCTTATTACACGCACACAAAAGTTGAAGAAACGATCTTGGTCGATACCAGCCTTAGTAATGTAGGAGACGTTCTTTTTCGTGAGTTGGATACATATGGTATCAACATTGATAATCAAACATATTTAAATACGAACGGTTTTGGCAATCATGTTCTGAGCTACGGCGCCGAGTACTATAAAGATGAACAAGATGGCGGTGATACAGGTAATGCTGACGGTTCCGGTGATGGTGTGCCTGACGCTGAGGCGGATACGCTCGGTTTTTATATCCAAAATGAAATCACCTTTAATGAATTGGGCAAAGTTCCCGGAGAGCTCACGATTATTCCGGGGCTTAGATATGACAGCTACGAATCAGAGGACACAATTGGGAACTCTCAAGATGAAGACCAATTGTCTCCGAAAATTTCTGTCAGCTATAAACCTAAGCCTTGGCTAATGGTTTTCGGGAGCTACTCAGAGGCTTTCAGAGCACCTAATTTAACGGAAATATACGCAACCGGAACACATTTTTCTATTCCGACGATTCCTCCCTTTGTTTTGGGAGGGGTCAACCAATTTACCCCGAACCCTGATCTTCGTCCTGAAACGACAGAAACATTAGAGGTTGGTCTTGGTTTGGACTTTGATAATGTTATTGAGCCGAATGACAAAGTTCGACTTAAGGGATCCAGATATTACATTGATGCTGAAGACTTTATTGACCTTGAGGTTGTGGGCGCTGTTCCCGGTCCTGGCTGTTGCGGGACCAGTACGAACGTCAACATTCCCAATGCCAAGTTGGATGGTTGGGATATAGAAATGGCATACGAAACGACGCGTTGGATGACGAGTGTCGGTTATGTTGAAACAGACGGACGCGATAAAGATACAGGCGAGTTTTTAACGAATATCGTTCCACCGACTTTCACTGCTAATCTGGAATTCAGGCTCCCTGAAAAGGGTCTGGTTGCCGGTTGGCGTTCTCGTTTTGCAAAGAAGTTGGATGATGTTAATGACGCCGATGATGAGCGCGCGGGATATGGTGTACATGACATATATGCGCAATGGAAACCGCAAAGTGTGGAAAACTTGACGTTAAATGTCGGTGTAGAAAACATTTTCGATAAAAATTACGAAACAGTTTTTGCAGGTTCGCCTGAGCCGGGTGTGAACTTTAAATTCGGAGCAACATGGAAGTTCTAGATGAATTCTGATTTTCATATATCTCCTTTGAGGGAAAAGTATGCAAGCATGGTCTTAGGGGCATGCTTGCTTTTCTCGCTTTTTGTTCATGTAACGATTGCAGGTATTCTTCCTAAAATCAGCGTTGATGACATGACTGTTCCTGTACGGAGTATGAGTATTCAGATGGTGAGCTTGGCCGCTCCGATGATCCAGCCACAGGAAATTGAGCCTGCTGCGGGGGGGGCAAAACAGCCGGACATTAAGATTGTATCACAGCCCAAAGCTAAGAAGATTATAGCTGAGAAGCCTGCGGAGCCTGTTAAAAGTAAGCCAATTAAGAAAAAGCCAGTCGTCAAAAAGCATAAAGCAAAAGAAGCGCCCCTTCCGCTTCCGAAACGAGAGACAAGCAATAATACAGGTACAGAGAAAACTACTGTCATACCGGTCTTGAAAGATGTTAGTGTTACATCTCAGACGCCGCCGATATATCCGTCAAAGGCACGTCGAATGGGGCAGCAAGGGACCGTTTTGCTGCATGCTTTGATTAATCAGGACGGCGCGACACAAGATTTGAAAATAGTGTCATCCTCGGGATATAAAAGCCTTGATAATTCTGCACTCAAAGCGGTTAAGGGATGGAAATTCGCGAGCGCTACCCGCGACGGCAGGCCTATGAAAGCATGGGTCGAGGTGCCTGTAAGATTTGTACTGAAATAAGAACTTAAACCCTAAGGAGAGATATCATGGGACAAGTAGAACTAAAAGTGGATGATCGGGAAAATTGCTCGAAGGCTGCGTATATTCGAGATCAATATGAAAATTTGAAGCAAAATGATCCTAAAATTCGTGCAAGAAATGCTGCGGAAACGCTTGGGTTTTCAGAAGGGGAGCTTGTTGCTGCGTATGTCGGGCAACGCAACATACGCTTGGTATGTGATGTTGAAAAATTATTGCCGGCCATTAAAGATTGCGGCCATGTCATGGCGTTGACACGTAATGAAGCTTGCGTGCATGAACGAAAAGGTGAGTATGATAATTTTGAAAGTTTTCGTCATGGTAAAATGCATATGGCGACCTTCGTTAATCCGGATATTGACTTGCGCTTATTCTTTAATCACTGGAAATTCGCTTTTGCCGTAACAGAGGGCGATGAGGATAACCCTCGATATAGTTTGCAGTTTTTTAACAAAGCCGGAGAGGCAGTCCATAAAGTTTATTTGACAAACAAATCGGATAAAGCCGGCTATGACAAAATTGTTGATCAGTTTATTGCCGACAATCAGAGCGATATTATGGATGTTGAGGCATATGATCCTGAGCCTGAAGACCTTCCTGATAGCGAAATAGATTGGAAAGGTTTCCGAACAAAATGGGAAAATCTTAAGGATACGCATGATTTTTACCCTATGTTGAGAAAGTTCAAAGTCGGTAGACAGCAGGCTTTCAGAAATATCGGATCAGATTTTGCTTATCGCATAGATAACAGTTCCTTAAGAAAAACATTAGAGCTGGCGCGCGATAAAGAATGTGAAATTATGGTGTTTGTCGGAAATAAAGGCTGTATTCAAATTCATACAGGGCCTGTTAAAAAGTTGGTGGAGCACGGACCTTGGTATAATGTTTTGGATCCTTTGTTCAATCTGCATTTGCGCGAGGATATGATTGCAGAAATGTGGGTAACAAAAAAGCCGACTGAAGACGGTATTGTAACAGCTGTTGAGATTTTTGCGGAAGACGGAAGCATCATCGCTACGCTTTTCGGAAAGCGTAAACCGGGCATACCTGAGCTGACGCTTTGGCGCGAGATCGTTGATGAGTTGGACGCATTGGAGGATTAGATTATGAATCCCGATTGGTTCGATAAGCTGGGCCTCATGGGGTGGCCGCTTTTAATGTGCTCTGTGATTGCGCTTACTATAATTTTTGAACGCATGGTTTTTATGCTTATACAAGCCCGGCGTCAGAAGAAGACGTTGAGTGTCCTTTCACAGTCACTTTATGAACATGAGAACCAGCCGAAAGCCATTCGGGATGACTTAATCAGCCTGCGCTTACATGAAATACAATCTCCCTTTGAAAAAGGGTTAAAAACTCTGCGTATTATCGGCACCGTTAGCCCGCTTTTCGGGCTTCTTGGTACGGTTATCGGTATCATTAAAGCGTTCCAAAAAATTGCGGCCAGCACCGGGGCGGTTAACCCGGCGATGATTGCGGATGGTTTGTGGGAAGCACTTTTGACGACAGCTGTCGGTTTGTCTATTGCTTTACCGTGTTTATTGGCGGCACAAATCTACAAGGCTTGGGGGCAGCGTATGTGTGATATACTTTGTCTTGAGCTTAACCGATTGTCATTGTCATTCGAGTTGGGAAAAGATGACGCTGATATAAAGCAGTTTCCTGAAAGGAAGGCTGCATGATTACGCTGTCTAACGAAAACGAGCATGAAGGGTTTTTGAAGGACCTCATTCCTGATTTGACTCCTATGCTGGATATTTTGTTTATCTTGCTTGTTTTCTTCATGCTGGCTGTTGGACAAGTCTACCAGACTATGGATTTGACGTTGCCCAAGAGCACAGCTCAGGAAATTCAAAGCACTGCAATGGCAGATATGATTGTTTTATCTATCGGAGCTGGGGAAACAGACTACGCTTTGAATGATATAAGTTTTTCAGATATTGAAGATTTTAAAACAGAGATATTAAAAGCAGTTTCCGAGCACCCCGATTACAAATTAGTTGTGGCAGGTGATCGGAGCGTTTCCTTAGAACGGGTGCTTAATATTCTTACATTTTTAAATGATAACGGCATTCAGACCGCTAACATTCTCATGCAACCAGGAGAAACGCCATGAGCCGCATATTTATTTTTGCACTGATTACTCTTTTCCCACTTCAAGCAGGTGCGTCAGAATGTCCGCGAACGCTTTCGATAGGTGGTGCTATTACTGAGATTGTGTACAAGCTGGGTAAACAAGATTGTTTGGTCGGTGTTGACACGACAAGCACTTATCCTGAAGCCGCATCCAAATTGCCGATGGTGGGATATCAAAGAATGCTCAATGCAGAAGGAATCCTTTCTTTGAAGCCTGACGTTATCATTCATACCAATCAGGCGGGACCGCCGACTGTTTTAAAACAAATTGACCAAGCGGGTATCAAACGCATTGAAATAAAAGATGAACCGAGTTTAGAGGCCGTTTATGCAAAAATAGAGGCCGTATCAGCGGTTTTTGGTATTGAAGATCAAGGTGAAAAGCTGATCGGAGAGTTGGTGAGGCAACGAGAGGCTCTTGCGTTATCAGATACTGCGAAGCCGCGAGTTTTGTTCGTCATGAGCCATGGCGGCGGTACACCTATGGTTGGTGGGAAAGGTACGGCAGCTGATGCGATTATTAACCTTGCCGGAGGCGACAATGTCGTGTCTTTTGATCGCTATAAACCTTTAACGCCTGAGGCTTTGGCTACACTTAATCCCGAATTTATTGTCACAACGGAGGACTCTCTTACGCAAATGGGCGGAATTTCAGGCTTGCTTCATATGCCCGGTGTTAGCCTAACGCAAGCCGGTAAAAATAAGCGTGTTGTTTCTATGGATGCTTTGCTTATTTTGGGATTTGGTCCCAGGACGATTGAGGCAGCGCAGACGCTCTCAGAGCAATTATCAATGGATATTCAATGAGTTCTGCACTTGTCAGATATGCTTGTATTTTGAAGGTTCCTAAGTTCTCTGCCGCCTTGGGCGTCAGCCTTTTATTGGCACTAAGTGTTTTATTCGCGCTTAGTCTGGGGGCGTTTCACATTCCGATTTGGAATATCGTCAGCGGCAACCTCAATGAACAACAGTTCGCGGTTTTTACGTCCATACGTCTTCCGCGTGTATTGTTGGCGGGATTGGTTGGCGCGGGTCTGGCTATTTCAGGCGCTGCTCTTCAAGGTTTGTTTCGCAATCCTCTTGCCGATCCGCAGCTTATAGGTATTTCGTCCGGTGCGGCTTTGGCGGTTGCCTCCGCTATTGTTTTTTTAGGCGCCCTTTCTGTCACAGGGATTTTATCGTTATTCGTTCTATCAGTGGCAGCCTTTGTCGGCGGGCTGACGACATGCTTGTTAATTTTTAAAATTGCCAGCTTTTCCGGACGTGTTTCCGTTGCCCATATGTTACTGGCCGGTATTGCCATTAGTGCAATCGCTGCTTCAGGGATAGGTTTTCTCAGCTATATCAGCGATGATCAGCAGCTTCGAACCATTACATTTTGGACGATGGGGTCTGTCGGTGGAGCGTTGTGGCCTACGGTTCTTATTGCAGCTATTTCTGTTGTTCCCTGTTCTTTTTTGTTATTCAGGCAATCTCAGGCGCTGAACATATTGCAGTTGGGTGAGAAACAAAGCCTGTATGCGGGGGTGGATCCCGAAAAAACGAAAAATATTACAATCGTTACAGTTGCCCTGTGTGTTGGCGTTTGTGTTTCTGTCAGCGGTGTCATCGGCTTCGTAGGATTGGTTGTTCCACATTTAATTCGTTTGTCCAGTGGCCCTGATCATCGCACTTTATTGCCATTATCCGCCTTGTTGGGAGCGGCCTTGCTTATTTTGGCTGATACAGTTGCCAGAACTCTGGTCGCGCCTGCCGAAATGCCTGTCGGTATTTTAACTGCGCTTATTGGTGGGCCTTATTTTTTATGGCTTTTAATCAGGCAGTCCAAGAAAGGGTTCGGACTATGATTGAAGCCAGAAACATTTCCGTATCGCATGGTCGAAAAACAATTTTATCTGATGTGACATGCAACATATCAGGCGGTGTTCATTGCATTTTGGGGCAGAACGGAGCCGGAAAATCAACGTTATTAAAATGTCTTTCAGGCGGGATTTCTTATGACAGAGGTCAGGTGATGTATGATGGCCAAGATTTGAAGACGCGCAACATTAGAGAGCTTGCAAAAAAACGTGCTGTTTTAGACCAGAATTTAGAAATCGAATTTCCTTTCAAGGCAATTGATATCGTGATGATGGGGAGATCGCCGTTTATTGCCTCGAATAAAAATCTACAAGATGTTGAGGTTGCTGAGTTAGCGCTTCATCGACTTGAAGCATACGGTTTGAAGGATAGGATTTATTTATCGTTATCGGGTGGTGAGAAACAACGCATTCAAATGGCGCGCGTTCTTGCTCAACTGCATTTTTCAGAAGAGGATCTGAGTGGTAAAATCCTGTTTCTGGATGAACCCATGTCTGCATTGGATGTCAAACACCAAAGAATGTGCTTGGAGCTTATTGATGAGTTACGTAGCAAGGGGCTTTGTGTTGTTTGCGTCATGCATGATATTAACATCTCATGTGAAATTGCAGATCATCTGCTTTTTCTGAAGGAGGGCGCTTTGATTGCTCGACATAACGTCAAGACATCAAATTTGAACGAATCTGTTTTGGTTGATACTTATGACACAAAGCCAGTGAGCGTCATAAGAGGCGATAGTGGTAAAACTTTCTACCATTTTTAAGAATAGCGGTTTATCGCTAACATCAGCTTTTTAGCGCCATATTTCGCAATTTCTTTATTACTTTTATGTTCTGATCTTTTTTTGTTTTCTATGTTTTTATTTTTCTTATGCACCTTGATTCCATTACTCTAAAATGCTCTGATTTTATTTTTTATAATTATTTAAGGTGTTACCAGTTATGAAACCCGTATTCATTATTTTTGTTCTGTCTTTAACCTTGTCTATGCCTGTTTCAGCGCAAGATTATGTGGATGCATTTAATCAGAAATGCGTCGCGTCCGGTAAAACGGCAAGTTTTTGTTCTTGTGCCGTTGATGCCTTTTCAGATCAAATGCGCAAGCATGATGAAAGAAAACTTGAGCAGAGTAAGATGCACTTAAAACACAGCACAGACGCTTTATTGGCTGACCCTGTTATGACTCAGGGGAAAATTGACGCCGTTTGTGATTTGTATGATGAAGCATATTCATACGACATAAAGGCGGCGCTGGTGAAAAGACAGCAAAGTCATGAACAAGCACGTCAATGGACTGATAAAAAATTAGCGGCGATGAAGCAAAAAGAAGAGCTTGTGATGAGTTACGGGGCCTCGAGGGAAACGAATGGTGCGCTTGCCGTCGGAGATTATTGCAAACTTAATCACGAGGTTAATGAAATGTCGCAAGACCTTGCTGAGAGCAAAGATGTTATTTATGGAAGAGTGCGCAGGCTGATGCAATCTCAGGTCGGGCTTAAAGCCTTTTTTGGTAGCGCTTATAAAGCCGGTTGCAAATAGAAGTTGTTGATACAGAAAGGTTTGGAATGATGTTAAAGCGTATATTCGTTTGTTTTTTTACGATTACGGTATTTTGTATTGGTGCATTTTCAGTGCCTTCATTGGCAGCGTATCGCGGCGAAAGCCCGGAAAAAATGAGTAAGTTGGCAAGCTTTCAAATATTGGGGGTTACCATTGATATGACGATTGGTGAAATTATGCAAAAATTTGAAGGGCAAGGGCACAAATTTGTTTGTAGATTTACTGCGTGTCAATTTCGCACTGACGGGTATGAGTTTACAATTGTGCACACTAAGAAATCATTAGGAAACAGAGGTCCGCAGACAGACTTTGATCGCAATGCAACACCGATATCAATCGGCATCGGTAATGTTACAGATTTTTCAGTATGCGCGCCTGCGAGAGAAATGATAAAGAAATTTTGTAATCATGATGACCAAAAGCAGCCGTGTTGGACAAGTAATTTTGGCGTTACAAACGGTAATATTTCATCTAGAGCAAAGAGCGCGGACGGCTTTCGTTATAATGCCCGTGTGATGCTTAACCCCAATAAGACCTGTAGCGTTGGTGTCAAGCGTCAATAGGGGCTGACAGAAGTCAAAATGCGCCATCATTTCCTATTCTTAGGTTTAGAATTATACAGAATGTAGAGAATTTTTATTTTATGTGATGTAAGATTTCTATTCCACATTAAGGAATGAATAAATATGCGTAAAATATTGGTTCTTGGTGGTTATGGTGTTTTCGGGCGGAGGATTTGTGAAAGATTGGCGCGTTTTGATGATATTGAATTGATCATTGCGGGGCGCTCACGCAAGAAGGCTCTGGAGTTGATAGAGACGCTTTCTGATCCTTTATGTTCTGTGCGCAGTTTGGAGATTGATATTCACACTGCGCATATTTCTGAGCTTGAAAATTTGGAAATATTTGCAGTTATCAATGCCTGCGGGCCTTATCATGATCAAGATTATTCGATTGCCGAGATGTGTATTGATATTGGTGCACATTATATTGATTTGTCCGATAATCGCGACTTTGTTGCAAATATAGAGGTTTTGAATGGGCGTGCGAAACGCGCTGATGTGTTTGTGACGAGCGGTGCGAGCACTGTTCCGGCGCTTTCCTCAGCAGTTCTTGATCACTATATCCCCGCTTTTTCTCAACTTACCTCTGTCGATTACGGGGTTACGCCCGGCAATAAAACAGATCGGGGTGTGGGGACGATTGCTGCGATTTTAAAATATGTGGGGCGGCCATTTAAAACGCTGATCAAAGGTGAGGAGAGGGTTGTTCACGGCTGGCAGAATTTGCATCGGACGCATTATCCTGTGATTGGTAAGCGGTGGATGTCGAATTGTGATATCCCCGACCTCGATTTGTTCCAAAGCCGATATAAAGATCTGGAAACCATCCGATTTTATGCGGGGTTAGAGCTTTCTATTTTGCATGTCGGTTTATGGATTCTGTCGTGGCCGTGCCGCTGGGGTTGGATTAAGGATTTTGACCGTTATGCGAGTCTCATGCGCCGCGTGAGCCTTTGGTTTTATCCGCTGGGTTCTGATCGTGGCGGGATGCATGTGTTTATGCGCGGTTTGGATGAGGACGGCGCTCGCATGCAAAAAGATTGGTGTGTTATTGCCTGTGATGGGGTGGGGCCTTATATCCCCGCGACACCGTCGGTTATTCTTGTTCGGAAATTACTGGATGGTACACTGGATCGGCGCGGCGCTCTGCCCTGTCTGGGGCTTTTTAGCCTGAATGATTTTATGGAAGAGATTTCTGATTTGAGTATAAAGGACGGTTTGGGGTGATGGGGATGAAGAATTTTTTAGCGCTGCTGATGTTTTGTTTCTTTCTTAGTAATAGCGCAAATGGTGTTACTTGTATTGAAAGAAAGAATATTCATCTATCAAAATTGTTATATGAGAATGATGTTTTTTTTATCGGCAGAAAAACTCCAGACCAAGGGCAAGACGGTCTTGTGCGCTTCAGCATAGTTGAGCCTTTGAAAGGCAGTTTTCCTAAGGATACCGTTGAAGTAAAGCCTTATGGACATCCTATTTTTATAGAGAGAGACTCAAATATGAGCCTCTTAAATTTTGGATATTATAAGGACAAAAATTTATTCTTGGTTTTTGGTAATTTCAATCGAGATCAAATCCTTACTGAAGAGCTTTACTCCGCGTGTACTTCTATACCTGGACCTAAAAAAATATTGTCGTTTTTTAAGGGGCCTTATCTGTATCAGTTTCGTTACTTCATTTTAGCCTTTTTTGTCTTTTTCGTTTATGTGATATGGCGCGTAGGGGGTGTAAAAAATTTCGCGACAGTCGATATTTTTAATTTGCCCAGAATTGTTTTCAGCCTTCATGCTCCTGTAAAAACCCACCCCATGCGTTTCAAGAAGACTGGTTTAACTATACTGTTTCTTTTAGTTTTTTTGTTTTTTTTAACGACACTATTAGGCGATCGTTTTCTGTCTAGCTTATTGAGGAGATTTCTGATTTGAGTATTCAGGTTTATTGCGATGTGCCGCTTTATAAGCGGTATTTGAAAGAACGGTATGAGGGGTTGCCCCGTGCTGTGCAAGCTCTGCATGATTATCAGGGGGGGGTCACTTACACGGGTGAATGTGATGTTGTGCGCGGCACGAACCCGTTTTGTAAAATTTTGGCGGCGGTTTTGTCTTTGCCGCCTGACGGACGGGGGCATCCATTAAGTGTGCATTTTAAAACCGAGGGTGGCGCGGAGCACTGGACGCGGTCTTTCGGTAAGCAGGTATTTTATTCAAAGCAATGGGATCAAAATGATATTTTGTATGAGAAAATCAACATCACGACGCTTGCGTTCGATATCAAAACATCGCCCGAGGCTTTGGATTTGGTTTTAAAACAGGTTTATGTTTTGGGGCTGCCCGTCGGGTGGTTGTTTAAACCAAAAGCCAAAGCGCGCGAATATGAAAAAGACGGACGGTTTTGCATGAGCATTGAGGTTCATTTGCCGTTATTCGGCTTGCTGGTCAAATATGATGGCTGGTTGTCAGTTGACGGTTGATTGAGGTCGTAGTTTGGGTGCCAGTCTCCCGGGTTCATGTGAGTGAAGAGCCCTGTCTTAATTCCTGCAAGCGTACGCAGCATTTCGGTTTTGACGTAGGGCGTTTTGCAGAGCATGCCAAATGTTGTGTCGCGCAGCCATCCTGCCATTTTGCTGTGAGATTGGAAAAACGGTGTCAGCCAGCGGCTTGCCATTTGGTAGAACAGGGTATGGTTCTTTCTTGCCGCGCTATAGGCGTTTAGAGCGGTATTTATATCATTGTTTTTGCTTATGATTTTTGACAGCACATGAGCATCCGCTAAGCCAAGGTTTGCGCCCTGACCCAGTTGCGGGCTGGTGTTGTGGGCGGCGTCGCCGATAAAGACGAGCCTGTCTTCATGCCATTGTTTCATAATGATATCGCTGTATTGGGCGTGGGTGAGGTCATTGGTTGATTTGAATTGATCCATAAACGGTTCGAGTTCAGGCCAGTATCCGATGACGGTTTTTTTCCAAGGCTCCATCCCTTCATTTAGCCATTTTTCGTAGCCGCCCGGGGGGAGACTCCAGAAAAACGTGCATTTGGGTATTTGTGATTCAGGCGTACGACCAATGGCAAGCATGCCAACCATAATATGTGCGCCGTCATAGCGTTGTTGCAGATAATCTGTGCCGAAGTTTTGATCAGGATCGTCCAGCACACCCCAGATGGCGCCGTAAGGATAGGGCTTGTTGAGGCGAATTTTCCCGTGTTTTCGTAAAGGCGAGCGCATGCCGCTGGCGTCGATCACTAGGTCAAAGGGGCCGTATGTATTTCCGTTTTTGTCTTTAATCATACGTTTATCGGCGTGAATGTATGTGTCTGTTATTTCATGATCGGTGTGGATTGGTACATTTAAATGACAGACTTCGTCGTAGAGGAGGGTGAATAATGTGCCGCGATGAATACCCACCCCAAAATAATGCGGTTTCAAATCGGTGTAGCTAATATCGAAGATAACCTTGTTCTTCGAGGCTCTGCCGTAAATATTACGGATAGGGGCGCCGTAGTTTATCGCCTTTTCATCAAGACCTAAACGAGCGAGGCATGCCAGCCCTGTGGGTTGCAATAAAAGACCTGCGCCGAGAGGTTTTGGTTGAGCGAATTTTTCGTATATTTGGGGCTCGTGCCCGTCTTTTTTGAGATATGCGGCGGCAGCAAGCCCGGCTGTTCCGCTGCCGATAATTGCGATTTTCAGAGCTTTATTCATCTTTACATGCAATCTTGTTTTCGCATAGCCAGAGTAGCCCTAAATCAGCCAAAAGTAACGGGTAAATTTCTTTTATGTGGTTGTTGTTTTCATGACGGTAAATTAATTCATAACAGGCTTGAATTTTATTCATTTTGTGTTTTGCTGTGCCAATGACTGATGAGCCTAAATTACAGAAAACCCTGCTTCTTATTTGGCCGCTTTTGGCGGGGATGTTTATGATTATGGTCGGGAACGGCCTTCAGGGTACATTGATTTCCCTGCGCGCTGAATTAGATGGTTTTTCCATTTCGATTATCGGTGTGATCATGTCGGTGTATTATTGCGGGTATATCGCGGGGTGGTATGTGGTGCCGTCTATGATTCGTGCGGTCGGGCATATCAGGGTGTTTGCCGGATTTGCGTCACTCGCCTCAACGACGATTTTGGTGCAGGGGTTGTTTGTTGATCCGTATTTGTGGATTTTGGTGCGCTTGGTAAGTGGCGTCAGCTTCGTTGGCTTATTTATTGTTGCTGAGAGCTGGTTGAATAATATTGCAAGCAATAAGAGGCGTGCTCAGATTTTAAGCGCTTATATGTTTGTTATTCATTTCGGCCTGTTTTCGGGTCAATTCCTGATCAATCTCGGGTCAATTGAAACGATGGGTTTGTTTGTTCTGATTTCGGTTCTGATTTCGTTATCGCTTTTGCCTGTGACGTTGGCAAATAAGCCGTCCCCTGAATTTGAGGATAACGAAAGCCTGCCTTTGAGAGAGTTGGTTCAGATTTCACCGTTTTGTATTGCATGCGTATTGGTCGCAGGTTTGAGTGGGGCTTCGTTTCTGACGTTAGGGCCGATTTATGCGAAGTCGCTTGGGCTATCTTTGCCTGAGATTTCCTTTTTCATGGCCTCTTTCATTGTTGGTTGCGCCTTGATCCCGCTCTTTACGGGCTGGCTTTCTGATCGGATAGAGCGGCGCCGTGTGATTATTGCTGTTACGATATTCGGTTTTTGCGTGAGTGTTTTAGCCTATAGCTTTACAAGTCTTTTGATTGTTGCCAGTTTTTTCTTTGGTGGGTGCGTTGCCTCTATCTACAGTATTAGCGCTGCGCATATGAATGATCGGTTGAAGCCTTCACAAATTACATCGGCAACGGCGTCTTTGATTTTGGTGAACGGGATTAGTTCCTGTATTGCGCCGATTGTCCTTGCTGTTCTGCTTGATTTTTACGGGGCAGATATTTTCTTTATCTTTTTATCCGTTGCTTTTGTTCTGCTCTCTGTTTTCGGTGTGTATCGCGAGATTGTGGGCGAGACGATTACTGTTGATGATCAAAATGAGTTTCAGGCGATGCCGCCTGTACGGACATCGCCTGCTGTTGTTCTTCTCACTCATCCTGAAGAGGGAGAGGAAGAGAGCGCCTGATATAGAGGTTAAGCAACCCTTTTCAGAGGCTCATCTTTTTTTTTCGACGTGTTTTGTACGTGTTCGAGGAAATCACGCCCCCATTCATTGACATCATATGTCGAAATGATGTTTGCCATACGGTTGATGCGTGCATCTTTATCATCTTCCGATGCGGTTAGCGCGCGATAGAGGGTTTTCGACATGTCATTTGTATCATAAGGGTTGACCAGAAACGCGCCGTGTAATTCTACAGCCGCGCCTGCAAATTCGGACAAGACCAAAGAGCCGCTGATGCCGGCCGCGTGTTTGGCGATGACATATTCTTTCGCAACCAGATTTAATCCATCACGTAGTGGCGTAACCCAGCCGATATCCGCGGCTTTGTAATAGGCAATCACGTCTTCGAACGGGATCATACGATTGACATAGTGGATTGGTGTCCAGTTGTAACGGCCGAAGCGTCCGTTGATCAGGCCTACGTTATAAGCGATATCTTGGGTAATCTCTTCGTAGATTTTCATGCCCTTTGCCGGTGGCGTACAAACCATAATGAGGGAGACTTCGCCGTGCTGATCGGGGTGGTCTTCGAGGAACTTTTCGTAGGCCTTTAATTTTTCAATCGGGCCCTTGGTGTAGTCTGTGCGCTCAACAGAGACAATACATTTCCTGTCGCCGATTTCCTCTTTGATCTTCTCGTAGAGCTGTTGAACTTTTTCGCTGTTCACCAAATCTTCGATGTTTTTGCAATTAATGCCGACAGGGTGTGCGCCCATTTGCACGGTGTTGAGCTCCGTCGTTAGTGAGGAGACGTAACGATCAACGCCGATTGCGCAGCCATATGTTTTAAAACGCGGCATGGCGTTTGTGCGTTCGTTCACCTCAATTTCGTAGTTTGACCTGACCACGTTGACGAAATTATCAACATATTGCGGGATGTGAAAACCGACATAGTCACATTGAAGGAGGGAGTTCACGATTTCCCTGCGCCATGGCAGCATGTTGAAGATATCTGCCGATGGGAAGGGGGTGTGATGGTAGAAGGCGATTTTTACATCGGGGCGCAGCTGCCTTAGATATTCGGGCACCATCCAAAGGTTATAATCGTGGATCCATACGGTTGCGTTTTCGGCTGCTTCTTGCGCGGCTTTTTCGGCAAAGATTCGATTGATTTCAAGGAAATGATCCCAATGTTCATGGTTGAAATTCACACGTTCGTGGAAAGAGTGGAGCAGGAGCCAGAATGATTCCTTAGAGAAAACTTCGTAGAAAATCTCAACGTCTTTTTTGGTTAAAGGGATACGGCACACTTTAAGGTTTTCGTATTTTTCCTTATCAACAACGACATGTTCTTCGAAGTTTTCAGGGGTGCGCGTTTCTGAAAACGACCAAGCCACCCATGAGCCTTTTTGCTTTTCACTAAAAAAGCCCAAAAGTGTTGGTAGGATGCCGTTCGGGCTGCTGTGTTTTTTACGCACCATTTGGCCGTTTTCTTCCACTTCACGGTAAGGCAGGCGGTGATAGACCATAACAAGATCAGAGTCGCCATATTTTACTGTCTCAGGGGTAACGGTTTTTTGTTCGGTTACTTTGAAATGTTTGAGAGCTTCCAAAATTCCATCTGTTCCGTTGGCTTTTGAAAAATACACATTTTCTAAATCTTTGGCGGCTTCTTTCAATAAAGGTTCTGAGTTATTGAGCACGACGCCTTTATACCCGGTGTTGTACATGCTGAAATCATTCATTGTATCACCCGCGACGATGACGTTGTCATGGTTGAGGTCGAGATGATCAATTAGCCCTTTTAGTGTGGAGCCTTTGTTCACGTCTTTCG
This sequence comes from uncultured Micavibrio sp., assembly GCA_964587815.1. GTDB lineage: Bacteria > Pseudomonadota > Alphaproteobacteria > Micavibrionales > Micavibrionaceae > UBA1672. Next base: position 19,337 of record CAZPMH010000013.1, read on the forward strand.
GAAGGATGTCTAAATAAATGTTATTCGAAAACAGAATGTCACAGTTGCGCTTTTGTAGCATCTCAATCAAATTGTCGGGCGTTTTCTCTGCTTCAACGTAGAAAGACATGCGGCGTTCTTGTGGTTGATCTTGGCGTTCAAGATGTTCGAGGCCTTTAATGTCTTCGATATCGGCAAGAGCTTCTTGCCATTTGGTGGAAATTTGATTTTGAAGGGGTTGAATGTGTTCGCCTGTTTGGCCGTTTATAACCGTGGCACCGACGTCGCCGATAATATAATGCGGGGTTGGGATGAACATGTCGTCCAGAATGGGAAGGATAATTTCGGTGTTTCGCCCGGTGACGAATACGAGGAGAATATTCGGATGATCACGTAAAAATTCGTAAAGCTCGTCTTTTTGTCTGTCTGTACTTTCTAAAAATGTTCCGTCCAAATCTGTGGCCAGAACATACATTTGATCCTTCTTAAGGTCGGTGATAACGACATTCTCCTATTGTTTTTTTGTGCAGTGCAATAGGAGAGTGATAACAAATGCTTTATGAAAATGCAAGCCGTTTGTAACACGGACAGGTTGTTAAGTGGTCATTTACCATGCCGACCGCCTGCATATAGGCGTATATTATCGTTGAACCGACAAATGACATTCCTCTTTTTTTCAAGTCTTTAGAAAGTGCGTCACTGATGGTTGTTTTGACCGGTGTGTTCTTGAAGTTTTCGATGGCGCTGACAATCGGTTTGTTGTCTACATAGGCCCAAAGATAGGCGTCAAATGTGCCGTATTCTTTTTGTATTTCGATAAAGGCCTTCGCGTTTTTGCGGGTTGCATAGATTTTCAGGCGGTTTCTTATAATGCCTTCATCCTCGCGCAGTTTTTCGAGCTGTTCATCTGTCATGTTGGCCACTTTTTCAACGTCGAAGTTATGAAAGGCGCGGCGGTAATTGTCGCGCTTTCTGAGTACTGTTTCCCAACTTAGGCCTGCTTGCGCGCCTTCTAAAATCAGCATTTCGAACAGGGTGTGATCATCATGGACGGGTACGCCCCATTCCGTGTCGTGATAGTCGACATAGAATTGCGGTGCGGGTTTATTGCCGAAGCATTGAATGATGGTTTTTGTCATGACTGTCTTTATTGTTCAAAATTATTGTTTATTGCGTTGATCTTGCCTCGTCAAGTTTCTAAGGTTTCCATGTTATGTTTGATAAGGTTTTTATGCGCAGAAAAGCGATGTTGTTCGAGCACGTGTCCCATGATGCGTTTTTTGAGAAATTGTCCCATGAGTTGGTTGATTATGGGTGCGATATTCGGTTCTCTGTGCTTGGCGGGGCGGGGGCGTATAAGCCATTTGCTTTGGCGACGGAGCGGCTGGATACTGCGGAAAAGCAGGCGTTGTTTACTCAAGGTTTTATGAGCATGTCTGTGAGCGGGGCTTTAAAGGCCGTAATTACACTGCATTTATTATCTGGGCAGGCGCAGCAAACGCACAGCTTGATGCATGAGATGATGCATTTTTATCAAGATATGCTGGGGCTATATTTCTTGCCGCTTCAGGAGAAGGGCGTCTTTCCTGTGATGCCTGATGCACGCAGCATGGTTCGGATTATCCTGTTTAACGAGGCGTGGGCGGAGGTTGAGACGATTCGTGCGGCGTGGGCGATGAACAGGCGCGGTCAGGATATGGCTTGGCGCGGTGCGTTAAAGTCGAAAGACTGGTCGGCTCTGGCGCGATCTTATGATGATGATTTGGCTTCCGGTGTTGATGAGGCCAAGGCTGCGGCCAATTTGGTCGTGCGGTGGTACGAGAGCAGCCAACGTGCATTTTACGAGCGTCACGCTTTACGCGTTTTTGATGTGCAGTTTGAGAAATTTAAATCGGGTGTTGATGGAGATAGCGATTTTAGCGCTCAATTTCGCCGCGTTGATATTCAGGATATGATTGCGCGCATACCGCAAAATGAGACACCGTCTTATTTCTCCCAGATCAATTGGGAAGAGTCTTTGTTTAGGGACGTACAATCGCGTCAGGCTTCCGATGTTTTGAAAAGTGGAGCGTATATCGTGTCTGAGAATAAGTCGGTTGGTGATATTCGCCACGGTGCGCCGCCGTATTTATGGCGTCAGTTACGCATTCAAGAGGTGAATAACCCCGATGTTCCTGCGCAAATGCTCAAAAGTAATGATGATTGACTTTTTCATGATATGCGTCGTCGTACGATAGGGAAGAAGGCCGCGCCTCCAAAAATTATCAACAGCATCAAAAGCCATACATTTGAGGGCAAGAACGATGCGTTTTTGACTTTTTCTTCTCCCACGACTTTTGTGAGTAGGGCAACTTGTTCTGTTAAATCTTTCAAGGCCGCTTGTGTTTGTGCTTGATTTTCTTTCATTGCCTCAATTTCAGAGCGCAGTTCAACATTTCGCGCTTTTAGTTCCTTTGTGGCCTCGATCATGGGGGCGATTAAGCCGACATAATTGACTGATTTTGTGCCCGCTTCATCCTGCGCGGTGTGGACTAAATCAGGGAAGATGTCTTCTAGCTGTTGCGCGATCACGCCGTATTCTGTGCGTTTGTTCTTATCATTTTTCATGGTGAAGCTGACGGTTTCAATTTGATCGATTCTGTCCAATAACGCGCCGTGTTTGTTGAGTGGCTCAATATTGTCTTTCAAGCGTCTGTCTGAAACGTCTGTGATTGTGCCTGTATATTCAATGTCGCCTGTGACATCTAATTCAACATTGGGCGCAGGGTTTGCGATGCCGATAAAGCCGTTTTCGTGGATGCGCATGCGTTCTGCGTTGCTGCCGCCGGAGCGTGTTACGAATGTCAGATAAGCGTCTTGTGAGCCGCCTGCCTCGCGGAACGCGACAATGTTTGCGAGATTCGTGCCGTTGGAATTCATGCTCATGCCGATGCCGGTTTCGGCTGTGCCTGTTGATTGTAAAAGTAAGGCGCTGTCTGCGGCGCTGTCGGGGGCGCGGACGTGCAATTTTGACAAGGGGTTGTTTGTTCCGATGCCGACACTTCCGTCTGATGCGACACGCATTTTTTCGGCGGATACGTCTGCCTCGCGCGTGTGTATGACAAAGGCCGTATCGTCGTTGACGCTTCCTTCAAAGACGCCGCCAATTGTGGCCTGTGATGTTGTCCCTGTCCTAAATACTAAAGCAGAGCCTTGGCCAGAGTTTGTTGCGGTACTGCCGTTTGCAACGTTTAAAACTGTCCATAATGAAGCTGATGAGCCTGATCCCGTTATTGCGGCGCGACCGGATGTATCAATGGTTAGCCCCTCGGTTGTGTCTGCATCTCCGTTGATATTGAACGTGCCAATATTTAGGGTTTGTGTAGCGGTGTGATTGCCGAGGTTGTCGGCTGTTGCGTTTTGCCACGCTGTGCCGTCGTAAAACTGGAGGGTGTTGGTTGTTGTGTTGTAGATTGTGAGGCCTGTTGCGAATGTTCCTGAGTTAATCGCATTCCGTTGCGCGGTGGTCATACGGGGCAGGAGTGCGCCGCGATCAGTTGATGTCATATCGATAATTGCGCTGTTATTTGCTTTTGCTGCGGAGCCTATGCTTATGCCGCCTGTCGCATCAATGCGCATTTTTTCAGAGTATCCCGGGCCCGCACCCAGGCTGTCTGTATAAAACCTAAGTTCATTCCCTGTGTTGTCTGTGCCGTCTGTCCATCCCTCAACACCGGCAATATAACCGTCTGTATTGGTTGAGAATAAAAGTCCGCCAATTTGTTGGTCTGCGCTGTCAACTGTTCTGGATAATCGTATAAAGCTGCCGGCAAATTGTCCTGCGCCGTCTTGTTGGATGCGTAATGTTGGTGATGTGCCAAACCCTGACTCTGATATCGTGAGCCAATCTGCTCCTGCGTCACCGCCGATGCCAACTGTGCCTGCGGATAAATCACCGTAGATGGTATTCCCGATATTCATCTCATTTTGCGCGTTGAATCCGGACGTAGGTATGTCGTTCCCGATAATAATATTGTTGTCACCGTTTGTTTCGTTTGCGCCAGCTCTTACGCCGATAAAGATGTTGCCTGATGCGCCATTGGATAAGTTATAGCCTGCTCTTTCCCCCAGTGCCGTGTTGTCATCCATTTGTCCGTCCGTCATGGCGGCATTTCCGCCTGCTTGCCAGCCGACGAAGGTGTTGTTGTTGCCTGATGTTGCGTTTATAAACGCATCAATACCAAGGACAGTGTTTTGTACACCTGTTGCGGAGGGGGCTGCGCCGTTGCCCATATAGACAGAGCTTGCATTTGTGCTGGCATCAGTCAGGTCATTGATGGCGATTGCTCCTGCCGCGCCGCCTGCGTTTTGCCATGTTGTGCCGTCGTAGAATTGCAGAGTATTGGTTGTGGTGTTGTAGATGATCAGGCCCGTTGCGAATGTTCCTGAGTTGATGGCGTCGCGTTGAGCGGTTGTCATGCGGGGGAGGAGGGCGCCTCGACTTGTGCTTGAAATATCAAATATAGCGCTTGCATCTATTGTTGTAGCATTTGTTACGCCGATTCCGATTTGGTTTGTTGAGAGATTGCCGAAAATTGTCCCTGCGATATTTAACTCGTTGGATGCTGTTGCAGAGGAAGGATCAACATTGTAGCCGATTACAATGTTATCTGTGCCTATGGTTGTTATATCACCTGCTTGATACCCGAGGAATACATTGTTGTTTGAGCCGGGCTCTATGGATATCCCTGCGCGTGTGCCGATGATTGTGTTGTTATCGCGAGCACCGTTTGTTGTTCCGTTTCCTGCTTGATACCCAAGTACGGTATTATTTGAGCCAGTTGTATTTCTAAATAACGCGTTTCCTCCAACACCAGTGTTTGTGTTGCCTTCTGCATTTGTCCCAGCAGCTCGGCCAACAAACGTATTATTATCGCCGCTCGATATATCGCGACCAGCGTTATTACCGATAAGTGTATTGAATAACCCGGCAGTTACGTTTTCACCTGCGTTTGAGCCGACAATAGTATTTTGACGGCCTGTTGTAAGCCTTCTGCCTGCGTCATATCCAATGACAACTGTATCATCTGCGGTTGTTAATGTGCTTGCCGCTCTGGCACCGATTGCGATGTTACGTGCGCCTGGGTTTGTTCCATCAAGGGCAGGGAATTCATGACCCAGTGCGAGGTTGTCGTCGTTATCATTCGTGTCGCCGTCAAAGTCGGTGGTTGTGTCGTGATATGCGTCGGTTAAATCATTGATGGCAGTTGTTCCTGCTGTGCCGCCTGCGTTTTGCCATGTTGTGCCGTCGTAGAATTGGAGGGTGTTGGTTGTTGTGTTGTAGATGGTGAGCCCTGTAGCGAATGTTCCGCTATTGATGGCGTCGCGTTGGGCGGTTGTCATGCGGGGGAGGAGGACACCTTGTGATGTTGAATCGATTTGTACGCGGGCTGATGCATCAGCCGTTGTCCCTCCGAAAACGACGCTCCCTGCATTGAAGTATGTTTCTGCGCCGACGGCTGATCGGATGACAGTGTTCTCCAAGCCATCGTTTCTAAGTGCGATAAATCCTGTCTGTAGGCCAGAGCCGATGCCGACGGCTTCATTTCCGTCATCTTCTTCCCTGATTGATATCCCGTTCCCTAAAATTGTGAGTGATCTGTTTGGCGTGGTTGTGCCGATGCCGATGCGATCGTTAGCGCTGTCTATGACGAAGGTGTTGCTATCGAAGTTAAGGTTGGCGGTGTTGGTGTCCATGTCGATGGTGGTTGTGGCGTCTAGCGTCATGGTGTCGGTGAAATCATCCCAATCGAGGCTGTTGGCTGTCACGCTGGTGGTATTCATCGCAACCCAGTTTGTGCCATCGAAGACTTGCAATTCATTATCTGTTGTGTCGTAGGCGATGAGGCCCGTTGCGGGGGTTCCGATGTTTGCGTTCGGGTCAGTGTTGCGTGGGGGGAGGAAGCCTTGCGTTGTGGCATCCACTTGCAGTTTTGCTGAGTTATTTGCCGTGGTTGCGCCGAAGACGAAATTTCCCTGATCGAAGTAGCTCTGTGTCGTTGCAGAGCTTGAGAATCGAACCCTGCTAAAGCCACCATTTGCCAGCGCAATGGTTCCGGTGGAGCCGTCAGCAGACATTAAAATTGCATTTGTCGTGTCGCCGTCGTTTCTTAATGATATATTTCCGCCCACTACGGTCAGTGTGTTTGACGGCGTCGCCGTGCCAATGCCGATTCTGTCGGTTGTGTTATAGACGTAGCTGTTTGTCTCATCGATTTGCCAATCTGCGTCGCCGCTTGGGGAGAGTGTGGCGGATATGATAGAGCCGTCTGATTTTTTGGCCTTGAATTCAAATTCGTCATCGCTTTCATCCAGCCAGAGCGTGTATTCGGAATTGTTTAAGGATGCGTCGAGAGGTTCTACGTTTGGTGTGGCGAGAAATACAACGCTTGATGCCAAATCTCCCCTTATGATGTTGCCGATGCTCAAATAATCATCCGTGTTGGTCGCCGGTGCACTTATTCCTGAGCCGATCAGGATGTTGCGGTTTCCGTCGATTAGGGTTGTGCCTGTTCCGGGGCCCAGAAAGGTGTTGAATGTGCCTGTGGTTATTGCACCGCCTGCAGCGTTTCCGATAACGACATTACTTCCACCTGAAGATGAACCCAACACACCAGAAAGGGCGAGGCGACCAATTGCGATGTTGTTGTTTCCTGTATTGTTTCTGCCCGCCCGTTGTCCGATATAGGTGTTATTGAAGCTGTCCCCTGCGTTTTCTGCTGTTTCACCGCCGATATAGACGTTGTCACGCGCAGTTATTGCGTTTGTTGCGACATTGTATCCAATATAGACATTATCGCGCCCCGTCGTTGTCGCCGTGGCTGTGTTTTGGCCGATGAAGATATTTTTATTCCCCCCGCTCGCAATGGACGCGCCTGCATTCTGCCCCAAGAATAAGTTATTATCGACGGTGTAGTCGGTTGTAGCATCGGTCAGATCATCTAATTCGCTCACTGCGCCCGATGCCGCTAAGGCTGTGAAGCAGTTGTTGCCGTCTGCGTCACAATAAAATGATGCACCAATGGGGCCTGTAACATCAAGAACCAGATCCTGCTCGCCGCCGGTTGATGGGGTAAGCTCTGTTGCGGGGCTGTTAGGGTCGATCATGACTTTAGATCCGAAAACACCAAAGACTTGGTCGGTTGGGGCGGTCACGCCGTCTTGATTGCCGGAGAAAAAGGCAAAAGACTCATCGCCTGAAAGATTGGGACCTGTTCCGCTTGAGTTTCCTGCTATCACAGAGAAGGAGCGAGCCCCTGATGTGCCACGAAATCCTGTGCCGTTGCCGAGGCCAAAGGCCACAGAATCTTCCCCCGATGCGCTGACTTCATTTCCGAACGCGGTGGATCGAAGGCCTGTTGCATTGGTTAGCCGCCCCATTGCAAAACTTGCTTCGCCTGTAGCTTGCGTACTTGTGCCAAATGCGACGCTGAAGTCACCGATATTTGCGTCGTTCCAGCGGCCGTTGTTTGTTCGCCCTGCGCGGAATGCGCCCTTTGATTTGTCGAAGAATAGTCTGTTTGCGTGGTCTGTATCGCTTGAATAATCGAGGGATGGGGAGCCGACAACAAAATCGGCTGTGGCATAAGGTGCGGCTGTGTTTGTTGTGGAGACGACTTCGCTTCCCGCAGCGCCCGTGACCTGAAAGACGCTGCTGCAGGGGCCGGTTTCCCAGTCGCCTGATACGGAATTGAATTTGATACAATCATCATTGTTCGGGCTTGGGGCTTCGACATCGGACAAGCCGTCCAGGGCAGATGTGCTTCCACCGCCTGAACCGATTGTGTCGTTTTCGCACAGCCATGCTGTTCCCGTCCAGCGGTTGAAGCTGCCTGAGGCACATGCGGCGGGGACAAAGTCGTTTCCGTTTACGTCATAGTCGTTTGCGTTGACCAGGCCGCTGATGTTGGCATCGCTGGCAGCGATATCGCCTGTAGCGGTTATGTCCACGGTGGCAGTGATGTTTCCTGTAACATCCACGTCGTTTCCGAAGTTTCCGCCGCCTGTTGCGTCGATGTTTCCTGCAACTTCCAGCGCGTCATTTAATGTCGATGTGCCGATGCCGAGGCGGCCGTTTGCGATATCGCCGTATAAGAAATCACCGATGATCATTTCATCTGAAACTGTTGCGGAGGAGGCATCAACATTGCGGCCTATATATATGTTGTTGCTTCCCGTGGTGAGGACGTCGCCAGCGGCCTGACCAATGATGGTGTTGCGCTCGCCCGTTGTGAGGTCTGAGCCGGCAGCGTCGCCGATTATGACGTTACGCACGGCGGATGATGTGATTGTATCCGCGCCGATGCGGTTTCCTATAAAAACGTTATAGCTGAAATTATTGGCGCCTGCGGATGTTCTTTGGCCGGACTGATGGCCAAGAATGATGTTTCTTTCGCCTGTTTGGTTTCCTGTCGCGGCGTTGTTTCCGATGTAGGTGTTGCTTATCCCTGTTGTATTATTTCTTCCTGCGCCTGCGCCGAGGAAGGTGTTTGCTGTCCCACTCGTGATTGATTCACCGGCTAAATTACCCACGAATACGTTGCTTGGCGTTCCTGTGGCGGCTAGGTCCAAGCTACTGTGTTCTGAATTGGTTCCGATTGCGGTGGTGAATGCGCCGCCTGCATTTTGATATACTCTCAGCGCGTTATTGCCACCAATCCTCAAGCCTGATGTCGCGCTTATATTGATGTCGCCGTTTACGTCTAATGTATGTGCGGGGGCGGTTGTGTTGATGCCGACTTGTGGTGTTGTGCCGTTGTTATAGTAGAGATCATCATCAGCGCCCGGTGTCCAGAGGCCAAGGCCTGTGGCGGGTTCAAAGCCTGTGGTGTTACAGACTTCCAAAACATAAGGGGTTGAGGTTTTGTTCAGGCGCAACAGATCGAGGTTGACGTTTAATGTACCCGGGCAGTCTGAGTCGAACAGGGTTGTTTGGTCAGGCAGGATGACAGAGGCCGCGCCGAGGCGGAGTTGCGCGGATGCGCCGAAGGTGGCATCGCTGAGATCAATTCCGTCGCGGAATTTGGCTGTGCCTTCGACTTCGATGTCTTTGTCGATGCCTGCGGTGCTCGGGTCTCTTAAATCCCACAGGCCGCCTGAGTCTGCTGTGGCGGTGGCGTAGGTGTAATCAACGATCAAATCATCGCCTGATGTGGTGATGGACGGCGGACCGTCGGCGCAGGTTGTGTTAAAGCTCTGGTCGGGCCCTGCGGATATGATAGCGATGACGGGGTAATTCTCGAGCGTGTCGCCTGTGCCGTTTAAGCGGTTAAACGTTGAGTCGGTGTCATAGTCACACGCTGCATCGTTGATGGTTGGCCCTGCATCCCATACGCAATATCCATACGCCACGCCCCATGGATCAACACGAGAGGAGGCGATGGCAAGGGGGAGCGTTCCGCCGCCTGTCGGGCCTGATCCCGGAATGAATTCGAGCGGCTCAACAAAGCCGTCGCCGTCACAATCGCCATTGCCGACCTGGTTTGTGGCCTCTAACACGGCAAGGCGGGCGGCGATGTTCATTTCGCTTTCGGCTTGCGTGCGGTTTTGTACCTCCACCATGGTGGTGAGGGGGCCGCGAATAGTGGAGACCACAACCGTTCCCAAAAGCCCGATAATCGCAACTGCGGCGAAAAGGGTGAAGAAGATGTTACCGTTCTGGTTTTCTATAATGTGTGGTTTTGAATGATGATTCTCATACATGGTGGAAAAAGTATGACTCATCTCGAATCAGAAAGATTCTGATATGCACAATAGGGCGCGTTTTTTTTGGGGATATTAAGGAATGGTGATATCATCTGAAAATTGGCAAATCGCTAGCTTGTTTGAAATAGGGGTGTTATGAACACTAAGAATATTGATAGTGAGAAAATTTCGAAGGATTGGATAACGTATACGAAGCTTATTCGTTCTGATGCTAATCTTAGCTTTCTTGAGGATAGTGTTTTTCAGTTCGATGATTTGATAGCGAAGAAGCCCAAAGAGGCATGGGCGATCATACTTTTAATCTTACGATCAGCAGAAGATGATTTGATATTGTCTAATCTTGCAGCAGGTCCTCTTGAAGATATTTTAGTACGCAATCCTGAAATAACTATTTCTTGGGTAGAAGAAGAGGCTAGAGGAAATCCTCGATTTAAAGAACTGCTAAAAGGCGTTTGGAAAAATGCTATACCGGATAAAATTTGGGAGCGGGTTCAAATTGCCATACGTTAGCATTTAAGTAGGTAGAAAGACTTGGCACGCTAGCTTCGTGAGTAATATAAATTTTCAAAGCGTGTCGGGGACGTCGAATTTTTTGAGGGCGGTTTGTTGGGTTTTGCGGAGTTTGTCCAAATCCAGCCCGTCGATGAGTTCGTTAAACACTTTGTACCAGTTGATTTCGGCTTTTAGATGTAAGAACACGGAGCCGAGCCCCAAAGCGGCGCGATCCATGAAGACGAATTCGCGGGGAACCTGTACGCCGCCGACTTCGCGCAATTTTTTATGCACTTTCTCCGCGGTTTCGCGCCCATAGACGCCGTTTGTGATTTCACCGATAGGGCGGACTTTATCTTCCAAAATCGGGCCGTAGAGGAAGTTTGCCCAGATGTTCAGGGTTTCGACCTGTTCTTTGCTTAGGCCTTTGAAGCCCCATGTCTCATAGGCGTGGACGGCCAGATCGTTATCATCGCGGAGGAGGGCGTGATAGAGGTCAACCACGCCGCCGACAAATTCAACGGGGAAGACACGTACGCACCCGAAATCAAGCAAATTAATCGAAAGATCATCGCGCACGGTGTAATTGCCCAAATGCGGGTCACCGTGAATGACGCCGAATTTGTAAAGCGGGATGTACCACGCGTAAAACATGTTCATTGCCAATTGGTTACGCGTTTCGATGTCCTTATCCACGAAGTTCATGATGCGATCACCATCCATCCAAGATGTGGTCAAAAGGCGGTCGGTTGACAGGTCATCTTTGACTTCGGGCACGTGTACGTTTTCCTGCCCCTCCAGCATGTGGTGATAGAGTTTTGTGTGTTTTGCCTCGAGTGTGTAGTCGAGTTCCTCGCGCAGGCGTTCGGCCAGTTCGTCATGGATTTGCGTGGTTTGAATCGCCTTGTCGTAGCGCTCATACAGGGAAAACATGAGTTTGAGTTGCTTTAAATCCGCATCGATAGCCGATTGCATGTCTGGATATTGCAGTTTACAGGCCAGATTTTCGCCATCGAGTGACACAGCGCGATGGACTTGGCCAAGGCTGGCCGCAGCGGCGGCGTCTTTTTCGAAGGATTTAAATTTGCTTTGCCAGTCGGGCCCTAATTCGGTTTTCATCCTCCTGCGCACGAACGGCCAGCCCATTGGCGGCGCGTTGGATTGCAGTTGTTGAAATTCGTTTGCGTATTCGGCAGGGAGAGCCTCAGGGATGGTTGCCAGAATTTGGCCGACCTTCATCAAAGGGCCTTTGAGATTACCGAGCGATTCCATCAGCTGGCGCGCATGTTCGTCACGCTTAATATCCATGCCGAGATAGCGCTCGCCGAGTAATTTCATCCCCAAGCCAGCCATCGTGCCGGAAACGCGACCATATCGCTTTACGCGATTGCCGAGTGTGTTCTTTTCTGCGATATCTCTATCTTCACTGCTCATACAGCTGAAAATGCGGGATAGAGCAAAAAATGTCCAGTATCATTTTTGTAATGTTCTTAGTGGAAAAAGTCGCCGATTTGTGTTGAAATTGTAGGGTGTTTCGAAAAAAGAAGGATTCTTTACCTATGCGTTTCATTTTGTTTCTGGTGTGTGGTTTTGTTTTGTTTGGCGCGGCGTCGTTTGCTGTCCCGAATAAAGCGCATGCGTTTTTTGATTTTTTGTTCCCGACTCCGAATTTTGAGCCGGGGCCTGCAGAAACGCTTCGTGCGCCTTTTGCAACGGGTGATGATGTTATTTTCGATATGGATTCACAAGGTAATGAATTGTCGATCACACCTTTGGATGAGCGCCATCGTACCAATAAGGCCATAACAGATTGGTTGAGCGAAACTATTCCGGCTTTGTTGACGTATAAAACGGATGGTTATGAGCGGGCAATCCAAAAAGGGACGGTTAATTTCACCAAGGTCGGGGAGCAGGAATATCGCGCCTATTTGCGTGACAGGCAGTTTATCAATGTTTTAAGAACAGGGCGTAATGTTACGGGTGTGATTAAAGATTATCCGATTGTGCTTAATGAGGGCGCGATTGACGGGCGCTATCGCTGGCTCTATCAGGTTGGTGTTTTGGTGACGTTTTATGAGGAAGTTATCTTGCCTGATGGCAGCAAGGAGATGCGCGACCAGATCACGCAGGAGCATACATTAACCTTTCAGGTCGGGCGGTATCGCGAGTCGCCGAACGAGCATGGAATTTATTTCGAAAGTTGGAGTTCGAAGCTGGTTCGAAATTAGGCAGGCTTTTGAGCACATCAATTTCGAAAAAAGGGTGTTTAAACGCCCTTTTTTTTTGTAGGGTGTGAGTCCTTAAAAAATGAGATAACACAGCAAAGGATTGACCCCGATGAATGAAAATGTTGCTAGCTTTCCCGCTTCTGATGATTCCGCACAACAAAACGAAACCGCAACGCAGGATGTAGGCGGTGTTGCAGGCCAACGCTTGGCCGCCTTTATTGAGCGTATTGAGCGTTTGGAAGAAGAAAAGGCCGCGTTAATGGAAGATTTGAAGGAAGTCTACGCGGAAGCAAAAGGGGTTGGTTTTGATGTGAAGACGATGCGTAAGATTGTTTCTCTGCGCAAGATGGATACGGAAAAGCGCCGCGAGTCAGAAGAGCTGCTCGACCTTTATAAATCGGCCATCGGTATGGCTTAGGTTTAGCCGGAAACGTTTTTTATAAGGCCGCTATTTCGTAAGCGGCCTTTTTAATGATGCGTTACCACGTTACCACACGGGCATTTTGCTTTCTTCTTCAACCTCGATGATTTCCACCTCTTGAGGAAGGCGTTCAAGAAAAGAGAGGAATGACGCTTTGTCCTTAGAAAACACATTCGCACGATAATCTAAGTCCCAGACAGCAACAGCGTCAAAATGATCTAGCGCCTTTTGGACAACTTCTTTTTTCTCATTCTCATTGAGAGACTTTATACGTGAGAGAGTGTGGGACATAGACGGTATATCATCTGCAAAATCTTCTCTCTCAAAATCATAGAAAGAGACGATTGATCCTGATCCTTCAAGCTTTCTCACATCTTCTATAAAACCAAAGTCTTTACAGACGATCCATTTATTCTGCTTGTAGTCCCATCCAACTGCACCCCGCAAGAGGGCGAGTAGACTTTTATTTCCCAGTTCATCGACACCAAATGCTATGCGACCATGTGGAAGTTGATATAATAATCGGTGCTCGTAGAACTTCTTACTCTCCAATTGGCACCAATATATTTTTCCTGACATTTTGCTCTCAGTATCTTGGAGGTTATGTTTTTTATCTTAAAGTTTCTTACGGCGTTCGATTAAATCCTCTATCGCTTCGGAATTGGCCAAGGTTGAGATGTCACCCAGTGCGTCATATTCCTCGCTTGCGATTTTACGCAAGATACGGCGCATGATTTTGCCCGATCGAGTTTTCGGCAGGGCAGGGGCGATGAGGATTGTATCTGGCGTTGCAATCGGGCCGATAGTTTCACGCACGAGCGCCGTGACTTCCGCTTTTGCGGTTTCGGCTGTTAAGGACGCGCCACCTTTTAATGTGATGTAGGCGAAGATGGCCTCGCCTTTGATATCATGCGGTACGCCGATAACAGCGCTTTCGGCGATGTCGTTATGTTCATTAATTGCGCTTTCAATCTCTGCGGTGCCCATGCGGTGGCCTGAGACATTCAGCACGTCATCCATACGGCCTGTTATCCAATAGTAGCCATCTTTATCCCTGCGTGCGCCATCGCCTGAGAAATAATAGCCTTTATAGTCTGAGAAATAGACCTGTTCGAATCGGTCAGGGTCATTATAGACGCCGCGCATTTGCCCGGGCCATGAATCTTTTATACATAAGGCTCCTTGCGCCTCTCCGCTTTGTTCTTGTCCGTCTTTGTCTAAAAGAACCGGTTGAATGCCGAAGAATGGTTTGGCTGCGGAGCCGGGTTTTAGGTCGTGACAGACGAGAGGGGTTATTAAGTGTCCGCCAGTTTCGGTTTGCCACCATGTGTCGATGACGGGGCAGCGGCCTTCGCCGACGATATTGTAATACCATTCCCAAGCTTCTTTATTGATCGGTTCGCCGACCGTGCCAAGGATGCGCAATGATTTGCGGCTGGTCTTATTCACCATATCGTCGCCACTGGCCAGAAGTGCGCGAATCGCTGTTGGGGCGGTGTAGAAAATATTGACGTGGTGTTTATCGACAACCTGCCACATGCGCGATGCATCGGGATAATTCGGCACGCCTTCGAAAATTAAGCTAATCGCACCGTTTGCGAGCGGACCGTAGACGATATAGGAGTGGCCTGTAATCCATCCGACATCGGCGGTGCACCAATAGACTTCGCCTGTTTGGTAATCAAAAACCGTTTCGTGCGTCAGGCTGGCGTACACCATATACCCGCCCGTAGTGTGCATCACGCCTTTAGGCTTTCCTGTGGAGCCTGATGTATAAAGAATGAAGAGCGGATCTTCGGCGTTCATCTGCTCACACGGGCAGTCTGTGCTTTGCGGGTAGACGATATCGTGCCACCACACGTCTCTGTCTTCGGTCCAGTTCACATCGGCATCTGTTCTTTTGTAAACGAGAACAGTGTGGACGTTGATACATGATTTTAACGCCTCATCGACGTTGGCCTTAAGGGGGACGGTTTTTGCGCCGCGATAGGCTTCGTCAGCGGTGATGACGATGTTTGATTTGCAATCTAAAATTCGGTTTTTCAGGCTTTCTGGTGAGAAGCCGCCAAAAACCACAGAGTGAATTGCGCCGATTCGCGCGCAAGCCAGCATGGCGTACGCTGCTTCGGGGATCATTGGCATGTAGATGGTGATTCGGTCGCCTTTTTTGACGCCGCGTTGTTTCAACGCGTTGGCGAGTTTAGACACTTCGTCTTTTAGTTCGCCGTAACTCACCTTGTACGTCTCTTCGGGATTGTTGCCCTCGAAGATAAAGGCTGTGGAGGTTAATTTTTCGGGGAGGTGGCGATCAACGCAGTTGTAGCACGCGTTTAGTATTCCATCCTCATACCATTTGATGGATACGGGGCTGTTGAAGCTGGTGTTTTTGATTTTGGTCGGTTGCTCGAACCAGTCTATTCGCTTTGCCATCTTTTCCCAGAAGCTGTCGGGATTCTCGATGGAGTCGCGATACATGTCCTCGTATTTTTTTTCGGATATGCGGGCGCGTTTTTTTATCTCGTCAGATGGCGGGTATATGTCACTCATTTTTATCTCCCAATTTCGAATGCTTAAAAGTATGTCACAAGAGGCAGGGGGGATAAAGAGGGCATCTTTTTAAGGAGATTCGTATTCGGGTTTGAGTGGTCGGTTGAGCATGTTCTCCAGAACATCGGTAAGTGACATATCATGGTTTAAGCATTGGTTTATACTGTCGCAGATCGGCATATCGACGTTATACCGCTCCGCTAGAAGCATGGCAGATTGTGCGGTGTGTACGCCCTCGGTTACAGTTTTTCTTGATTTTAGAATGTCTTGCAATGTGTTTCCGCGCCCTAATGCGACGCCGAGTGAGAAATTTCTGGATGTTTCGGACGAGCAGGTCAGCATCATGTCGCCGATGCCGCACATGCCTAAAAATGTCTCTTTTTCTGCACCCATCGCTTCACCAAGGCGGGCGATTTCTGCAAGGCCGCGGGTGACCAGGCTGGCACTGGCGCTGTCGCCCATATTCATTCCGTTGGCTATTCCGCATGCAATGGCGATCACGTTTTTGATTGCTCCTGCGATTTGCGTGCCGATCACATCATCTGTGATATAGGGGCGAAAATGAGGAGCGGCGATTAGATTTTGAAGCGCTTCACCTAAGTCCATATCTTTGCAGGCGAGCGTTGTTCCTGCCGGCTTACCTGCGACAACATCGATGGCGAAGTTCGGGCCGCTTAAAATGGCGTAGCGTAGGTTTGGTTTTTCTTCCTCTGTTATTTCACTGAGGAGGGATGCCGTGCCGTGTTCTACGCCTTTTGAGCATAAAATTAATATGTGGTTTTCCGTGAGGTATTCGCCGAAAGATTTTAAGATGTTTCGATAGGTCTGTGTTGGTGTGACCATTAATAAAACATTGTTTTGCAATGCTTTTTCAGGCTGGCTTGTCGCTTTTATATTTGAGTTGAGTTTGAAGCCTTCCAGATAGCTTTTATTCTCATTTTCAGCATTAATTGCATCGGCATGGGATTGCGCGCGTGTCCAAAGCGTTACGTCTTTTCCCGTCGAGGCGAGAGTTTGTGCAAGAGCCGTTCCCCATGCGCCAGCGCCGATAACGCTGATATTTTTTGTTTGTTCGATATCCATGGTTCTTCCTTTGGTTATTTTATGCTTTTACGCCAGCGCCGATTTTGGCTTCTGCATTCGGGTCGAGTGGCCAGCGCGGTCGAGCGGGGGTGTCCATTGTATCTTTTTGGCCTTGTTTTAGCCTTTCTATCCCTGCCCATGCGATCATGGCGCCGTTATCCCCTGTGAGGGAAAGAGGTGGCGCGCTGAATGCCATTTGGTGATCCTGTGCTAAGTTCTCAAGCCGCCCACGAATTGTTTGATTGGCAGAGACTCCGCCGCAGACGATAAATGGCGCGTTTTTTTGCTCAGGGTATAAGTCTTTAAACTCTTTCATCGCGAGGGCGCATTTTATAAACAAAACTTCAGCCATTTTTTGTTCAAATGCGTAGCATAGGTCAGAAACGTCATCGGCGTTCAAATCCCCTTTTGGAAGCTTTTGGACATGTGTTCTGACCGCGGTTTTAAGCCCCGAGAAAGAGAAGTCGCAATTTTTGCGATGTTGTAGAGGTGTCGGTAAGGGGAAGCGTTCTATTGCGGCCTGTCTGTTTTTGCATGCGGCGGCCGCTTTTTCAACGTTTGGGCCACCGGGGTGGGGGAGACCCATGAGTTTTGCGCTTTTGTCGAAACATTCACCAGCAGCATCGTCGAGGGTTGTGCCGAGCCTTCTGTATTTACCGACGGATTCGGCGATAAGAATTTGTGTGTGTCCGCCTGAGATCAGCAAAACCAGATAGGGAAATTGTACGTCTTCAACAAGGCGAGGGGTAAGCAGGTGGCCTTCCAAATGGTTGATCGCGATAAATGGGATGCCGCGCGCTGATGCGATTGCTTTTGCGCTCATCATGCCAATCATGACGCCGCCGATTAGGCCCGGTCCGCATGTGGCGGCGACGGCGTCTATTTCGTTTATGTCTGTGTTTGCTTTTTCGAGTGCTACTTTAATAACGGAATCGATATGTTCGACATGGGCACGTGCAGCCACCTCAGGAACTACACCGCCGAAAACGGCGTGCTCTTCCAGTTGACTCAGCACAACATTAGAGCGTATTTCTCTAGTATCGGTTACGATTGCAGCGGCGGTTTCATCGCAGCTTGTTTCGATGCCTAAAACGATCATGTGAATAGAGATAAAGCGATAGTACATGTCTGTCAATTTGGAAAACCCGCCACCACCCGAAAAGTTGATTATCGGCACAAGAGGCTCGCCGCTTGCGTTGTGGCAGGCGTCCAAGGTCGTTTCTGAAATAGCCAGAATTGGCTGTGCGATTGATGTCGAGGTTAAGGTTATCAAAACGTCCGGCGATTGGCAGCCTGAGCATGGTGAAAGAGCGCTTAACGCAGACGCGGGGGGCAAGGCTTTGTTCGCGAAAGAGTTGGAGGAGGCTTTGTTGGCGGGCGCGATTGATGTGGCGGTTCATTCGATGAAGGACATGGAAACACGCTTGCCTGAAGGTTTGGTCATTCCGTTTATGTTGCCGCGGGCCGATGTGCGTGATGTGTTTTTATCGCCGCATTATGCGTCATTGTCTGACATGCCCGCGGGGGCTTCCATCGGTACAACAAGCGCGCGCAGAGCAGCTTATGTCGCCGCGCGTTACCCGAATTTGTCCGTTTTACCTTTGCGCGGGAATGTGCGCACACGTATAGAGAAGATGGAGGCGGGCGTTGTGGGGGCCACGTTCTTGGCCTATGCCGGCTTGGAGCGCTTGGATATGCTGGATGAAGTACGGAGCATTATGAATGTTGATGAGATGCTGCCGGCCGTAGGGCAGGGTGCGATTGGAGTGGAGATGCGATCTGAGGATCAAGAAAAATTGGCCTTTATTGGTCAGCTTTCTTGTGCGGAAACATTTCTTTGCGTGTCAGCGGAGCGCGCCTTGCTGAGGGGGTTGGGTGGCTCGTGTCATACGCCAGTTGGGGTTTACGCTGTCTTGGACGGTAAAGATTTGTGGGTCAGGGCAGAAGTTCTGACTCCGAATGGTGGAACGGTGTGGCGTGTTGAGGAGCGGCAAGCTGTCTATAATATACAGGCAGCAGAAACGCTTGGGCTTGCAATGGGGCGGCAGTTAAAGGCTATCGTGCCTGAAGGGGTGCTGTAGTTGTCCGATTTAGGCCGTTTTTTGTTTCTTATGCCACGCCCATATGCGCAGGGCGAAGGGTTTGTTCAGCGATTTGTTGGCGATTTTGCGTTCAGTTCAGTTCATGATTTTGTTCTTGCACCAATCTTGAAAATCGAGATTTGTAATTCTAGCCCTATATCAAATGCAGCTGATGGAGAGGCTTCATGTTCGGGTATTGTTGTTAGCAGCCTTCACGCAATGGGGGCAGCGCTCGATTATCTGGAGTGCTATCCTGAGACCCCTTTGTTTTGTGTTGGTCAAAGATGCTTTGATCGCGCGCGAGAAAGCCATGTGCGTTTTGTTGTGAATGCACCAACAGTTGAGGAATTGGCTAAAGAAATTGTCCAATTTGATTTCGGTGCGCAAGCTGACTATCAAAGCCTTATCTATTTTTGTGGTAGAGATGTGCGTGCATCACTTGGTCGTCTTTTGGGAAAGAGATTTTCTGTTCAGGATGCAATTGTCTATCAGGCTGATTTTACCGAATCTTATTTCGACGAAATTCGAGCGTTTTTAAAAGACGATAAGCCTGACCAAAAAGCGATTTTGTTTTTCTCAGCTCGTACTGCCGAATTGTTTTTTAGAGCATTTAGGGGTGAACACGCAGATCAATTAGAGGATGTTGTTTTCTTGTGCATTAGTGCGCATGTTGCGCGCGCAGTTCCCCCTTCTTTTGACGTTCGTATTGCACCTCAGCCGAACTATGACGGCATGGCTTCACTGGTGCATGATGTTTATTCTTTATCATAACGCTGTGCATGTGGTGTACGTGTCTGTTCAGGTGTATGTGGATGGTGTGTCTTTTCATCGTGACGTGTTTGTTTTTTGTATATAATCTGTGCTATGTCTTAATAAAGAAAAATTGAGGGATATAAAGATGTCAAAAGCGTCCAAGGCTGGAAAAACGCCGATTAAAAATGCAGGTGCGATCATTGAAAAATTTGGCGGTATCAGGCCAATGGCAACCAAAATGGGCGTTGCGGTTACCACTGTTCAGGGGTGGAAAAAGCGAGATGCTATTCCTGCAGCGCGACTGGAGGAAACGCTTGAGGCGGCGAAAGAACATAAAATTGATTTATCCGGTTTGATTGAAGGTGTGGATGTCAATGAAAACGACACCTCAGCACCTAAGGAAGACGCGTCGGATGCTGTTGAAAATACCCAAGCGGAGGAAAAGAACGTTGTGCAAGACGACGTCGTTGAAGAGGGGACGGCAGAAGCAGTAGAAGGAAAAGCGAATGCTGAAGGGGCGTCTGCGGAAGGTGATGGTTCAGATAGCAGCGAAAAACAAAAGGCCGATGATGACTCTGTTCAAGCGGAGAGTTCGGGGGCCGAGAAAGACGGTCAGGAAAAGAAGAAAAAAGACGACGAGTTTTCCAGACGCCCTATTGTTACAAAAACCGAATCGCCATCGGGATATACGCAGATTGAAGTCCATTCAGCTAAGCCTATGGTCTCCAAAACAGCGGCAGGGATCGGGGCAGGAATCTTTCTTATTGTTTTGATGATTGTCGTAGCGACATTTATGCCGAAATTCGGGAGCGATGATTCTCAAGAACAGGAACGGATTGCATCACTTGAAGCGCAAATCGAATCACTGAAAGAACAGCAGGGACGTTTTAAAGGATTGGCGCCCGAAGATTGGGAAGAAGATCTCGCATCATTAAAAGCGCAGCTCAGTCAAACCAGCGCAAATGTAGCGGCTGTAGCGGGGCAGGTGAAGCAAGCCTCACGCGAGGTTGTTTCCGACCCGAAAATATCTGAACGTGCGGAGCAGTTGCAAAATTACATTGCGACAGTGACGAAGGATAATAAAGTTTTTGGTCTGCTTGAGCATTTCAACCTGATGCGTGAAACAGAGACCGGCGAAAGTAATCTTGATAGTTCTGTGACGGCGTTGGGTGAGGTTTTTGCCAATGCAAAAGGTCAGAGTGATGAGCAAATTAACGCTGCGTTGGCTGCGGCACGTTCTAAAAATGACGCATTGCAGGCTACGTTGGGTAATGTTCCGCAAGATGAATTGAAGGCGGCAGCTCTGCTTCTTGCTATGACGCAGGTGCGTAGTGCTCTCGCGCGACCTGAGGAATCTTTTGATGGTGATTTGGAGCTGTTAAGAGGCTTGGTTGGTGAAGAGAATGAAGGACTTAATGCGTCACTTGAAAAGATTGCGCCGCATGCTAAATCGGGCGTTCTTTCAGGTTTTGGCTTGCGTAAAGAGTTCCAAACTGTTGCCGGTGAAGTTGTTGAAGCGTCGTTGAAGGGCGAAGATGTTTCCTTCTCAGAAAAGCTGTCAGCACGCTTTAATGAGATTCTCCAAGTTGAAAAAGATGGTGAGATGGTCACGGGCACAGAAACGCAAGCTAAGTTGCATAAGGCTGAGCAGATGATCGAAAAAGAGCAGTGGAATCAGGCATTGGATTATTTGAACAAAAGCATGAGCGCGAAAGAGCTTGAGCCATTGCGTCCTTGGATTAAAAAGGTCGAAGCTGCAATTTCGGCCAGCACTGTGCGCAAAGCCTTAGACGATGTCATTGAGCTTAACTTTGGTGACGGTATGCTTGGCGGGCGTCAGTTGCTCAGTAATCAGTAGCCTGATCAGACTTATACGCAGATAGGATTGCTAATTTAGCCGCGGCGCTTTGTTTTTGGCGTATCTCACCCTATATTAAGTAATACAGATTTTTACCTTGGGGAGCAGATATGATCAAAGCGTTGATTACTCTTATCAAGATTGCCATAGTTGTTGGCGTGGTTGTTTGGGTTGCGGAAAACCCGGGAACGATTTCTATTGATTGGCTCTCCTACACCTTCACATTTCATATTGGTTTCTTTTTGTTTGCGCAGCTTGTGCTGCTTGCCGTCGGTATCGCTTTGTTCAGTTTTATTAAGGGGCTGTTTGATTTGCCGAAAAATCTGAAGCGTTATCGCGATATGACGCATAAGGATAAGGGCATTAAAGCGCTGACGCTCGGGATGACTGCGGTTGCGGCGGGGGATGCCAAATCTGCGAAATATCAGGCGCATCGTGCGCGCAAGTTTATGGATGGTGATAATGCGTTGTCAAAGTTGCTTGATGCGCAATCAGCACGGCTTAACGGGGATGAGATTGATGCGGCACGCGCCTTTACGGCGTTGATGGATCAGCGCGATTCGGCGTTCCTTGGTGTGCGCGGGCTCTTACAATCTGCGCTTGATCATGGGGATTATAACGGCGCGCTGGAGCTTGGCCATCGTGCGTTGGAAGATTATCCAAAACAGGGTTGGATTTTGCGTATCGTTTATGACCTTGAGATTCGTGCGCGTAATTGGGACGGGGCGCGTAAGTTGATCTATCGCCTTGAAAAAGCAAAGGAAATCACATCGGCGCAGGCGACGCGCGATCGTGTCGCGATGTTGATTGCCGAGGCAGAGATGGCCAAGCAGAATGGCGAAGAAGAGCTGTATTTTAAATGTTTGACCAAGGCTTATAAGACAGATCCGACCTTTGTGCCTGCGATTTTGCGTCTGGCTGATTTGTATATTGAGCGCAACAAGAAAAAGGCGGCGATATCTTTGGTCAAAAAGGCATGGATTGCGAATCCGCATCCCGGCTTGACCTCGATTTGGGAAAGGGCGCGCATTGTGCCAAAGCCTGTTTCTGAGGATGGAAAGCCTGATCCGATGGATCGTGTGCGCTGGTTTGAGAAATTGCTTGCTTTTAAGCCTGATAGTGTCGAGGGGCTGCTTGCTTTGGCGCAGGTGCAGATCGAAGAGGGGCTATGGGGAGAGGCGCGCAAGAATTTGAACACGGCGGAAGATATTCGCCCGAATAAAAATCTTTACAAACTTTGGGCGCGCTTGGAAGGGCGCGCGACGCATAATGACGATGCCGTACGCGTTTTATTGGAGAAGGCGGCAGATGCACCGCGTGAGCGTGTTTGGATTTGTAATGAGACAGGCCGCACCTATAAAGAGTGGTCGCCGATTTCCGATCAGGGGTTGTTTAACACAATTATTTGGGATTTTCCGCAAGGTCGGTCCCACGTTCCTGCGAATCATATCGGCGCGCCTGCGGCTGAGGCTCGTGTTTTGATCGGGGCGCGCGGCGTTTAATTACAGCTTTATTTTGCCCTTTTTCCAAAGGTAGAAAATTCCGATACCGCATAAAAAGCCGCCGAGGTGAGATTGCCAGGATATATTCTCGCTGAGCAGGCCTACGCCGACGATGATTGCCAACCATAGGAAAATGAAACGCCTTGGGCCTTCTGATTGCAGTATGGGGCCCATCATTCCCTGATGAATCATTAGCATAAATGTCAATGCAAACAGGCCGTTAATGGCGCCTGATGCCCCGATAATGGCCGATTGCGCGTATGGGTTTAGCCCTATGCAGGCCAAGTGGCCGGCGATGCCGCACGCGATAAAAACCATTAATGTTGATTTCGCGCCGAACTGGCGTTCAAAGAATACACCAGTGATCAGCATCATCGCGCCGTTCATGCCCAGATGAAACCAGCTGCCGTGGATGAGAAGGCTTGTGATTGGTGTTAGGAAGAATACAGCTTCCCAAGGCAATTCCCCTGTAAAACGGGCGGGAACCAGGCTGAATGTATAGGTGAGTTCCAAGCGTGTGCTTTGATCAATCAGAAAAGCCATCGCGATATGAACGACGATGATGAGCCCCAGAATCACACGCGTGAAAGGCGGGACTTTATCCCAATTAACAAACGGTTCTTTTGCGCCGCTTTTCTTTGCATCGTTGAGCGTACTTCTTGCCCTGAGCATAGCGGGGTGCGGGTTTTTCTCAGTATCCGCGCTGTAGTAGGTGTTGGCGCGTCTTTGTTGCTCACGCGCAGATTTTTCACGTGCTTCGTGCTCTTTTTTTTCGCGTTTTTCTCTGGCTGCTTTTAGCGATTTTGCAACAGTCTCACGCTTTTCCAATTCGGGAAAATGGATGATTTTTGTGTCGTCTTTTTCTTCTTCTTTTTTGTCCTGATCATCCATCATTTTCGCCATCAGTTTTATTGATGACGTGACTTTAGCCTCTCGCAGGCTTTGCTGACAAGGGGAATTGCTTGGGTGTATTAAGAGTAAGGTAAGAGGGGCGCTATCCGAAACTGTTTTTAAAGCCGATATTGGCGTTTTTCTGCCGGTCATAGATATAGCTGGCTGTCTCATCGCCTTTTGGTTTTATGAAGGCGGGCGGTTCGAATTTTGTTACGATATCAGCGGCCTTTTCAAGAATTTCAGTGACCGTTATTTTTGCATGAGCGATTTGCTTTGCCATCTCTGTGAAGGCGTTCATGAAGCCTTCTTTGGCGATTTGTGTTCCCATAACGATCATGTCTTTGATTTCGCCCCATTTGGGTAGATCGCCTTTCGCGCTGGTTTCAAAGCGCGCGTTAATCTTTGTGATATCATCGAGAGACATCTCTTTTTTCTTGGCTGGTTTGCGCCCACCTGATCCGCTCTTGCCGCTTGATGATTTTCCTTTTTCCTCATCTTCTTCGTCACGATTATCGGTTCTGTCTTTTGCCTTTTTCTTCTCCAGAACTGCGATTTTTACCCGGGTCGGCATTTGAAAACAGACGGGATATTTTTGTACGATTTCAGGCGCGAGATGTTTGCCGGTCAGGCCGGGTTTGATTTCAATGTTAATTTCTTCGGGGTTGCGCCAATCGACAACGACGCAATGATTTTTATATTCACCGATTTGCGCGCAGGGTTTGACGATTCGTTTGCCCGGATAGAGCGATTGCTTTATTTGAGCATGGTCGAGGAATTTTTGAATATCAACGTTCATTTTGACCTTCATTTCTATATTTGTGGGGATCGTGGCGTCGCTTGTTTTTCTTTTTTATTTTTGCAGCGACCGAGGTGTAAGAACACGCTTTATATCTTTTACACAACCAGCTTTTCCATAATGTTTTAAAATCTTTAACATTTGGTTTAATATGCCTAAAATTCTAAGAGATATCGCGGGTAGCGCTCTTATTTGTGTTTTGCATTTTCTTGCGAAATCCTGCTATAATCCGAATATATGTATGGAGTTAAGGTTATGTTGAAACGTTCTTTACCACTGTTAACCGTTGTTTTGTGTTTTGCGGTTGTGCCGCTTTTCGGGCTTAACGCGGCTGAGCTATGGAATAAAGGCCCTTCTGATTCTGAAAAAGCGTCAAAGGGAACGGCTCCGATTAATCCCGGTGGTTTAAAGGTGGATGGTGAGTCAGGCCTGTATTCCAATTCGGATATAAGCGAGGGCGTAGAAGAAAAAGGTGCGCAGAGTAACAGTTTCGTGCGTAAGTTGAAGACGACACCGATGCTTGTCGGTAAAATCCCAGAAGAGCGCTTCTCAATTTCGAAGAGTTTATCATCCCCGGTTTCCGTGCGTAAAATGGTGTCTTCCCGCGTTGAAGAGTTTATGTTGGCCGGAGCGAAGCAGGGGCGTTTGTCTGATGTCCAAAACGCATTAATGGTTGAGCGTGATACACGTAAAAATGTCCGTATCGCCGCGGTGAAGATGCAAAGGGAAAATGTGCGTATTCAAAAGGAAAATGAAAAGAAGCACGAAGAATATGTGAAGGAATTTAATCGACGCAAAAATATGTCGAATGCAGAAATTTTGGTAGAGAATCAAAAGCTTTACGATGCTATTTTGCGGGATAAGAAAAACGGTAACTTTGAAGCCATGGCCAAAAGAGAATTTAACAGCATGGGATTTGCTTTCAAAAATACAACGCCGGGTGGCCGTGTTGCGAAGACGAAATCTGTTTCGTTGTTTAATAAGGCCAAGTAGTTGACTTGTTTTTTAAATTTTTCTAAGCGCCTGAGTACAGGCGCTTTTTTTGTGGTTTGTTTTGTCTAATGTTAAGTTTTCCGCGTTTATTCGCAGCGCGCTTGTGATAGCGTGTGTTTATGGATTTTTTAAGTGATATTTTACCATTGATTTTATTGCTCATATGTCTTGGTGGCGTAGCGGGCTTTTTGGCCGGGCTTTTGGGGGTAGGCGGGGGCATCGTTCTTGTTCCGGGGCTGTTCTACGTCTTTGAGTCGATGCAGTCAGATTTCGGCTTTGATTCCTCTTATCTTATGCATTTATCTGTTGCCACGTCTTTGGCGATCATCGTGCCGACTGGGTTTTCATCCGCACGGTCCCATTTCAAGCGTGAGAGTGTTGATTTCGGGCTTGTGCGTGGCATCGGGCTGGGGATTGTTGTTGGTGTTGTTCTGGCTTCATGGATTGCTTCAGGCCTTGATGCGCAAAGTATGAAGATCATTTTTGCAACAGCGATTATGATTTTGGCCGTTGTTATGATTGTTGGGCGATCACGGTTTGCGCGGGAAGAACAAGTACCGTTTACCTTTTGGGAAAGTAGTTTTTCAGGGCTAGTTATCGGCTGTATTTCTGCGTTGATTGGAATTGGCGGTGCAACGCTCAGCGTGCCTTATATGAGCATGAAGGGCGTTAAGATGCATCGCGCGGTTGGTACAGCGTCTGCACTGGGGTTGGTTATCGCTGTTCCTGCGACGATTTCCTATATGGTTATTGGCTGGCATATTGAAAACTTGCCGCCTTATTCGCTTGGGTATGTTAATATTCTGGCTTGGGCCTGTATTATTCCTGTGAGTGTTGCGGTCGCGCCATTGGGGGCGAAGGCTGCACATATGGTGAGTGTTAAGAAACTAAAAATTACATTTGCTATTTTTATGGTTTTAGTCGCCCTGAATATGTGGCGCAAGGTCTTGATGGGCGCTTGATAAGCTGATTTTAAGCTTAGCCTTTTTTATAAGTTGAGACACATGGTGGTTTAATGAAAAGTGACGGAAAGCAAGAGGCTCAATCTGTTGATGGTGCGAAGCCCGCAAGGCAACCGCAGGCTGCAAGTATAGAAGTTTTCCGTGCTACGGCTCTTTTTTTCGCCTGTCTGGTCTATGGTTTGTTCGGATCCCCTACACCTGATGGTTTTGGCATCGCAGAGGGCATCGTTGGTTTCTTCCTAGTCATAGCCGTGGGTGTTTTCATGCCTCTCGGACAATTTTTCCAAAAGGGTTTGCCGTTTTGGATTCGAATGGGGCACGTTTTCCTTCTCTTCGGCCTTATTGTGCCGCTGAGTGTCGGTGTTATGGCGGGGCAGAATACGGGAGCTATTCTTCGTGATCTTATTCCGTTCATTTTCTTATTTCTGCCTGTTTTTATGTATCCGACCATTCAGGATCGTCCTAAGGCTTGTGTGGTTATTCTTTCAGGTGTGCTTTTTATCGGTCTATTGTTCTCTGTGAGGTCGTTGTCTTTGAGGGTGTCTAGCGGAGATGCCTTGCTTTATCTGGAGAATATGCCGACCGTTTTGTTTGCCTGTCTGTTTTTAATCGGCAGTGCATTTAGAGCGTCGTTTCAGGGGCTGTCTTTGTTGCGTTCGGGGAGCTTTTATCTTGCTCTTTTAATTTCAATTATCCCATTTTTATCAATGTTTTACAGTTTTCAGCGCGCTAGTGTAGGGGCGGTGATTTTGTTTGTATCAGCGATGCTGATTTATAGCTTTGCTCGTTCCCCCGGACGGGCTTTTAATGCTGTTATGCTTGCATTTATCGGCGGGAGTGTTCTGTTTTTAACGTTGGGCCACTCTGACGTTTTAAACGAGCTGTATTCCTCTTTTGGTACACTGGAAGATAAAACGCATAAGGTTGGGTTTAATAACCGTGCGCAAGAGTTTCGAGCGGTTTGGGACGTTATCACCGCCAATCAGATGAGTTTTCTTTTTGGTCAGGGGTGGGGCGCACAGTTTGAATCTCCTGCTGTCGGTGGGCTGAGCGTAAATTTTACACATAATTTTTTCTCTTATTTTCTTCTTAAAACCGGTCTGTTGGGGATGGTTTGCGCAACGGCTTATATTGCGGGGCTTTTGGGTGTTTTGATCCGTGTTAATTTGAAAAATCCTGCGTTTGGATTGGCTCTTTTAGCGCCGATTTTGATTGATTTAACGCTGTATGCGAGCTTTAAATCGCTTGATTTCGGATTGACCCTTTTGCTGATTCCGCTGGCTTTGATATACTCAAAAAAATCTAATATCTAGCTGGATTTGTGCCCCTTTTATGCGACGACCAACCATCTTGTTCATAAACCGTGTCTACCCACCTGTGCGTGGTGCGACAGGTCGTCTTTTGCGTGATTTGGCGCGTGCCTTTGCGCGTGAGGGGTGGCACGTCACGATCGTTACCTCAGGGCCTGTTCCCGGTGAATTGCGGCGTGACGGCATTAAAATAATCAGTGTTAAGGGCGCTGAAAAACCCTCCAGTATTTTAAGCTATGCCTTTATTTGGCTTAAAATGTTTATTGTTGCGATGCGTTTGCAAAGGCGGCATGTGCTGGTCACGCTGAGTGATCCGCCGCTGTTGGTTTATGCGGGGCATTTGATCGCAAAGTTCAAAAAATGCAGGCACATTAATTGGTGTCAAGATCTCTATCCTGAGGTTATGCCCGCGATTGGTGTCAATCTGCCAGCCTTTTTGATGCGGTTTTTAACCAAGCTGCGCCGTAAAGCGATGAATCATTGTGATCGCGTGATCGTTAGCGGTCGTTGTATGGCGAAGTTTTTGAGTGAAGACGGGCTTGATGCGCAAAAAATTGCTTTCGTTCCAAATTGGCCTGATCATGAGTTAACTGATCCAGAAATGATTGATTCTGTTATAAAAATTGATGAGGCTCAGGTTCCTGAAATCGTTCGCCCGTTTGATCAGCAATTAAAAACAGCACAAAAATTTCGTGTACTCTATTCCGGAACTTTAGGGCGCGCGCATCCTGTTGATACATTTATGCGCGCTGCGAAGATGTTGCACGAGGCGGAAAGTGATATTGAGTTTGTTTTTGTGGGCGAGGGACAAAAATTTGATTCTATTGCGGCTTATAGAACGACGCATAATCTTGATAATATCCGGCTGTTACCCTCTCAGCCGATTGAGCAGTTAAGAGAGGTGTTGGAAGGCGGTGACGTTCATCTGATTACGCTGGCTGATGATGCCGCGGGATTTGTGGTGCCAAGTAAGCTGTATGCCTCTCTGGCCGTTGCACGGCCTTGTATCATGGTGGGTCCGAAAACGTCGGAAACCGCCAAAGTTATTCGTGATTTTAATGCGGGGTTGATTGTGCGGCAGGGGGATGCAAAGAACTTGGTGCGCGCAATTATGAGTTTTCGTGAAAATGGTGAGGCGTGGTTCAGCGCCCATCATGGCGCTGTTCATGCGCGTGAGGCCTTTATGCCGCACGATTCGCTAGAGGCGTGGATGGATAGAGTTTGGGACGTGGTTAAAGGCGATCTTGCTTAATGTGTTTGAATCTTGAGTGCTGTTCCATGATACTGGATTTTGCCTTTAGATTCTGGTACTTGTTGTTTTACGGAAAACCATGGGCAAAGATTACATGTCGCAATCGCGCGGAGATTTGGACGAGCATCAAGACCTAATGACATTTGCTGATGTTGTTGCTTTGTTATGGCGCGCTAAATTCTTTTTATTCTCATTTGTTGTTGTGTGTACGTGTCTGGCGTTTGCTTTTATCAGCGTGGCGGTTCCGCATTATCGTGCGCACATTATTATTGGGCCGGCCAGCCATATGGGGCAGGGCACGGCGGCGGCTTCGATGATTGGAGAGGGCACGATCAGTGTGCGTGCTGAAGAGTTGCAAAGCACATCTGCCTTTGTTCGGTTCGAGGCCATTTATGATGGCGTATCTGTGGCCTCTCTTCTTGTGAAAGATCACAAAATATTGGAAGGCTTAAATGCAGACGATGCGTTTCGTTTTTCTGGTAAAAAAAGGCGCTTTAGTCCTGAGGTCTTGAGTGATTATCTGCAAAAGAGGGTTTTTCTGGAGCCGGTTGCGGGTACTGCTTTACGCCACCTCTCTTATTTGCACCCCGACCCCGCATTTGCTGTTTATCTGGTCTCGCGCTTGCATAGCTTGACCGACGAGATTATTCGCGCGCGCATTTTGGTTGAGACGCAAGAGCGCATGCGGTATTTGAATAACGCCTTGGCGAGCACTCAGAACCCTGAGCACCGACGTAGCCTTGTAACGCTATTGATGGAGCAAGAGCGGTTAAAGATGATGGTGTCGCTTGATCAGCCTTATGCGGCGAGTGTGATTGAGCCTGCGGCGGCGTCGGCCAAGCCGCGCTGGCCTGAGCCTTATGTTGTTTATCCTGTTGCTGTATTTATTGGCTTTTTGCTGGGCTTTGCCACGTTTTTACTTTTCAGGCGACGCGAGTGATTATGTCTGATTTGCCTGTTACTGTTGTGGTGACGACACTTAATGAAGAATGTAACATTGCTCGATGTTTGCAATCTTTAGAGGCTTTTAATCAGGTTTATGTTGTTGATTCACACAGCACAGATAACACCGTCGATATTGCCAAGGATTACGGAGCTGAGGTTGTTTTGTATTCTTGGGATGGTCAGTATCCTAAAAAACGTGGCTGGTGTTTGGAGCATTTGGATTTTCAACATGACTGGGTGTTTTGGGTGGATGCAGATGAAGTTGTTCCGCCTGCTGTAATTTCCGAATTCCGTAGGATATTTTCAAGCATACCTGATGAAGACGCTTTTTTCGTACCGTCTCAGTATGTTTGGGGCGGGCGCGTTTTGCACCATGGTATGGGCAATAATAAGATCGCTTTGTTTCACTGTGATAAGATGATTTTTCCAACCGTTTGTGATCTTGATATTGATGGAATGGGGGAGATTGAAGGGCATTATCAGCCTGTTTTTAAAGACGGGTTTGAAGGGAAAATCGGATGTTTGCGCTCCCCTTTATTGCATTATGCTTACGATGATTTGGATAAATGGCAAGAACGGCATGAGCGTTATGCCGTTTGGGAGGCGAGCATGACGAAGCGTAATGCTTGGCCCGTAGATCCTGTCCTATGGAGAGAGACGGTAAAGAAGATTTTGCGCCGTAATGCTCTGAGGCCGTACGTGTTTTTTTTATATAGTTATTTTTTTAAATTCGGGTTTTTAGACGGGCGTGCGGGGTATGATTTTGCAATGAGTCGGAAGCGATATAGTGAGATGATATTGCGTGCGCTTAAAAGGCAAGATTAAGCCCTTCTTTTGGCTTTTCTCAATGCCCAGTATAAGGGCGGGGCAAAGCGGCGTATGTTCCAGATCAGTGTTTGTAAGAATAATATCCATAAATTTTTATGAACGGGAAGCATGTCGAGCTTTTCTCGAATGATATATTGCTCACGCCTGCCTTTGGCGGCTTGTTTTTGCGAGAGGCCGCCTTGTTCAAAGATACATATCGGTTTCGGGATGTATCGGATTTTTTTCGCGTGCAGCAGAAACCGTACTGTAAAATCATAATCTGCGGCAACATCATAAAGCAGGCTGTAGCTGAGCTTGAAATCACGGATGCTGTGGCGGCGGTAAAACATGGCCTGATGGTGGGTGATCATGCCCCATGGTAACTCCTTATATCGGCGCGCGGGTTTGAGTTCTGCCTTGCCGTTTTTTAAGGGTTCAAGGGCGTCACCGTAGATAAATTCAGGCTTTTTCACCGCGCAAGGTTCTATGATTTCCAAAATATCAGGTGATGCCAATTCGTCGCCTGCGTTTAAGAATAAAATGTAGTGACCGCGTGCCTCGCTTATGCCTGTGTTCATGGCATCGTAAATGCCTTCATCATATTCACTGATAAAGCGGAAAGGGTTTTGCGCTGTGCGTGTTTCGCTGCGGCGCTCTCGTAAGACGTCCAGTGTGCCGTCTGTTGACTTGCCATCGATGACGATCCATTCGAAATCTGTGAAGGTTTGCGCATCGACGGAGTGCATTGTTTTCTTCAGGCCCTCACAATTATCTTTGGTTATTGTGACGATTGAGAAAAGAGGAAAGTGTTTGTCTAACACGGATTGTTTTACAGCTTTGTTTGGTTCTTCTGTCATCTTTTTCGCGTTTAATCGTCTTGTATTTCGTCGATGAAAACAGATGTTATCGCAATGCTGGTTAAAATTTGACCAATATCTTTTGCGCTTTCGATAAAGTCAAAGGGCTTCGGGTCTCGCGGGACGACGATAGCAGAGCCGGGCGGAACGAGAAGCGCGGTGTGGTTCCAGGCGCTGACCTTTAGCGGTTGCGCGCTGCCGTCAGGATGAAGCAAGAAGGCACGTTTTTTGTCAGCGAAATAGCTGAAGCCGCCGGCTTCCATAATGTAATCACGTGGTGATTTATCTTGCGTGAATTGCAGGGTGGCCGGGGAGAGGACTTCACCTGTGACACGCACGGTCAACGGGCGCTTGGGGATGTAGATGCGGTCGCCTTTTTCCAAGAGCATGTCCAGTTCAGGGCGCATATCCAATACTACGGGGTCGGTTTCAACGGTAATCCGACCGACGGCTTCGATGTTTTCCAGTTGTTTGGCAAGTGTTTGTACCAGTTCGATTTGTGTGGAATCGGGTGCATTTTTATCATTCTGTACGGCAGCGGCGAGGCGTTGTTTCATATTTACTGCGGCGGCGCGGAATTGCATTTCTTCCGTTCGGCGTGCTGATTCGCGGCTGAAAATCGCGCCCGCGGGGTATGCTGTATCTTTTAGTCCACCTGCGCGCCTGATAATGTCGGATACTTTTTCTCCCGGCATTAGGTCGTATTCGCCTGGGTTAAAAACTTCACCTGCGACAAGAATGGCGTTGTTCTTCACTTTTTCGAATTTTTGTTTGATGTTTACGGAGTCGCCCGGCCTGAGGATTATAGTTTCAGCCGATGTGCTTGTTAAATCAATGGTGCG
Source organism: uncultured Micavibrio sp. (assembly GCA_964587815.1). Lineage (GTDB taxonomy): Bacteria > Pseudomonadota > Alphaproteobacteria > Micavibrionales > Micavibrionaceae > UBA1672. Next base: position 51,683 of record CAZPMH010000013.1, read on the forward strand.
ATGCTGACTGTGTGATGTGTTGAAGTTTACAGGCTCTATCTGCGATGTGCGTGCTTTGGGGCGTGAAATAATTTCAATTTGTTTGCGGTCTGCGTTTGAGGTTAAGCCCCCTGCTGTTGCAATGATGTGGCTGAGGCTTACGCCATCAGCGATAGGGTAGGAGGCAGGCTTGTGAACGGCGCCGCGCAGAGTGATGAATCTGTCTTTTAGATAGAGTTTTAGAGCCTGGTCGTTTTGAATTTCTTCTGGCGCTCCTTTGATGTTTATTTTGGTGTTTGTGATCCTTTCCGTATCGCTATATGTTTTTTCTTTAAGCCCTTGAATATAATTATTAGATAGAAGAATTACTGAGTCGTTTTCCAGTAATCTTATATCTGTTTCTTTATTCAATACGGAACGTATGGAAAAATTTACAAATGTGTATGTTAGCTGTGTTTTATTCCACCTTTTTATCACGCCGATTGGGGCGTAGATGTCTTTGCTGATCATGTCCGGTGATGCGATCAGGCTTGCCAATGTTTTGTGTTTGTTTATATCGTAGGTTCCTGCTGCGGTGGTTTGGCCGATCAGCTCAATTGTGCCTTGTCGAACGTCCTCACCTTTTAAAACATTCAAGATTGCGCCATCATCGAACTGACGAAGGAAGGGGTCTGTGATTTGGGCTATGTTTTCTTTACCGTTGTTGCTCAATGTTGATTTCATAAAACGGTTTTGCCCTTGGGTTAATACGCCGCCGGCAAGACTGAGCATTTGATTAAGGCTTAGTTTTTCGCTGGCGTTGTTGATCAGACTTTGTGCTCTTGACCCTTGAGGTTTGATTTCAAAAATGCCGCTTCTTTTTACCGCGCCTGTGACGGCAACGGTTGGACCGATCGGTGGAATGATGAGGCGATCACCATCTTTTAGTGTTAAATCAATGTTTTGGTTGTTTCCCAGCAGGATATCATACAGGTCGATTATTGTGCTTTTGCCGTTGCGCACACGTTTTATACGGCGTAGGGAGCCGTCTTTGTTAATGCCGCCTGATTTTTCAATCGCATCGATTGCGCTGTGGAAGGCATTGAGAGTTTTGCGTCCCGGCTTGCCGACATTGCCGATAACCAGCACATTAATTTGACGAACGGATGACAGAGAGATGAAGGCCTTTGTGTTATATGCGGCTTCGGCCTGCGCATTCACGGCGTTTCGCACTTGTTCTATCGTGCGGCCTGCGGCGGGGATGGGGGCGAACTCTTTTATAATCAGCATGCCACGCGTATCGACCTTATATGTGTCTTGATCTGTTCTTTGGCCTGTGAAGGTGATGAGGAGCTCATCCCCTGTACCGAGGATAAAGTTATCTTGCACAGCCCCTAGCGGAGCGGTGTCTTGTTTGCGTCCGTCAGAAATGGCCTCATCATGCTGATTGAACAGATCGTAGCCAAATTGTTTGAGATCAGCGTCCTCTTGAACGCGTTTGGCGTAGACGTCTTCCAGAGCGGATGGTTTGTCTTCTTCTGTTTTTTGTGTGTCGTTCGCTTGATGCTGCGTGTTATTCAGGGGGGCGGGCCAAGGCCGATCAATATCCGATTGTGGGGCGGTTTGTTGCGGGAGAACAGGCGCGGGCAGGTATGGTACGGGCGGATTTGATTGCGCAAGTGCGGTTACCGATGTTCCGGAAAGAAAGCCGATGAGAAGAAGTTTTTTCGTTTTTTGCAAAGACGGCATTGATGTCCCGATGTGGTCACACGTTCTTTTGCAATAGTACAGTGTTGTTTGGGGTAAGTAAATTGCCTTAGGAAAGGCAGGTATTATGCTTCTTTTTGTTGGGATTTATTCAGCGTTGTCTTGAACGGATGTTTCGGTTTTGCGACTTTTCTTTCTGCGCTCTTTATGTTTGCGCGCATTTTCTTGAATGGAGAATGCGATAGACGTTATGTAACTGTTTATGCGCTTATAGTCTCTGATAATGTCTGTATGGAGTGCGCTTGTCACTTTTGTTTCAGGGATGCCTTGGCGTAACCTTTGGAAATGGTTTTCCGTGCTTTCAATGGCAGCCTGGCGCATTTCAGCCTTTCCTTCTATAAGTTGGCGTGCGAGTTTATGGTCTTCTGACATGAAAATGGCCTGTGCTAATTTCATGTTTTCCAGAACGCTTCGGTGATAGTCCTGTATTTCTTTGAAGCCTTCGTCTGAGAACCTCTTTTGCTTTTCTATTTTGGTTTTGATGATTTCCACAAGGCTGTGGTCAACAATATCGCCGATATGTTCCAAATTGGTTGAAAAAGACAGAATTTGGATGAAGCGATCTGACTCCTTCGGGTCTAGCGCGTTTTCAGTAATTTTCGTTAGGTAAAGCTTGATGTTGTTGTGCAGTGTATCTACTCGATCGTCATCTTTTCTGATGCGTTTTAAGATTGCAGGATCTTCTTTTTTTAATGCGGTCATTGCATTGTCCAGCATGCCTTCGACGATTTTTGCGATACGTAGTGTTTCGCGCGCTGCGCAAGCCAAGGCTATTGTTGGTGATTCTAAGGATGATTCATCAAGATAGAGTGGTTTTTCTTCTTCATTATCATCTTTTTTGTCTTCTTTTACGATCACGGTGCACAGTTTTGACAATGGCCCGATCAAAGGAAGGAAGATAAGAGCCAGGCCGACATTAAATGCGGTGTGGAAATGAATCAGTTCGCGCGCACCGGCCAGATCAACAGTGGAGAAGAATTTGGCGATTAGCCCGAGGAAGGGCAGGGTGATGATGATGCAAGTAATACGCATGATCATATTGCCGATTGTAATGCGCCGTGCATTTGCGTTCATTGTGAATGTTACGGCGTAGGTGATGACCGCACCGCCGAGATTCGCGCCCAGAATTAGCAGCAACCCTAAGTTCATGGTAATCAAGCCGCTTGCAGTAAAGGAGGCTATGATAAGAACAGCGGCCAAGGAAGAGTGCAGGAGCCATGTTATCAGAGCCATAACTATAAGGGCCAAGACAGGTTCGCGCTCAAGTGGCTGCAAGATAATGGGCAGGATTTCCGATTGCCCTAGAGGGGAGGCGCTTTGTTTTATCAATGATAAAGATAAAAGAACCAGACCGAGCCCGATGATTGCGCGTGCAATGTGACGACCGCGCCCCGTATGTTCATACTTATGGTGTGCCGCGACGCCGACAACAAGAAGGAGAGGGGTTAGCCACGATAAGTCAAAGGTCAGAATTTGCGCGACCAGTGTAGTGCCGATATCAGCGCCAATAATAACCGCGAGTGATGCAGCCAGACCGATCATGCCTTTTGATGCAAAGGATGCGCAGATCATGGTTGTCGCGGTTGAGCTTTGCAGGATTGTTGTTACGCCTAATCCTGCGGCGAAGGCTTTGAGGCGTTTGTCCGTGCTGTTTGCGATTATCTTTTGCAAGGATGTTGCATAGGCGCGTGTGACGCCGAGTTTAATCATGCGTGTTCCCCACAGGAGAACAGCGACAGCACCAATGATGTTGAGTAATGTTAATGTGACAGAGATTTTGAGCCCCTTGGTGTTTACTTTTTTATTCTTACTTAATTAGTAGGGATATAATGAAATCTTTTTAAACGCAATGCAGTTTGCAGTTATCAGGCGCGATTATACCCAGAATGTAATTTGTTTTGCCTTGGTTCAGGTTTTATGCGGAATCATTTTTAACGTGGCGTGATTACAGGCGCGCCTTTTAAAAACATTTTTATATTCTTGAGTGCTGACACGGCGCACTATCGTGTCAAAGCCAAGGTGAGATTCATCTTTGATGTATATTTATTCCAAGTATTTTCTGCGGTTTTCTGCGCATTCCGAGGATGGCGTAAAAAAAAATTAAAAAAATGTAAAAACATGTTTGACAGGTGCAGAGGATGTGGGTATAACCCCTCTCACGCTCTTGGAACGACAGGCCAACACCCGAAGGGAAGAGAGGGAAAATGTTTCAGTAAGATGATGCTAATATAAATATCTTTTTACTCAAATATTTTGGTTGACAGTTTAAGCATGTATGTGTTTTTATCTTGTCATTAATCTAAATTTTTGAAACTGATGCTCGATGGTGGCGAAAACTATCAGAGAGATCACGGTTCTTGTACATCGTAAATAGGAAAGAAGAGATACGCAGGCAGCAGTTCTTCGAAATGTATTGAATGCATTTATATAAAAGAAGTCTGTTTGTTTTTGTGTATCTTTATTGACGCACGTAATGTGGTGAACATTATATGTTTATTACATTACAACAGAACGTGGTGTTTGCACCTTGGTGTAAACATTTACAAATGCAAGCAAGCAGATTTTTGAACTTATACTTCAAAAATCAAAAAAGATTCTTTTTTGAGTAATTGATGGATCTAAACTTAAGAGTTTGATCCTGGCTCAGAACGAACGCTGGCGGCAGGCCTAACACA
>CAZPMH010000014.1:0-55162 GCA_964587815.1 uncultured Micavibrio sp.
ATAGATTAGAATAAAAGAAAAACGGGTGAAAATATGTCAATACCAGATGACACAACAACATTAAGACGCGAACAAGAAGATCGCCATTTCCGCAATCGTATGAATGAACTCAACGAGATGGATATGAGCGGCTTAGCTGCTTTGTTCAAACTGCTGATCGCCATCTTCACCGGCGATACCAGCATGATCGATCGCGCCGAGCTTTCACGCTTTTCTGATGCCATCGGCCTTGGCCCGGACGGCCTGAACGACACAGTTGACCGCATCGAAAGCGGTGAAATTTCAGGCTTCCGCGGAGCCGTCGACACAATAAGACGCGTTAACCCCGCCAACATAAATCGCGAAGCTTTATCTGACATCAGTGTTGGCGACCTTGTTCACCGCAACAATGGCACCACCCTTCTGCACCCTGAGTTGATCGACCGCATGGAAAGTGATGCCCAAGTGCGCACTTATGTCGAGATGACTTTCGACGCCGCCGAAAGACACGGCCTTGACGGCGCGATGTTGGCGAACCAGTTTTGGCAGGAATCACGTTTTGATCCGAATGCCGGATCACACATGGGCGCACGCGGTATAGCACAATTCATCCCCGATCATGTCGGAAGCTGGGGCTTCGAATCACAAGCTGATTTCCTTGACCCTGCAAAGGCTATTGAGGGCGGTGCACGTTTCATGGCGCATCTCACGGAAGAATATGGCGATCAATCTTTGGCGCTTGCTGCTTATAATGGCGGCGGTGGCGCAGTTGACTACGCTGACGATAACGTTGCGGGTAATGGTGTAACGATCGACCAATGGATGACCTTCATGGAAGAACAGCGCGCCGCTAGTCCCGGTGGTCGTCCCGGTCTATGGAAAAATGAAACATATGAATATGTCGGGCACATTGACTCTCAATATTGGGAACCCGACCTCATCGCGAGAGCACAAGCGGCCAACGAACAAGCCCTCGCCAGCATCGGCCGCCAGCAGGACACGCCTGCACTCGCATCAGCATACCGCGCGGAAGATCAAGAACTTCGTGCGGGCGTTTTCGCAGTCGGCCCAATGGGTGAAAATGTGCGCATGACATCTGATTTTGGCCCGCGTAACCTCAGCTTTTCTTCTATGCACAAGGGCATCGACCTTGTCCCAACCGAAGGTGGTTCAAGAGAGATTACCGCGCAACAGCCAATGGTCTTTTTACACGCCAGTCACGAGGCTGGTTATGGCCACCGCGCAGCATTTCTTCTTGGTCACGATGATAAAGGCCGCGCAATCACTGCACACTACGCACATGGCGAAAGCGCCGTGACAGGCTTTACCCCAGGACAAGTCGTTCAACCTGGCGAACACATTATGACGATGGGCGCATCAGGCAGGGTAACGGGCGCACATTTAGACTGGCAAATCCGTGTCGGTGAACAAGTTGTCGACCCTGAACAAGCCATGCGTGTAGATTTATCTGACTCAGCAAATGGTGACAGATTAATCGCAAACGCCAGAGAAGTTTTGGGTAATAGAGCAGCATCTGGAACTTACGGCGCCGTTATCGCCCCTGCCCTTGCACAAGCAAGCGTTCAAAGAGGAATTGCACAACTACAACAGATTCAGCAAGAACAAGAGCGCACGCTCCTCGCGCAAGCACAATCAGAACAGCCGGAATCAGGCCGTTTCTCCTTGGCATCTGTATCAACAGGCCCAATCGGCACAACAACAACGCCGACAACGGACACCCAACAAGCCTTTGTTAGCGCAACAACAACGACAGACCCGCTGGACGTCGACCCATCACAGCCTGAAATGCTAACGGCATCTTTTGATGGGCAAGGGACAGATGAAGTTGCACGCAGCGCCGAAGAGGCAGCCTCGCGTTTTGCACTAATCGGCTCAAACCCGGGCCTTACACCGGGCTCTGGCACAGCAGTCTAAGGTTAAAAACTCCCCACCTTTAAACACGTGCAAAAAACGACTTGCGGCGTAAAGCGCTTGGTAATGGTTTCGCCTTTCTGATTCGGCAGCAATAGTATCTTACACACTAAAAACAAGTATCAGAGCAAAAATAAAACTTTGTTTTAAAACAAAAAATACTGAATGCGCCTTGCATTACAATAAAGAAAAAATTAAATTTGACCAAAAGCGGGAATATAGAGTAATATTAGATAAAGAAAAACTATGGGTGAATGATGGGAATAGTATCTACAGAACTACCGGACCTACAACTAAGGCGTGAAGAAGAAGACAGGTACTTCCGCAACAACATGAACACTCTTAATGAGATGGACATGGGCGGTCTGCTGTTCTTATTCCAATTCCTAATCGCCATGATGACAGGCGATACCAGCCTGATTGATCGTGCTGAACTCTCCAGATTTTCCGAAGCAATCGGCCTCGGGCCTGACGGCTTAAATGACACGATGGACCGCATCGAACGCGGCGAAATCTCAGGCTTCCGCGGCGCTGTCGAAACAATCGGCCGCGTAGACCCCAGCAGAATTGACCGCGAAGCCTTATCCGACATCAGAGTAGCTGACCTGATCCACCGCAATAATGGCGGTACGCTCCTACACCCAGATCTGATTGAACGCATGGAAAGCGACCCTCAGATTCGCACATATGTTGAAATGACATTCGACGCTGCCGACAGACACGGCATAGACGGCGCTATGTTAGCGAACCAATTCTGGCAGGAATCTCGTTACAATCCAAATGCTGAATCCCCCGCAGGCGCTGTTGGTATCGCACAGTTCATGCCGCAACATCGCAACCTTTGGGGCTTTGACTCAGAATCAGACTTCCGCGACCCTGCAATGGCAATCGAAGGCGGCGCACGTTTCATGGCGCAACTGACTGAAGAATATGGAGACCAATCTCTGGCACTTGTTGCGTATAATGGCGGTGGTGATGCCATCGACTACGCCGACCGTAATGTATCAGGTAACGGCGTAACTATTGACGAGTGGATGGGCTTTATGGAGCAGCAACGCGCAACTCTTGGTGAAGGTCGTCCAGGGCTGTGGCGTAACGAAACATATGGTTACATCGGAAAAATCGATTCGCAATATTGGAGCCCCGAACTAATCGCGAGAGCGCAAGCCGCAAATGAAACGGCACTTGCAAGCATCGGACGTGAACCCGCCTCCACAGCACTTGCATCAGCCTATCGCGCAGAAGATGGAGCCTTGAGAACAGAGCTTGGCCTCGCGCAACTAGGTGGCGCAGGCATGGATCTTTCAGGCCGCGGCGCGAACAATTCTACCAACAGAGCGCACATAACCGCGGCTCACCGCGAAGCGGTCGCACGTTCACCTGTCTATGACGAGGTAATCGGCGAAGTGAGTGAAAGATTGCCAAACCTTGCTCCTCACCTGCGCAGATTTGAAGTCGATGGCAGGCTTGTCATCGACAGCGAGTACGCCGCACGCCTTGACGCCTTTATCGGCGATGTTGAAGCCGCGGGCGGACGGGTTGAATCAGCAGAATATAACATGGTAAACGTCCTTGATTACCGCCTTGAAAACGGCGGACGCACCAACGGAGTCTTGCTGAACACCCCTCACCTTTTAGGGCGCGCATGGGATGGTGGCGTGACAGGTCTCTCGGACTCACAGGTCGAGGCCATCGCAAACAGCCACGGCCTTGGTGCTGTAACACCGGGAGCATATGCAAGCCGCGGGGCTCAATTTACGCACCTTGACATTTCCATGAGCGACAGACGATTCAGGGAAGCATATGCAAACCCAATGGTTCAACCCGGAAGAGAAGACGAGGTCCTTCTGGCAACATTGCCACCGGCTGAAGACGCTGCTGATGAAGATATTGTTGCCACACCATCATCAGGCCCGATCGGTACAGAAACAGTGCCAACAACAGAAACACAAAATGCTTTCGTTGCGGCAACAACAACCGAAACACCACTTGATGTTGACACCGCGCAGCCTGAACCGCTAACCGCCGCGTTTGACGGTGAGGGCGTTGATGAAGTCGCCGCGAGCGCCGCAGCAGATGCAGAAGCATCAACACCTGAAGCAGACCCTGTCGTTCTGGCCAGCAATAACACAACACACCCCGGAATGGGCGCAGGCACCGCGATATAAGATATTAAGCGGACCGATAAATAAAATCTTAAAGCTGGCTCAACGTCAGCTTTTTTATTGGCTAACCCCCAAATCGGCATCAATATAGAGCCGTTAGCGGTTTATTTACCCTTTAAGCATAAGATAGTGCGACAGGGAATGATCTATCATTTTCCTACATCATTCAAAATTTATGTCGTAATATCATCAAAACACAGATCGAATCATGAAGAATAAAAACGCCCTCCTCCTGACAACTTGCGCTTTGGCAATCATCATGCCTTTAAAAGCTGAGGCAGAAAGTGCAAACAGCTTAAATATCGTAAAACCGCAACATCTGCAGTTATCGACGCAAAAGGGCGTGTATTCTAAAAAATCAGCGATTCCACACGAAAAAAACAGTGCTGTACAAAGCTGTAAGTCTGAAAGTGAAAAGGCTGACTACCGCGTAGCGACAAAAGGCGTGCAGGAACAAATCAAAGCACTTAAAACCTACGTCTCGGCACAAAACCGTTCCCCTGAAATTATCGACATCATTTATAACGTTTCTCAGGAAACGGAAACAGACTTCACCCTTCTGGCCGTAAAGGCTCTGATGGAAAGTGATTTAGGCCGTAAAACTGTCGCCGATCACAGCTCAGCACGCGGAATCTATCAATATATTGAACCGACATGGCTGACATTAATGAAACGCTACGGCAAAAGAATCGGCCAAGAAGAAAAAACAAATCAAATAAAATTCAATATTAACAAGGGTATATTAGAAGTCGAATCGGACAACAAGAATGCCAAACAGGAAATTCTGGACTTACGCGACGACGTAAAAATCGCGACCTTAATCAAGGCTTATCAAATTAAAGATGAAACGCCCGCCCTGCAAAATATGAAAGGCGCACGCATCACCGCAACCGACCATTACATTGTTCACATGCTTGGCTTGGGCATGGCGCGCACCTTCTATGCGATGCGTAACACAAACTCCCCCATCCAAATGGCAAGTGTCAGAACACAAGCCTTTGACGAAGCCGTGACCCTAAACAAGTCCTTCTTCTATAAGGGCGATGTGCCGCTAACGGCAACGCAAGCTTATGATCGCTTCCAAGAAAGGATTAGCGCACAATATAAGAAGCTGCACACCATTCAAACAACATATGGTCAGCTGCCGTCCATCGCCATGGGCGCACGAAAATGTAAGCCGACTGAGACAACAACACTGGCAAAAACAGTAGCGCCAACGCCTCTTCCTCCCGCGTCAAAGACACAAGAAAAAATCGAGGAAAAGCCAACACCAAAAACAATATCAATGACGGCAGCCACAAAGGCAAAGCCGCCTGCTATTCAGGAAAAGGCTGCTCCAATCGAGCCCGCAAAAATTCCGATAAAGCATACGCCAAAGTCGGAAAAATCCAACATGGACCTTATCAACGCCGCCATCGACAAATACCGCGTTAAATTACGGCAATAATCGCCCCTTCTTCGTCGCTTTTTGCAAAAACAAAAAATACGACTTATCCTAACTTCAACCTATTTTGAAGAAAGGCTAAACCATGTCTGTAAAATATATTGAACATGAAGATCTGAAAACAATTGAACTGATTGTTGACGGCAAAGTATCAAAAGATGATTTTGATGAAATCGTGCCCCAAATAGAAAATTTTATCGAACGCCACGAAAAAATAAAAATCCTTGAGATCATAAAAAGCTTCACCGGAGTGCAGCTCACAGCTTTAGGCGAAGGTATATTATTCGACATGAAACATTTCAAAAACTTTACGCACTGCGCCGTTGTTTGTGATGATGGCTGGATCGGCCCCTTCACACGCACCATGGCGCCGTTTTTTAAAATTGAAATAAAAACATTTCACCTCAACGAACTTAAAGACGCCAGAAACTGGTTGGAAAACGCATAAAAAAACGCCCTCTTGAAAAAATGAGAGCGCTTTTCCTGTAATTTTAAAATCTTGGGCTTTATGTTATGCCGCCGCAGAAGACGCGCCAAACAAATCCTCAACGGCTTTACGCTCTTCACGCAATTCCGCATCCGTCGCATCAATCCGCGCCTGAGAGAACGCATTAATCTCTAATCCTTCAACAATGTGGTACGCGCCGTTCTTACACACAACGGGATAGCCAAAAATCACACCCGGCTCCACGCCGTATGATCCATCCGACGGGATAGCCATCGACACCCAACGCCCGTTTGTGCCCAGCGCCCAATCTCGCATATGATCAATCGCCGCAGAGGCTGCAGAGGCCGCCGATGACGCACCACGCGCCTTGATAATTGCCGCGCCGCGCTGCTGCACATCAGGAATAAACGTGCCCTCATACCACGCCTGATCAACCTGCTCCAACGCATCGGCGCCCTTCACGGTCGCATGATGCAAATCAGGGTACTGCGTCGCGCTGTGGTTCCCCCAGATGATAACCTGATCAACATCAGTGGACAATGTGTCCGTTTTCTCCGCCAGCTGGTTCATCGCGCGGTTATGGTCAAGCCGCACCATCGCCGTAAAACATTTCGGGTCAAGGTCGGGCGCATTCTGCTGTGCAATCAACGCATTCGTATTTGCGGGGTTACCAACCACCAACACCTTCACATCGCGGCTTGCATGGTCATTAATCGCCTTACCCTGAGGCCCGAAAATACCGCCATTGGCAGAGAGCAAGTCCTTACGCTCCATCCCGTCTTTACGCGGCATCGCACCCACAAGAAACGCGAAATCAACATCTTTAAAGCCAACGCTCATATCATCGGTCGGCACAATATCGTGAAGCAAAGGAAACGCACAGTCATTCAGCTCCATCACAACACCGTTCAGCGCGCCAAGCGCAGGCGTAATCTCAATCAAATGCAGGATAATCGGCTGATCCGGCCCTAACATATCCCCCGCTGCCAAGCGAAATAACAACGCATAACCAATTTGTCCGGCCGCTCCGGTGACGGCAACTCTTACGGGATCTTTCATAGGGGAAAACCTTTCCTTTAATCATCAATAATTCAACCCTTACAGAAATACCCCCTTTCCACCCACGGGGCAAGGCATGACTTGAAAAACAAGCACGCGCTGACTATAACAAGCAAAACAAAGATGATTTAAAGATTATGAAATTCCTTAAAACAGCCCTGACAATCGCTCTCCTCTACCCTGTCGTATGGTTCGCAATTTTCATATGGCCTGATATGAAAGAAGACCTGTTTCAAGACAAATGCAGCATGGAATATGTGACGCGAAAATATGAATCAGTGAAAAATAAGCCTGCAATGTCAGAAATGGACAAACATGTTCAAAAAGTCATCAAACAGAACAATCTGTTTCACGTTCCCGAAGAAGAGATTAAAAAAACATTCATCATCAATTCGTTATTGATAGGAAACAAATGTGATGTACCAAATGAATTATCTAAAAAATTCAACACTTACATTTATGGATCAAGCGGCGGCGACAGAGTATGTGCTGAAGGCATGTTCTTAGAGCAGGCAAAAATCGAATACGACAAGATCGCAGCAAATAAAGACACGTATCAAGTGTACGAAAAACAATTCTACACAGAAGCTATTCGAGAAATGTCAAAAGAAAGAACAAGAAAAGTTTTTGATCTAAAATGGGAAGACCCGGGCTTTCGTAAAAAAGCAATGCTCGGAGCATTCCAAAGCCTGATACGAGAAGAAGAAAAATGTGAAAACCCTTTTGCGCCCATGACAAACATTATGGCAGAAATGGTGCAGGAATCCCTACCCGTCATTATCCAACGTCCGTGACGGTTTCACGCCCAGAACATCATTCATATAACTTACCAGATAATGCGCTTTCTCGCGCTCACGGCCGATTTGCTTTAACTGCTCACCTATCTTTTCCGCCAACTCGGTTTTAATCGTCCCGTTATGGTTGGTCGGCCCGCGATCCAAATCTTCTTCCCGCGCATCCAGCTCTTCAATCGTCTCCATCAACGCATCCATCGTGCGCCCGTGCACATGACGCGAGAAATCTGTCATGCCGTATAAATCATCTTCACCATGAAAAACCAACATCTCCGAAGCCTGAAGGTCATTATCCTCATCGTAATCAGACAATTGAAACGCGCGCATCTCCAACGCAAGAGCGTCATCCAAAAGACGATCAACCTCTTCCATATCCGCGCCGTCATCATACAAATCCCAGGCACGGCCAAACAGGATAGAAGCCGCCTCGTAATCATCTTCCGCACTGCTCACGGTAAAATCACGCACAGTCGCGGGAACGGTAACGACCTCTTCCTCGTCATCGTTAAAAACTCTGTCATCATTTGGTGAAAAATCAACCACGTTTCGATTCACCTTAAAATTATTATTTATTATTGTGAAATTATAACCAAAAACGGAACTAAATGCAATATATTACGGATAATCCGCACTCTGCATTTCAACCAATCGGGAAATCGTACGCTCAAATTCATACGCATGGTCATCGCCGTGATAAAGGTTCTCTGGCGTTACCTGCGCGGAAATGATCACTTGCACCCGCGCCTCATAAAGCGCATCAATCAAATTCATTAACCGCTTGGCCTCATTCCGCCTGTCATAAGTCAAACGCGGAATACCTTCCAGAAAAACCGTGTCATAGCGCTGCGCAATCGCCAAATAATCCTCTGCGCCATACGGACGCTCACAGAGCTGCGCAAAGCTGAAACGCGCCACGCCCTTTGCCACCTGCGCGACGTCAATCTCTCGCCCCTTCACGGTAATCACATCACGGTGTGGCTTCGTCCCATGCGTCAACGCCTTAAATATCTCATCCAGCTGCTCCTGCACACCATGCGTTAGCGGGCTGAAATACGTGCCCTCAATCGCGATTTTCTGCGTGCGATAATCATGCGGCGTGTCCAGATGCACCGCTTCCACGCGCGATTTCAACAGCTTGATAAAAGGCAGAAACCGATCACGCTGCAACCCGTCCTTATACAAATCATCAGGCGCCCAATTGCTCGTCGCCACCACGACAACGTCATGTTCAAACAAAATCTTGAACAGCCGCCCTAATATCATCGCATCGGTAATATCAACCACGTGAAATTCATCAAAACACAGCACGCGCGATTGCCGCGCGATCAACCCCGCCAAGGACGGCAAGGCTTGATCAACAATCCCTTTCGGCCCTTCCCGCATGCGCGATCGCGAATTGATATAATCATGCACCTCAATCATAAATTCATGAAAATGCACGCGCCGCGCCTTAATCGTATCAGGCAGGCAGTCATGGAATAAATCCATCAACATCGACTTACCGCGCCCCACCCCGCCATACATATAGATGCCTTTGATGGACGGCTCTTCCTCCGCGCGCGAGGTCAGCCGCTGAAAGAAACTCTTCTTCGGCGCGTTCGCCTCTTCGATAAGGGAATGATAAAGTCCGTCCAGCGCGCGCACCGCATCCGCCTGCACAGGGTCAGGCTTCAAGTCGCCATCGGCGAGCTTTCCCTCATACACCTGCAACGGATTTAAACTCACGATGCGGCCTCCTCCGCCTTATTCTTCGGCGCAGACATGCGGATCAGCACAATCGATAATTCATAAAGCCCCAACAAAGGCACAGCCAGCATCACTTGAGAAATAATATCAGGCGGGGTCAGCAACGCCGCCAGAACAAACGCGACAATAATCGCATATTTCCTGTTCCGCGCCAGAAAATCAGCGGAAATAACGCCCGCGCGCCCAAGCAAGGTCAACAGAACAGGAAGCTGAAAACACAAGCCGAACGCAAAGATCAGCGTCATGATCAAATCGAGATATTCACTCACCCGCGCCTCAAGCTGAATCGGCAACGCCATATCCGCGCCCGTGCTTTGAAAGCTGAGGAAAAACGGCCACGCCATTGGCAAAACGAAATAATACACACAAGCGCCCCCTGCAAAAAACAGCACAGGCGTTGCAATCAAAAACGGTAAAAACGCATTTTTTTCATTCGCATAAAGGCCGGGTGCAACGAACATCCACACCTGCAAGAGCAAAACCGGAAACGTCAAAAAGATGCCGGCGAAAAACGCCACCTTCATATAGGTAAAAAACGCCTCCGTCAGGCCGGTATAGATAAGGCGGTTCGTATCATTGCTATCCATCGAATCGGCCAACGGCTGAACCAGAAAACTATAGATTTCATCAACATAGATAAAGCTGATTGCCGTGCCCAAAATCATGACGCCAAACACCCACATCAAACGCGTCCGCAACTCAACTAAGTGCGATAAGATCGGCTGCCCACCCTCTTCCGCAACGTCCTTATCGTCCGCTTCAATCATGACGTCTTCTCCTCTTTCTCTTCATCAGAAGAGGAGTCATCATCATCCTGAACCTCAACAAAATCATCATTCTCAGGCAAAACGTCATACGCCGTGTCGGCTTCCGCCTCATCAAACGTCCCCGCCTCTTCAGCATCAGGCGCGGCGCGATATCGGCTCTCAAAATTCACACTATCGCGAATATCGTCTAAATCCGCCTCACGCATCACATCATCAAACTGGCGCGAAATAGCATATTTCACATACTGAAAACGGCGGAACAACCGCCCCATACCGCGCATAATAACAGGAAGCTCATTCGGCCCGATCACAATCACCGCAACCACCATGATCAAAAACAGTTCAGGCCAACCAAAATCTAGCATTTCACGCCCCCCCTAAAATGCGCGCACTCAACATCAAGCCTGCAACATAGCCGGGCACAACCAGAATCGCGTTAAAACAAATCGCCGCATTCAACATCATCTTTCGTTCATCTTCGCTTAAATCCATCTCGTGCTGTAACTCTCGCTCTGCAATACGCGTCTCATTCACCGCCTTGGTAAATTCCCAGAACAAACCCACAGCAGTCATCGGCACAATCATCGGGCCAAAAACGCGCACCGCATCGGGGTTAAAAACACCGATCACAAAAACACAGATACAAAATAAAGAACAACAGGACGCAAACAGAGTATTCGCATAAACACGACGCGAAACCGTTTTAGGTTCAAAAAAACACCCCATAATAAATATGGCCGACACCAGCATAAGATAGCCCCACGCCCACCATGGCATCAACACGCCCGTATCCATAAAAATTACTCGTCTTTCGAGCCCGTCTTATCATCCAAAGACACAGGCTTATCACCCGCGCCATCTTCATCTTTCAGGCCTTTTTTAAAGCTCGTAATCCCTTTTGCCAAATTCTCCATAATGCCCGGAATGCGTTTGGCACCGAACAACAGCATAACCAAAACAATAATAAGAATAATTTGATACGGGCCGGGTGTCATTTAAATGGTGTCCTTTTCTAAAGTCTCTTTGGCGGTTTCGCCGTCTTGCACATCTTTTTCCTGTGCATTTTTTTCTGCTTCATCCGTCTTAGGTTGCGGCTTACGCGCCACCAAAACAATGGCTAACGCCAATAATATGCTTAATACAACAATACTTAAGCCCATGTCTATCCCTCCTCAGAAAAACCCAAAGTCACACGACATCACTCTTCTCTTCTACCCCTTCATCTGTTGATTGTCCAGAAAACAGGTCATCCTGCTGCACCGTCTCAATCGCGGGTCGCCTGTCTAACAAGCCCGAAGATTTCATCTCATCCATCCCTGGCAAGTCGGTCAACGCCTCTAACGAGAAATGATCCAAAAACCCTGTCGTCGTCACCCAAGTTAAAGGCCGACCCAGCGTCTCCCGCCGCCGCCCGGGCTTAACCCAATCCATTTCCATGAGCGTATCCAGCGTTCCGCGATGCGTCGAAACCCCGCGAATATTTTCAATTTCCGCCCGCGTTACAGGCTGGTGATAGGCGATAATTGCAAGCGTTTCCATCGCCGCGCGGGAGAGCTTCTTACTCACCTGACGTTCTAAATTCAGATTATCTGCCAAATCAACGGCTGTACGAAACGCCCACTTCCCTTCAATATTCACCAAATTAACGCCGCGCGCCTCATAATGCTTTTCCAGTGCGAGTAAAATCGCGCCAACATCCGCGTCACCCTCTATCCGCTCATGCAAAAACGCCGCCGTTACAGGCTCTGTCGCCGCGAATAATAAAGCCTCCACAAGGCGCATATGCTCATCATTAATGCTCATCCGCTCTCTGCCTCGCTCTCGACTGCCTGACTACGCAAATAAACGGGGCGAAACAACCCGTCCTGACGGAATTCAACCTTGCCCTGTTTCGCCAGTTCCAACCCCGCCGTAAAGGTCGAGGCCAACGCCGAGCGCGCATACAGCATGTCATCCAAATCATCAGGGATAAAACTCTGCAACGTTGTCCACACACTGCGCACGCCCTTACGCGGCAACGCCCCAAGCATCTTGGTCAAGCGCGCCATCGCATTTTCCGTCGACATCAAATGGAAGGTCGGTAAATCATACGTCTTATCTTCTTTGCGCCGTTCAATATCGCCATAGGCCTTCAACATATCATACAGCGAGACATTCCAACGCGTCACAACACTTGTCTCTAATCCCTCTGCCGCGCCGCGGGCAAATTTATCACGCCCCAATTGCGGCTGCGCATCCAACAATTCCGCCGCCTTTTGCATCGCCTCCAAACGCTGCAGCTGAAATTGCAAGGCCTGCGCCATATCTTCCGCGCTCGGCTCGTCCGAATTCTCTTCCTTCGGCAAAAACAGGCGCGATTTCAAATAGGCGAGCCACGCCGCCATCACCAGATATTCTGCCGCCAATTCAAGATTACGCTGCTTTGCCACTTCGATAAATTCAAGATATTGCCGCACAAGCTGCAGGATAGAGACTTTTGCCAGATCAACTTTCTGATTGCGCGAAAGCTCAAGCAAAACATCAATCGGCCCTTCATACCCGTCAATATTCAGGAGGAGCTGATCAACATTGCTTTCGGGCGCGGCACTCATACACCCGCCATCTCTAAGTCAGTGCCTGAAAAAACAGACCGCCTGAGGCGAACCAGCGTCTCATCGGAAACCTTCGGCAGCGTCTTCGCGAGGGATTCCATCGCGTCAAACTCACCCGCACAATACAGCGCAAGATCGCACCCCGCCTTCAGTGCCTTATCCGCCTTTTCCGAAGCCCCACCATATTGATCAAGCGCCTTCATATCCAAATCATCGCAAATCAAGACCCCGTCAAAGCCGATATCATCACGAATAATGGTTTGAATGCAGGACGGGGAAAGAGACATCGGCATGTCATCATTCACAAACGCATCATAAGTAATATGCGCGGTCATCGCCCACACAGCATGGCCAACATCAGAACTTGAAATCTCACGAAACGGCGCAAAATCAA
Organism: uncultured Micavibrio sp.; assembly: GCA_964587815.1. GTDB lineage: Bacteria > Pseudomonadota > Alphaproteobacteria > Micavibrionales > Micavibrionaceae > UBA1672. The sequence goes on from CAZPMH010000014.1 coordinate 13,320, forward strand.
GCGCAGATAAATCATCCTTATCCGCCCCGACACGCGGTAATTCCAAATGGCTGTCCGCCAAGGCGCGCCCGTGCCCCGGAATATGCTTAATAATCGGCGTCACGCCCGCACTTAAAAAATGCCTGCACACCGATGCGCCCAATCGCGCAACCGTGCGCGGATCATCACCAAAGGCGCGATCCCCGACAATATCGTGCGCACCGTCAAAAATCAGATCCAGCACAGGCGCGCAATTTACATTCACACCGACATCAACCAATTCTTCCGCCAGTCGCAGCGTCTCAAAGCGCAATTCTTCTAACGCCTTATCCTGATCCTCGGCGAACATATCACCGAAATATTTCATCGGCTTATACTCACGCCAATGCGGTGGACGCAGGCGTTGAACACGCCCCCCTTCCTGATCAATCAAAATCGGGCAATCACGCCCGACAAGAGATTTTAAATCGGCAACCAGCGCGCGCACTTGATCAGGCGTGTCACAATTGCGTTTGAATAAAATAAAACCAAAGGGGTTGGCTGCCTTGAACAAATCGCGCTCAGCATCTGTCAAGCTCAAGCCTTCAACGGAAAAAATACAGGCCAGCGCGGCATCCGCGCCAAGAGAAAAATCACGCCCGCGCCGCTCAAGCCCCTCTCTATTTCGAGACAACAAGGCAACCTCCCGGCTTTTGCGCACGTTTCAACGCATCACACACATCATTCGCACGGATGCGGCTCATCGGCCCCGCTTGAATGCGGTAATATGTACGCCCCTTAACATTGGCGTTCTCAACGCGATAAGACGAATTTGTTAAAACACCATACTGCTTTTGTATTTTTACCCATTCCGCAGGCGCGCGCGACGCATCGGTGATACTCGCAAGCTGTACGTAATACACGCCATACGCATTACCCGTTGACGGCGTGGCAACACCTGCCGCAGGCTCAATATTCTGCGCAGGCACATCCTCGGCGGCCTTCGGTGCGTTCAAAGCATCACGCACAAAATCCATACTGGCCGTCGGCGCAGCAGCTTGGGCAACCCTAACAGGAGCCTGCGGCTTCGCTTGCGTCGCCAAACGAGAGATTTTCTCTTGTGCTGAGGCACTCAGGAAAGGGGTTTGCGTTTCTACCGTTGGCTCAACAATCGGCGCATCCACAAGTTTCGGTGGCTTATCATTCTGTGCAGATGGCTCAACCTTTGGCGGTTCAGGAAGTTTTAAAACCTCCACCGCAGCAACCTTGTCTTCTGCCGCGCTATTAGAGGATGACCCCGAATCCACAACAACAAATTCACTCATGCGCGGCGGATCAACGACCTCGCCACCTTCGGCAATAATCGGCGCGGACTCAATCCATTCACGCGACATCACTTCCGCTTCATTCTCACTCGAGCGCAACTCCGAAGGAACGCCATCAAGTCCATTATTCGCATCAGGGCGTGATTGGCGGCTTTTCTCCATAGCAGCGGCCAAAGCCTGCTCTTTTAATAAACGCGATTCATTTTCAGATAGGCGCTTGCTCTGATAATCCAACAAATTCTCAATCGCACGCGCATCCTGCCCCGCGACCGACTGGCTCTCACGTCCTAAAATTGTACTGTCCTGATTGGGTGCACGCGCAACAACTTCCGCGCGTGGCGGCGTTTTTACCTCCGCGACAGGGACATTAACAATCGGAATATTCTGTTGGCTCTTCTGCTGCTCAGGGTATGTGAACGCGATAATACCCGCGAACAAGGCCGCCGCCGCAACCAAGGCCACAGTGGCCACAGCGGGGCTTTGCATTTGACGCATCAACGATGAACGCCCGCCCATTGCCGTCTCTCGACCACCTGCAGGCTTCTTCGGTGCTTTCAAATAATGCCCGTACCCATATTGATGAAATTGATTATCTTTGCTCATTGCGGCGTTCCTTATTTACTCAACACATTCGAATCACACTATAATAATGCTTTAAGCCTACTATCGTAAGTCCCAATACAGGTCAAAAAGTCGCTCATGCTCACGAATAGCATACCGATCCGTCATCCCAGCAATATAATCAGCCACGATACGCGCCCGCAAAGCGCCATCTTCGGTCGCTCCTGCCTCTTCAACGCGGCGTTGCCAATTATTCGGAAGAACTTCATAATTCTTGTGGAAAGCCTCAAACAAGTCGCCGACAATGCGCTCAACCTTCAGCCAAATGCGATTAATCGTGTAATGACGATACATACGGTTATATAAAAACGAGCGTAGTTCCTGTACCTGTTTGTGCATCTCGGGCGAAAAGGCCACAATCTGCAATCCCGCCAAGCGGACATCTTCAGGCGTCTCAGGCTTGATTTTTTCCAGATTTTTCCGCGTTTGCGCCAACACATCATCGGCCATCACCCCGATCATATCACGCTTCATCTCCTGAATAATATAGCGTTCTTCTACATTAGGATAAGCCTCACGAACATCCTGTAACACTCTTGATAACAAAGGAACATCTTCTAAATCCTCAAGACGAAACAATCCGGCGCGTATCCCATCTTCAACATCGTGATTGTTATAGGCAATGTCATCCGACAAGGCCGCAACCTGTGCCTCCATTGACGCATAGGTATCAAAACGCATATCCATATGCCCCTGCAGCTCCCACGCGGCAATATGCGGTTCTTCTGTCACGGGTCCGTTATGCTTGATCACCCCTTCCAAAGTCTCCCAAGTCAGGTTTAATCCGTTCCATTTCGGGTACTTACGCTCCAACGTTGTCAAAACACGTAAAGATTGGTCGTTATGTTCAAACCGCCCGAACGGCTCCATCGCCTTTTGCAGATATTCCTCCCCGATATGCGCAAACGGCGTGTGCCCCAAATCATGCGCCAGCGCGATGGTCTCCGCCAAATCCTCATTCACCATCAACGCCCGCGCCAACGTCCGCGTAATCTGCGCCACTTCCAACGTATGCGTCAGGCGCGTACGGTAATGATCCCCTTCATGATAGACAAACACTTGGGTTTTATATTTCAAGCGGCGAAACGCGCTGGAATGTATAATCCTGTCCCGATCACGCTGAAACGGCGTGCGATGGCGGCTTTCAGGCTCCTCATGCACTCTGCCTAGCGTTTCCTCCGGGTTCGACGCATACGACGCGAGCGGCATCCCGCAATAATTATAAGATCCTGACTGCATAAAAAGTTGCCCACCTATGGAATGAAAGTTATAATCGAATCATGACTTTAAACGTAGATGACAGTGCCGTAAACCGTATAAACGAACTCCGCAGCGCACAAGGCAAGGATGCGCTGATGCTCCGCGTGCGCGTAGAGGGCGGCGGCTGTTCGGGCTTTCAATATAAATTGGAACTGACCGAAGACCGGAATGATCAGGATTTAAAATTCAGCGAGAGCGTTGTCACCGATGATATCTCCTTAGGGTTTTTAGAAGGCGCAACCATATCCTTCGAAAAAGGCCTGATCGGCTCCGAATTTAAAATCACCAACCCAAACGCCACCGCAGGCTGCGGCTGCGGCGTGTCTTTCTCGGTGATGTAACCCCTCTTGTACCTGCCTCTCTTATAGACTACTCTGCCTTTATCAAAATACACCAAAGGAGAGAGACCATGGACCTACTTAAAATGGCGGCAGAATTATTCATGAAAAACGCAGACGGCGATTTCGATCTGCAAAAAGTCATCAGCGCATTTCAAGGCCTGATGCCAACTGAAGGCGGTGAGCTGGACTTAACCAGCCTGATTTCGCAATTTGCGCAAAACGACATGGGCGGCCTGATGAACAGCTTCCTCGGCGATGGCGCAAACGATAATATGGACGCAAAACAGATTATGTCCATTTTTGGCCAAGACAAGGTGAGCAAATTTGCAGAGGACGTCGGCACGCGCCCCGTCGATGCTGCGGACACATTATCCAACATCATCCCGCAACTGATTGACCAGAACAGCCAGGGCGGCGCACTCGGCGGCATGGCAAACAAATTAATGGGCGGCCTTTTGGGCTAAAAACCCTGCCCCAACGCATAAAATAAAAAGCGCGCGATTGCTCTATCGGGCGCTTTATTTTTTGATCCATGTTAATCAGCATATCAGCCGTGCTGTATCCCTTCATCAAGCCCGGGGTCAATCGGCTCATCATCATTGGCCGCTGAAATATCATCAAACAAGCCCGGCTCATTCTGCCGCTGATACGCCCTGATTTCTTCAACATCATCCTGAAACAAAGGATTGCCTTCAATATGCTCCAAAACATGATGCTCCCAGTCATTATTCGGATACTGAATGCGAATACTCGCCATCTCCGTCGCTTTATGCACGGCCGTTTCCATATCTTCACCGCGGGAAAGAAAGAACATCAACGCCCCGTCACGCGTATCACCCGCGCCACTCACGTTGATTGCATTCTCAACTGGCGTAACAGGCACCTCACTCACCTGACCGTTATGCGCAACGCGAACAGGATCCGTTCCGTCCGACATAATAATCGTACGCGCGCGATATTCTTTTTGCTGTAATAACTCAAACAATTTATCAGGGTCTTTCACACCATCTTCCATGCCCGGCACAACCGCATCCCCCGGCACAATCAGGATATCCGCTTTCGTCAACATACCGCGCAGCATCTCTGCATGCTCGGGGTCTTTCGGCCACGCCTTCAGGCCGTGGTCAACAATTGAGGTCAAGCCCTCTTGCTCACAGACATCGGACGCAATCGAAGACAAATGCGGACGGGCAGGATCAATAAAAACAAGCCCTGAACCTGCAAGCTGCTTTGCTACAACCTGATTAACATCTGAAATAAAACCATCATTCGCAGCCTTAAAATGATCTGACATCATCACTGGCATTTGCTTAAAAATATGCCGTCCGCCCGAAAAGTTCGACACCATGCTTTTCGCAATGCCCGGCCCTGCCTGTCCGGCAGCCACATCAAAAACGTTAATTGATTCGCGCGCCAACAATTCGCGAGTCATCATCGCAACATGCTGATCTAACAAATGCTCACCAAATGTTTTATACCCCTGCTGTTCCGGCGGGTTTCCTGCACGCGTCAAGATGCTGGTTGAACCGAAATCTCCGTAAACGCGCGACAATGTTGTTGCCGCTCGCGCGACATTCGCCGACGCCCCGCCAAGCGCAACCCCCATACCGCCATCAGCAAAATCTTTGGTATCAACCAATTCTTTTACTTGTGCAGACGAGGCATATAAATCAAGGTTGATTTTACCGACAAAACTAAGGTTTCTGTTATTTTCCATCACGCGCGACCCTCTCTTATTTTTTTACGTAAATAAAGTACCAAGACACACGCGTAAAACACAAATGAAAAATATTTTGCAGCGAAGCATTTGCACGAAATTATAAACCTGATATCGTCCCTCCCATGAAACTAACCTCTTGGAATGTCAACTCAATTAAAGCCCGCGGCGACCATGTCTTGCGGTACTTAAAAGACGAATCACCCGACATCCTGATGATACAGGAACTCAAAGGCGAAGACTTCCCCGCCGAGAAATTTAAAGAAATCGGATACCACGCCGAAGCTGTCGGACAAAAGGCCTATAATGGCGTTGCCATGCTGTCGAAAGAACCGCTGGATATCATCGCAACCGCTCTGGAAGGGGACGAAAGTGACGAACAAGCCCGCTACATCGAAGCCAAACACGGCGATACACACATCATCAACATCTACCTGCCAAACGGCAACCCCGCTCCCGGGCCGAAATATGAGTATAAGCTGGCATGGATGGAGCGCCTTTATAAACGCCTGAATTCGCTCATAAAATCAGATACAACCTTCGTCATCGGCGGCGATTTTAACGTCATCCCCGAAGATAAAGACTGCCACAGCCCGTCAGATTGGCGCGGCGACGCCCTGTTCCGTGATGAAACACACAAAGCCTGGCGTAGATTGCTAAATCTCGGCCTCACTGACGCGTTCCGCGTGAACAACACACTCGAAAAACAATACACATTCTGGGATTATCAGGCCGGCGCATGGCAAAAAGACAATGGTATTCGCATTGATCATTTCCTGCTCTCTCCGACGCTAGCCGATAAAATCCAAGGTTGTAAAATCAACAAAACACCAAGAAACTGGGAAAAACCATCAGACCACACACCCATCGAAATTACGCTGAGTAAAATCTGAAATCAAAATGTAAAGTTTATTTGTGCCCCGCAACATAAAAAGTCGTGGACGAGTGCATAAAAATCCTTTACGCCAAATGCTTCTGAGTGGTCTGCGTGTTATTGTGTCTGTGTAAGCGTACTGAGTATTTTCTGAGTGCAGGGATCGTATTTCTTATTAGCAGGGTATCGAGTAAACTATGAAAATCAAAAAATATATCACGCCTTTATCTGTAAAGGCCGGCCTTTTGGCACTTGTTTCTCTTGGCGGCTGTATCGCAACGACGCTGCCCTATATGCGCACTGAAACAGCGCAACGCCTTGCTGCGCCTGCATGGATGGTGCAACGTGAAATTGCCGCCCTTCCCTTTTCCTTGAAAAGCTATGAGCGTATCCACGATAAAGGCGGCGTTGCCAATATCTACATCGAAGGCAACGGCCCTGAAGACGTATCATCTTGGGCAATAAACCCCACCCCCGCAAACCCGACCGCGTTACACCTCGCCACAAAAGACAATGCGGAAAACGTTATTTACATTGCGCGCCCGTGCCAATTCACCGGCCTGGTTGAGCGCGACAAGAACTGCCCGCCGAAATACTGGAAAGACGCACGCTACAGCCGTGAGGTCATCGATGCCTACAACAGCGCGCTGGATATACTGAAAAAGCGCCACAGGTTAAGAACCTTCAACCTGATCGGCTACGAAGGCGGCGGCGCTATTGCAACCATCTTGGCGGCAGAACGCACCGACATTGTGACACTGCGAACCATTAACGGTATGCTTGATCACAGGACCTACAACACAATCAACCAGAACGCACACTTCACAGAATCCCTAAACCCTGTCGATTTTGCAAGTAATCTGGAAAACATCGCACAAACACACATGATTGGCGCGCAAAATAAAAACGGCATCTCAGCCGTCACCAGCAAATATTTGCAAGCCCTACCCCCATCAAAATGTGTCCGCGCACAAATTGTTCAAGAAGCAGGAACCAGAGATGGCTGGGTCGATAAATGGCCGCAACTGCTCAAACTCCCCGTGGATTGCTTAAACGATGTTGGCATCTACACGCCCATATCTGCGGAAGATATTCCCGCCGATCCAAACAAGAAAGAGCCTGTACCGCTTAAGCTGATCAAGCAAAAGCCTGAAAAGCCGTAAAAACAAAACCGTTTTTAAAATTGATTTTTACACACAAAAACCTGTACGCTAATATAGTTAAGACTATTAGCGTTGAAATAAGGATATCGTTCAATGAAAAAATTAATCGCAACTCTTGTTATTTTGGTTGGCGCCGCGGCCTTGACTCCGGTCATTGCATCACAACCGAAAACCTCAGAAACAAACAAGGTCACAAAAGAAGATGTTCGCAAATTCTTCCATGAGTGGCAGGAAAGTTTGACCTCAGGTGACTACGACCACGCGATTGAAATGATCAACCTGAACATGGCCAAAGATTTTCAACATATCGACGATGATGAAGTAACCTTTGACAAACAAGGCTTTATCAACAACATCGAAGACTTGAAAAATAAAGGCATGGTCACAAAAATCGGTGTCGACGTTCTCCAAATCCATCAGGAAGAAGGCATCATCACGGCGAACATTGACGTTAAACAAAGCTTTTACAAGAAAAACGAGGAAACAGGCGAACTCACCGAAGTGGAAAACGACTACATGCACCTCAACTGCACAGACTCTCTTCGCTTGGTTGATGACGGTGAACGTTTTGAATTGTTTCAATGCAAATGTAATGTTCTGGCAGTCGGCAGAGAAAACTAATCTCCCTTGGCGGCAGACATGAGCGATGACGATAAAAAGTCAAAACATCCTGAAGAAATAGAAAAAGCCAAAATCGGCCAAGACAAAGCCTCGCGTCGAGATTTCATCAAAAACGCAGGCTCCGTTGCCCTTGGCGGCGCGGCTATGCTCAGCGCCCCTGCTCTAGCTTCATCCCTGTCATCCGCCCCACAAGACAGCACACCTAAACTCGCGGGAAAAACAGCCCTCATCACGGGTGCGGCTCGCGGTATTGGCCGCGCCATCGCTCTTCGATATGCACAAGACGGTGCAAACGTCGCATTATTGGACATTGCCGACCCGAAAGGCCTCAGCGCCATCAAATACCCGCTTGGCTCAAGCGAAGAATTAAATGAAACCGCGCAAAAAGCAAAAGAACTCGGTGTAAACGTTCTGCCTATCGTCGCAGACGTCCGTGACTTAAACACGATGAAAAAGGCCATCTTCAACGCCTACGACAAATTAGGCAGCCTTGATATCATCGTGGCCAATGCAGGCGTCGCGGCAACACAGCGCTTCGAAGACCAATCCGCAGAGATGATGCAACAAATCATGGATGTCAACATTATCGGCGTTGCCAACACAATCATACCGGCAATTCCTCATTTGGAAAAAAGCCCCGAAGGCGGGCGCATCATTGCAATCAGCTCCATCTCTGGCCGCCGCGGCATCGCAGGCACAGCCGCCTACAACGCAAGCAAATGGGCTGTAACAGGCATGATAAAAACACTTGCCCTCGAGCTCGGGCCCATGAGCATCACAGCCAACTGCATCGCCCCAACCGCCGTCAGAACAACCTTACTGACCAATGCCGTAACAGGCAGCGCAACAGAAGAAGCGAATGCGGGAACGTTAAACGCGATTATGGAAGAATTTCACAGTCTGCCTGTTGGCATGCTTGAACCCGAAGAAATCGCCAACGCCGCGGCATTCCTCGCGGGCGATCAGGCGCGCTACGTCTCTGGCATGACGTTAGATGTAAACGCAGGAATTTCAGGCGAGATTACTGGCTAATTTCTAACAACTAATCCTTCACAGAAGCAAGAACCAGCTTAATCGCTTCATCACATTGCGCATGAATGGGATTGAGAATTGGAATATCAGTCACATCACCTGTAATAACAAGCGGCAATTCCGTACAACCAAGAATAACCGCATCGTTATCCGAATAACGGCTCAACATCTCCTTAAACCGCGCCTGACACTCGGCCGTATAATCACCATCTAAATTCCCTGCAGATATCTCGGTTTGCATGTCCTGAATAGAAATGCGGTCAGTTTCATTAGGAACTTCAACGTCTAAGCCAAAAAACTTCAACCGATCTTTAAAAAAACCATCTTCCATTGTAAATTTCGTACCAAGCAGAAGAACACGCTTGGCCTTCATATCCATAGCTTTTTTCGCCGTCGCCACAACCAAGTGGATAAGCTGCGCACTCAACGCGACCGCCTGATCTTCAACCAAAAGATCATACCCTTTGTGTAACGTATTGTTACAAATAAGAATACAGTCAGGCTCCATTTCATCCAAACGCTTCAATTCCGCCCCCAAAAGCGCGGGGATATCATCCCACCCGTCAGGATAATGTGACTTAATTTCATGATAATCGATGGAATACAGAATGATCCGCGCGCTGTGATGCCCGCCGAGAACATGAGAAATGCGTTCATTTAAATACTGATAATAAAGCGGTGTCGAAGGCCAGCTTGTGCCACCTAAAAGACCAATCGTTTTCATGGAAACCTCATTGCTGTTCTCGCGTTAAACCACACCAAAAACATAACACGCAAAGCACACACACCCAACACCAAGATTAGCTGAGCGTGTTTCCATCATCATCATCAGGCAAAGGCGCAGCCAATGCCATATCGTCCTCACTATCTGCTACGAACGGGCGCTCGACCTCATCAACCTCGAAATCATATTCCTGAGGATCTTGACGTTGGTTCGGGAAAGACTGCCAATCAAAACCTGGCACAATGTCTTTATCCGCCCCAAGGTTGCCGGCAAAAATCTTTGAATATGAAGAGGCTTTTCTTGCATCCGTGCGGCTTGCACCAACATTTTCCATCGCCTCACGCGCGTCAGAAACCTGCTGCGCTATACGCTCGCGCAACTGATCGGCATACCCATCAAGCGGCACATCACCATAGAACCCGGCCTCAACGCGCGTTACCTCAACCGCGTCATACGCCGCACCAAACATGTACGGCGCCGCGCTATGCATAATGCCGCCTTCCTGCTGATCTCTCAGAAGATAGCGCGGCTCTTGCGGCTCTTTTACACCCAAAACAAGATTAAGACCCGGCCCGCCCGAACTGGCCACAATAGCAACATCGTCATCTGTTGGGTTTTCAATGCCTTTATCAATCAGCGTTTGGCGTGCCTGCGGCAATGCCTCGCCTGTATTCTCAATTGGCTCCACTTGAACAGGAGCGTCTAAACCGTAAAATTTCAAAGCCTGCGCCTGAACATCCGGATCAACTGTCTCAGACACCTTTCCCAGCTTACCCGACAAATATTGATACGCTGTCGGCGTATTGATCGCCAATTTACCACCATGCATAACGGTAGAAGCAGCAACAACATCTTGCATCATCTCAAATGGCGTAACATTTGTGGGATAGCCCAGCGCTCCGCGAATATCGGCCTTTTGTTCATAAATCGCACGACGCACCGTCGGCCAATCCTCCGTGCCCAACGTTTGCTGAACGCCCTTAATAATATCCATATCTTTAAGCGCGCCAATCGCGCCGCCAGCGGAGCCTGCACGTTCTGCAATCGCCAACTCTTCAGGCTGGAACGGCATCTCGGTTTTCGAATAAGCGGCACGAATGCGCAATTGTGTTGGACGATCCTGCTCCATCGCCGCTAAATTAACCCCCACAGGCATACGTGATTTAACTGAATCGCCTGAATTCTGCATCGCGTGCAACAATGTACCGAGCTTCATCTGCGCCGTACCACCGCCCATAGGGTCAGGTAAGACATCAACACCGACAACACCCGCTTCAATCGCGACCAAATAATTCTCTAGCGCATGACCATATGTATCATGCACATGCAAATGCACGTCCTCGTCAAAACGCTCATTAAGCCCTTCAATCAAAGCGCCCGTAAAATCAGGACGCAAAACACCGTTCGCATTTTTAACGTAAAGGCCCACATGCCCTGTCTTTACAAGCTCCTCAGCATGACGATACAAACCGTCCAGTATTTCAGACTGTCGCGCAAGTGTATCGGGGTTTTCCTGCACGCAAATACCACCTTGCACTTCCGTTTTTAAACCCTCCTCATCGCGCAAACGATTAACGATCAGCGGCACGCCGCGCATCATGTTAATATCGTTATTGCCATGAAAATTCTGCCAGCGATTAACGCCCATTCTGGAATAACGCGAAACAATGTAATCAAGCGTATCAGGCTTTTGCCGATCATAATTCAAACCGGACTCACCGCGAATAAGCGCCGTTTGCGTTTGCCCCGAAAAATGATCAAGAATTTTCTGATTAAATTCAAACGGATTCCAACCTTTCTTCACGGGTAAGTCGTGGAACGTACCGCCCGTGGTTTGAAAGGATGCCACACCATAATCCGCCGCATTCGCATAACACGCCACAATATCCGCAGCAGGAACGTTCGTCCCCTGATTAGACTGAAACCCGTCACGCGCAGTGATGTTAATTTCAAGCGGCTTATGCCCTGAAGAATTCGTACTTTTGGAAAAATCATCCCCTGCAGCAGGCTTTCCACCTGACGGATCACGCAACATAGTCTCACCCTTAATTGATTTATGGTAATAATATTAGTGATTGAAAATACAAGACTGAGGTTAATAACGTCAATATTTTATCAAAAAACATTTACTGCACTGCAGAAAACACCTTCTTTAGCAATTCCGTCGACCGTTTGGCCGGATTTTCACGGATCGCCTGCTCCTCTTGCGCGACATAGAAAAAGATACCGTCAAGCGCGCGATCAACAACATAACTTTGCAAATCGGCCTTCACATCAGGAACAAACGGAACCTGAGCATACTGCCCGATTGCCGCATCATACGCCCTGATCGCACCCGCCTCGGCCAGTGCGTTATTCACAATCGGCGCCATCTCTCGCTGTAAGCCAGGACCCATCGTACGCCGCAAATACTGCGTCGCGGCATCATTCGGCCCCGTTAAAATAGCACGCGCATCAGCAAACGTCATTTGTGAAATCGCCTGCATAAACAAGGCCTTAGCTTTTGGTGTTGCCGTCTCCGCCGCGCGGTTCAATCGCAATTCCAAATCCTCGGTCAGGCTGTTCATGCCCACCTTGGACAAAACAGAGTCGACCTTAGCCAAGGTTGAAGGCAACGGAATACGAATCTGCGGATCATAGTTAAAACCATTCGCGCGCCCCAATTGTGATACGACACGACCTGTTCCAACCGACAAAGCCTCCTTAAGCCCTTGATTAATCTCAAGAGCTGACAAATCCGATAAAGATGTTTGCCCGCCGAACAGCCCACCTAATGCAGATCCTAAATCATTCGTCGACACACCAACACTGCCGAAAACACCGCTGGATGAGCCGCCCCCTGCCCCAACAGACGTAACGCACCCGCCAAGAAAAGCGGATGCGCCCAAAGCCAAAATTAATGATTTAAATGGCCTATTCTCTCTCATAAGACTTATGCAGCCTTCTGATTTTGTTGTAATTCAGATGTAATCCCCTGAATCGCTTCACCGGTTTGCTGAGCCTGCGCTTGCGCAAGGTCACCCGTTGAAACAATACCGGTCAAACGCTTATCACGATTTACAACCGGCAGGCGACGAACTTTAATGTCAGACATATTCTGGCAAATCTCGTCAACGCTCTGATCTTCAAAGCAATAATACATCTTCTGCGTCATCACATCACGCACCTGCGCCTGCTGAACATCCATGTTGCCAATCAAGCCACGTGTGACCAAATCACGGTCGGTGATCGCACCGATCAGCTTGTCATTCTCTCCAACGGGGATAAAACCGATATCCTTATCCTTCATCATCTGCGCGGCCTGCTGCAAGTTTGCGTCAGGCGCAATCCAATCACATTGTGGTGTCATTACATCTTTAATCTGCATGTCTTCTCTCCTTTTTTATTTTTGAAATCCCATTGATAATGGAGCGTGAACCGACCAAGCGCAAGGAAATTATCATTGTCGTTTTCCGTAAGAATAACTATTCTATTATTGAAAGAAAATATTGGCTGGATTCATAAAAATGAGTTTCAAATTCTCAGATTTACTGCACAAAATGTTTGGCAACAAAGCCGATGGCGACCAAGCCGAACAAAATGATGCGGTTGTTGAGATGGATCGTAAAGCACTAACAATTGCGGTTATAAAAGACTTCGAAACCAAAAAACGCACAGGTGATGCCATCGCAGGAATGTGGGATAATATCGCCGATCTCCTTGTCGAAGGATTAGGCCCCGAAGATGAAATGGATGATAGAGAAGCAGAATATGTCGAAACCGTTCGTTCCGTCGCGCAAATCATCCGCGACACCAACACCTTCTCAGATACAGTCAGCATTCCACAAAGCCATATCGATACTCTCTATGCAGGACGCGATCTGGTCTACGACGCCAAAAACGCAATCGCGGCAACTGCGGCGGAGTTACCTGATGGCGCAAAGGGCGACTTTTTCATTGGTGAAGACGAAATGGGAGAAGAGCAATTGTATTTCCCAAGATCGGAATTCGAAAAAGCCATCGACGCGAAGGAAATAAAATTATCAGAATTTGCATTTAAACTGAACGACACACTCGGGCCACATGCCTCGCCCGGCGTAGAACCCGGTCGATTAGATCTTTAAGACATCGGTCATCTCGGATATTAAATCTTCATCGTCATCGCAGGAGAACTCTCACCCGGCGCCGGCGCAACTTCAGGCTCGGCAGAGGAAAGAACCATGCAATTATGCTCGGTCATCTCTGCGTTTTCATCTTGTATACGCTCATGATTTGCTTCAACAAACTGACCAAGATCACTTGCATCAAATCCCTGAAATTCTCCAAGCGGCCCCGGCACACTTCCCGTCCAACTCGTGCCGCTATATTGATTATCAAATAACTTCATCGCACCGGTTGCATAAGCATTGACACCATCAACTTCGATTTCACTCAAATCAAGGCATTTATCCGCCAGATAAACAGGCGTTCCGTTCAGCGTACCGATAAGCTGATGATCGCCCTCAGGCAAAGAGCTCGCATCAACATCCGCAAACTCGTAATAGGCGGAATTCGGAGGTCTGTCCAAATACTCTTCATTTAAATCTAAAAGAATGGCTCGATCCATTACATCACCCGTTTTTATTTAATTGTTTCCATAATTTAACATTATGACCTTAAAAAAGTCAATAAATCATAAACATAAAGCCGTCAACAGCTCGCTTAACACAAGACAAAAAATACAAAAAAAGGGAAGCACTTGGCTTCCCTTTATGAATTTTTCTTATGACGTGCCCCATAAGGCTAATATTTTACGCCCATCTGTTTCACGTGTCGTCCCTTTATTGTCGGGCTTTTCAGGTCTTTGATCCGGCTTGCCGTAATCACCTGCCTGAATTGGCTTTCGTTTGTTATTTAAATGAGTAATCATATATCTATGCTGCTTTCTTTAAATTATGAGCAGAATCTTTTCCGCGATCATGCTGAATTTCATATTCAATTTTTTCACCTTCGCTTATAGAGCGAAGCCCTGCTTTTTCTACCGCAGAGATGTGTACAAACACATCATTACCGCCGTCTGTGGGCTGTATGAAACCAAAACCTTTATTGGAGTTAAACCATTTTACTGTACCTGTTGCCATTATATTTTCCTTTTTAGCAATTCAGTTGATCTCAAACACACCATGTGTTTGAGATATTGTATTTGAACAGCCCAACCCCAATTGGGAGAGCTTAAACGTCATTCAAACAGATTTCTAAAAAAGGGGAATATTGTGTTTACTACAGGCTTTATGATCTAAAGCGGTAGATATTTTTCTTTTATAAATTCTTATTATCGTATCGTATTTTCAAACTATAAGCACAGTGCACAGGTTTCACGCTCTATGTCAAACTAATTCTCTTATGTTCGTTCTGGGGCAAGAAAACACATTGCAATAACAAAACCAATTATTAGCCATAGCAGAAACGCAGAGCATTAACCTGATTGTGACCTATGAGGGCAAGGTTGATTATCAAAAATTGGCACTAAAATTAGCGTTTTCGAAAGCGTTGCCATATGTGCGAAATGAAGATTTTCGAACTCCCGCGAAAACTGGTACAAGCCCACGCCTAAGATGTAAAACAGTAATATCCGACTTACAAAGCAGTTTTCTTGACACTTATTTGCCTCAAAAGCTAATATGGGAATAAGAATTAACGAAATAAAAGGGTTGGTATATGGAGTTGAATGACGCGTTTGAATCAACGCAGCCTGAGCAATATGGCATACCTTCGTCAATACCAAGGCTTCTTCCTCCGTTTGATACCCTCGACTTTGATGATATTCAGCAATCTGATCCTGAAGCTGCAGCTATATTACTAAGCGCAACACAAACTGTTGACGCCATTCTTAAACACAGACAATATCTTGACGACGATGGTCGTTATGATCAACCACTTTACATCGTTGCAGGGGAGCGACACGATAAGCCGGGCCACAACATCCACCATATGTTGGTTATCAGTATACTACAGGAAACAGGACGAAAACTCGTCTGCGGCATTGAAAACGAAGAAAGCAAAGTTCACGAACACATTGAAGCAAGACTTGGCGTAAAAACAGACAACGCACTCTACAGACGGAATTTTAATTGGGAAGATAATAAAGATAACCTGGCGCTCAGATGGTCTTTTGAGAACATGGTTTCGCGTTCATCACCCTATTCAAACAAAGTTTTACAAAACCACCTTCTGCAGTCAGGTGTTCCGACTCGCTTGACTGATGCAACAACGAAAAGCACGATATCTGCAGAAGAATTTACAAAAATTGAGGACGTTAATGCGCACCTTATACTTGACCCTAACGACCCTAAAGTTGCGGAAAGTATGGCCGCACTTCATCACCCGATACAGGTTCCTGTCGGCGGGCTTAGCAGGACCGGAGTGCACATCAGAAACCACTACAGCGCGCAGAGACTTATGGAACATGCGGAGCAGCATGATGCTCATTTTGCATTGAATATAAGTGGCAACGGGCACGTTGTAGAGGATGGGATAATTTTCCTGGAATATACCGACGGGCCTACCTTCGTAGACAGCTTGCATAATGATGATCAAGCAGCAATCGGGATTATTCTTTCTGATGAAAGACCTTCTCCACCAACGATTAGCGTTTCGGATGACTGGCGCACTACCGTATTAAAAGGAATATTGGCACAAAATGAATATTTGTACACACAAGGAACGGTTTCGGATTACACATACGCTCCGAACACTAAATCTATCAAGCAGGTATCGCAATCTGAGGAAAAGGACTGGGTTGATGCGCGGCTTGAAAGCTTGGGTCTGGGCGATTTGGAAATTGATGATCTGGAGTGGGCCATGGCTGACGCCGAGAAAACTGCCGATAACATTGTCATCAATAAAATTATTGTTCCGATGCGTGTAGAAGCCGCGACAAGAAATATTCCCTACGAAAGTTTGGGTCTGCAGTACAGGCATGACGCACATGAGCTTTAGGCTCAAGGAAGCAAAGTTGATACTAAAATTGGCATTTTCGGATGTGTTGCCATATGTGCGAAATGAGGGGTTTCGAACTCCCGCAAAAGCTGGTACAAGCCCACGCCTAAGATATGAACGCTTTAAGGCCAAACAGGCTCATCGTTATCGCCCCCCCCAATTCATGACTATCTATACTTATAAAAAGATCCTGCCGCTCTTCTAACCTCACTATCTTTCAAATTAGGAAATCTGTAAACTAATTCCCGTAGTACGCTATTCCCAGTTTTAGGGCCGAGGTGTTTCATGAAAAGCAAGTTCATTGAACATTTTTGGAAACGATAAACACCATCATCATCACTATTCGCAAAAACGATAACTTTTTCACCGCCTTTAAGTGATTCAAAAGCCACTGTTGCACCAGTAAGTTTACTATTGATATAATAGATTTTTACGGTATCTCCAGACTGCCCCTTTAGCAATTCGTCGACTTCAAATTTTGTAAAATAGTTATATCTTCCAAAAAAGTAACCTAAATAGTGTGGATGACTCCCAACAGCCCTACCTATAAATATTAAATCTGCTTGATTAACCGCTTGTGCGGCATGATCGGACAGCTCCATAGTAGGGCAAGCTTTGGTTTCTGAACTAAAGAAAAAGATAGCACTTAGAAGCAACAGAACTTTTTTCATATCTGATATGTACCACTTGCGAGCATCAGTTACAATATTAAAGCCCTGAAATTAAAGGTATATTTATTATAAAAATAGTGGTGCCACGAGAGAGAATTGAACTCTCGGCCTCGTCATTACCAATGACGCGCTCTACCACTGAGCTACCGCGGCAAAAATAGTATGCGGCGAAAAATACACGATTGCGCGGGCAATGTCACGCCCTTTTAAAACGTGCATAAAATCAAAATGCTACTCTTCTTGCTTGCCCTGAATTGTACCGCGCATCATCTTTTTGTGATGTTTAGCAATAATCTTCCGATCCTCAGGCGAGAGCTGAACCATTGCCCGCATAACCGCACGCCGAACAAGACGCTTCATTTCCCCCTGTTTGCGCTCCATCTCGCGCATCGCCTCCATATATTTCTCTTCCGTGAAATCTTCACTCGCGCTCAAATCGCTCAAGGATTGCCGCGCCGCTGTTAATTCCTGCCGCAAATCCTGCGCTTCTGCCATGACGGGCGAAAAGCTCTCCTTAACAATCTCGCGCCCTTCTGGAGTCAACATCTGCGACACCTCCGCGAAACCCTTCACGCGCTTGATGCGCTCTTTCCTGCTTTCCGCGCTATGGTCAGGGGCATCACCATCAACCTGCAAAGACAACATATCTGCCTGCAAATGCTCAATCGCACGTTTTTGCCCGAAAACATAGCTCAACATAAAAACATTCAAACCCAGCGACAAAATAAGGCCAAGCAGCAGAACAATTTGCAAACGGTCTTTTTTTAAGGCTTTCATCTTCTTCTTTCTCTTCTTTTTTAATCTGCCCGAAACGCTACAGGACAGTATCTCCGTCCAATGTTAAAAATATCTGTTCTATCGCCTGCACACTTATGGTCGCTTCTTGAATCTGCGCGGCATTTTCAACACCCGACAAAAACCCGGCCAAACCGAACAGCATAAACAAAATCATGATCGAAAATCGATAAATCGGGCGTTGAAGAATAACAACAACCGCCGGCGCCGTAATCGAGGCCACCATTTTATCGATCAACGCCTCATCCATCTGATAAGGCTGCCCGTAAACATCCTTAATCATGTGATCGAGGTTCTTGTTATCTTCTGTCATATCGTTCCCTTCACCTTCTCCAATATTCCCGACATTTTCGCCTTAGCGCGGCTTAACAAGGATTCAAACGCTTTTTCAGACACCCCCAAAATAACAGCCGCCTCCTTTTGCGAATGCTCCTCCGCATATCGTAGCAACAGAGCAGATCGCTGACGCTCAGGCAAATCCGCCATCGCCATATTCAAAACATCGCGCGCCTGAGCGTTATGCATAGCCTCTTCAGGGCCTCGCCCGTCTTGCGCCGCAAGCGCGACATCATCAATATCAACCATCACGCCCTTGCGCCCCCGCATAATGTTCAAACACCCCCGATGCGCAATGGTATACATCCAGGTTTTAACCAACGCATCAGGCCGCCACGTAGACGCATTTTGCCAAACCTGCATAAACGTGAACTGCACAACATCTTCCGCCTGATCAAAATCATTCAATACATGCCCCGAATATCGCATCAGCGCGCCCCCATGCTTGATCATCAGCGCACGCAACGCGTCCTCATCCCCCTTGGCGATTTTCGACATCAACGCCTGATCTTCATAATCCTCTATGTCTTTGCGTACTTCATCCATAAAGGATTCGATCCCTCAAATATCTCAAAAAAAATTAAACACCTTACGCAAGAGGTCGCGCAAGGTGCTTAATAGAAAATTTAGCGGTTATTCTTATATTTGCCCTTCCATTTTCCTTTACCTTGGCCTTTAAATTTTTTGCGCTTCTCCATCCAAGACTTCACACGCGCTTTTTTCTCTTCTTCTGACAGAGACTCAAATTCTTTGCGGCGCTCATCCATCTTGGCCTTTTCTTCATCTGAGGCGTTTTCATATCTTTCATTCCAGCGCTCTTCAAAATTTGCACGCAACTTCTCGCGCTTTTCTTCATCGGACAGTCCTTCAAACTCCTTACGGCGTTCATCCATCTTGGCCTTTTCCTCATCTGACGCATTTTCGTAACGCTCATTCCAACGCTCTTCGAAATGCGCACGCGCCTTCTCGCGCTGCTCATCTGTCAATTCACGCTCAGCGGCAGGCGCATCTTCAGCAAACGTAACCGTGGGCAACGCCGTACCAGCGATAAAAACAGCCAAAGCCATGTAATAATGTCTAAATTTCATAATCAAAATTCCTTCTTTTTGTGTTTGATCTACCCCGTTAAACACAGCCCCGCCGAAAATCCTTCGAAATTTTCTCAAATTAATTTTGCGCGCCTCTGCCATTGCCCACAAAGATTTCATTGCAGAATGAAAATTTTATTTACCGCGCATCGCATTTATTGCAGTGTATGAATATGACAAAAAACGGAAAGCAAGATCGTTTGGACAAACGCGCAGCAGCCCTGCGTGATAATCTGAAACGCCGAAAATTAAAAGCCAAAGCTGATAAGGCCGAAAAACCTGAGAGTAACAAAAATAAAGAGAGTAATGATGGCACATCCGAAACCACAAAATGAAAACGCTTTAGCCATGAGCCCCGGCATTCTGGCTGACCATCAAATCAGGCATCTGGCACAAAACGAAGGCATGATTGAGCCGTTCGTCGAAAAACAAAAGCGTGACGGCGCCATTTCCTACGGACTTTCATCCTACGGCTACGATGCACGATGTTCCGAAGACTTCAAGATTTTCACCAATGTCGACAACGCTATGGTCGATCCAAAAAACTTTTCAAATCAGAGTTTTGTTGACAGAAAGAGCGATATTTGTGTAATACCACCAAACAGCTTTGTGCTGACCCATACGGTTGAATATTTCCGAATTCCAAAAGATGTTCTGGTTATCTGCCTCGGGAAAAGCACATATGCGCGGTGCGGCCTTATTGTAAACGTCACACCGTTAGAGCCGGGATGGGAAGGTCATGTGACCTTGGAGATTTCCAACACAACCCCCCTTCCGGCGCGTGTTTACGCCAATGAAGGCATTGCACAGTTTTTATTTTTTAAAGGGAGTGACGTCTGTGAAACGAGCTACGCCGACCGAAGCGGAAAATACATGGGACAACGTGGAGTCACACTTCCCCGACTTTAAAGAATGGGTACGCGGCATCCATGACGGGCAAGACAGCGCTACGCTGTCCGCTCAGATCCAAACATCTCCGCTTGATAAAATCAAAATCACGGGCGGCGAACAACTCAACGGCTCCATTCCGATCAGCGGTGCAAAAAACTGCGCGCTCAAATTGATGTGCGCCTCTTTGCTAAGCGAAGATTCCATATATTTCGAAAACAGCCCCAATTCCCTGCGCGACATGAATTCACAAGTTGAATTACTGGAATATCTGGGCTGCGCGATTAAACGCAGCAGTAACCTCATGGCGATCAACGCCAGCGCAATTGAAACCTTCACCGCGCCGTATGATATTGTCCGTAAAATGCGTGGCTCTATCCTTGTACTCGGCCCGCTCCTCGCGCGTTTCGGTCAGGCCAAAGTCTCCCTGCCGGGCGGCTGCGCGATCGGCACACGCCCCGTCGATTTGCACATTAAGGGCTTAGAGGAAATGGGCGCAACCATCACACTCGAAGGTGGCTATATTAACGCAAAAGCGCCAAAGGGAGGCCTTCAGGGCGCAAAAATCAATTTCCCGAAAGTCTCCGTCGGCGCAACCGAAAACCTAATGATGGCGGCGACACTGGCAAACGGCGAAACCACCCTGTCCAACGCCGCGCGCGAGCCTGAGATTTCAGACCTCGGCGAATGCCTGATCAAAATGGGCGCAAAAATTGACGGCCTCGGCACAGATACAATCCGCATTGAAGGCGTCAAATCCTTGCACGGTACAAAACACAGCATCATTCCCGACCGCATCGAAACAGCCACCTACATCATCGCCGCAGGCATGACAGGCGGAACGGTGCGTCTTGAAAATGCCCGCATCGGCGACCTTAGCGCGGTTTTAGGGCATCTTTCCCAAGCAGGGATCGAAGTGGAACAGGACGGCGCGGATATCATCGTCCACCGTGAGATTGAACGCCTGCGCGGCTGTGACATCATGACTGAACCCTACCCTGGCTTCCCAACCGATGTGCAAGCACAATTCATGGCGATGCTGTCCATTTGTGACGGCGCAGGTATGGTGACAGAAACTATCTTTGAAAACCGCTTCATGCACGTACCCGAACTGAACCGCATGGGCGCGGACATCACAACGCAGGGCAATTCTGCCATCGTCCGCGGCGTGAACAAGCTAAAAGGTGCAGAAGTCATGGCAACCGACCTACGCGCAAGCGTCGCTCTCGTCCTCGCAGGCCTCGTCGCCGAAGGGGAAACCACGGTAAACCGCATCTACCACCTTGAGCGCGGCTACGAAGACATTGTCGGCAAACTCTCAACATGTGGCGCAAAAATCGAACGCGTCAGCGGCGAATAAATTGTGACCTTGCTTTAAGCAAACGAAAAAACGCCAAAACAAAACTTGCCGCATTGCACAAATAAAGTTAAGACATTGGTATGAAGACGAAAAAACTCATACTCGCCGTTCCCAAAGGCCGCATCTTAAAAGAGCTAATGCCGATCTTGAACAAGGCCGGCATTACCCCCGAAGATGACTTTACAAACGACAGCAGCCGCAAATTAAAATTCACAACCAATCATGAGAATTTAGACATTATTCGCGTGCGCGCCTTTGATGTTGCAACCTTTGTGGCTTACGGCGGCGCACATCTGGGCGTAGTCGGCAGTGACGCACTTGAAGAATTCAACTATTCCGAGCTTTACGCCCCGCTTGATTTAAACATCGGCCATTGCCGCCTCTCCGTTGCAATGTTGGAAAAAGACGCGAAAAACGACGACCCCACACGGTGGAGCCACATCAAAATCGCAACCAAATACCCCGCACTCACCGCCCGTCACTTCGCCGCGCGTGGCGTTCAAACAGAATGCATCAAGCTGAACGGCGCAATGGAAATCGCCCCTGCCCTTGGTCTCGCACGCCGCATTGTCGACCTCGTATCGACGGGCAGCACATTAAAAGCCAACAACATGGTCGAAGTTGAAAAAATACTAGACGTATCGTCGCGTTTAATTGTCAGCCGCAGCACCTTAAAAACCCAAAAAGATGAATTAGGTCAGTGGATTGAAAGATTTCGTGAAGCATGTCAGGCAGGCAAGAAAAATGCCTGACACAAAGCCAAAAAGCAAAACATCCATCGCAGACGTCACATTAACCACAGATAACGCCGCCTTCGATGCGGGTCTGATCCGCCGCGATTTTGACACTGCCATCCGTGATTTAAAACAGGGCAGCCTCTTCCACCCGAAGGGCGATAAAAACGGCCCCTACACGCTCGAATTATCAATGCAGGAAAACAAGCTCGTCTTCCACATTCAAAACGCAAAAGGCGAAGACTTGCCCTATCTGGTTGTTTCCTTAAGCCCGTACCGCCGCTTGATCAAAGATTACTTCATGATCGTCCGCAGCTACGACGATGCCATGCGCGAAGGCAAGCCATCAAAAATCGAAGCGATTGATATGGGAAGGCGCGGCCTGCATAACGAAGGGGCAGAGCTGCTGCAAGATCGCTTAAACGAAAAAATCGCGCTTGATTTTGACACAGCCCGCCGTCTTTTCACGCTCATCTGCGTCCTACACAGCGGCAAAATTCACATCCTACGCTAAAAAACCGCGTAATAGATCAGGAAAACCAAGCACATATCGAAAAAGACCTTTGCTTTTTCGCCATGCAAACAGTATAACCCCTTAAGTGTGTAAACAAAGAAAACATGAAGATTTATGGCAAAAGAAGATTTAATTGAATTCAAAGGCGTTGTTACCGAAGTGCTTCCCAACGCAATGTTCCGCGTTACTTTGGAAAACGACCACGTAATTCTGGCGCACACAGCCGGAAAAATGCGCAGAAACCGCATCCGCGTCCTGCAAGGCGATACAGTGGTTGTTGAAATGACACCATACGATTTGACCAAAGGCCGTATTATTTTCCGCGAGAAATAAACAAAAACCTTAAGGCCATAACGATGGCGGTCAAAACACACCTTCCCCTCATTCTTGCCTCGGCATCGCCGCGCCGATTATCCCTACTGGAACAAGTAGGAATAAAACCGTCAAAAGTTATTCCCGCTGATATCGATGAAACACCACAAAAGCAGGAAAAACCAAACGACCTCGCACAACGCTTGGCCGAAGAAAAAGCAAAAGCCGTCGCCAAAATAAGCGCAGAGAAAAACGCATTTATCCTCGCGGCCGATACGGTTGTCGCGTGCGGGCGTCGCGTCCTGCCAAAAACCGAAGACGAGCAAAGCGCGAAAGAATGCCTGGAATTACTCTCAGGCCGCAAACACACCGTCCATGGCGGCATCTGCATGATCACTCATACAGGGAAAGTAATCTCACGCACCGCAAAAACGCACGTTTCCTTCAAACGCCTCAGCTACGCCGAGCACTGCGAATATGTCGAAGGGCGCGAATGGCACGGCAAAGCCGGCGGTTACGCCATCCAAGGCCACGCCGCGGCCTTTGTGAAATCCATACAGGGCTCATATTCAAACGTTGTCGGCCTCTCACTCTATGACACCATGCAAATGCTCAATGGCAATGGCTTTTTCACACGCGACAAGCTATAGTGCAAAAATAAAAAGTCGCCCCTGTTTTTCAAAGGCTTAATGTGGATATTTTAATAGAAGAATTTGAAGAAAACATCTGGTCCGTCGCCCTTGATCACGGCCAACTGGACGGCATAGAAGTTGACCCCACAAGCGAAACGGTTCGTTACGGTTCAATATACTGGGCAAAAGTCATTCGCATTGATACGGCGTTGGATGCAGCCTTTCTCGACCTTGACGGGGATAATACAGGCATTTTATACAATCGCGACACGCGTTTCGAAAACAAAGACGGTAAAATCGCAAAGGGCGGCGACATCGCCATCGGCAAACGCCTGTCCCCCGGGCAAATGATTGCCGTACAGGCCAAAACCGCATATCTGGTGAATAATGACGCTGACTTGTGGAGCCGCGAAGACAAAACTGCCCAAATGAGCATGGATATCACCATTCAAGGGCGGTATTTAATCTACTGCGCGATGATGCAGATCAACCGTATATCTCAACGCATCCGCGGCGAGAAACTACGCGCACAACTCAACGACATGATCACCAGCCTTGAGGACATGAAAGGCTTCATCCTGCGCTCCTCTGCCGTTGACATGCAAACCGAAATCCTGAGGCGCGAAGCTGCGATCCTGCGCGATATGTGGATGCAGATCAGCGCTTATTTCGAAGGAAACGAACCCGCCCTTATCGCCCTCGGCCCCGATTCAATTCAGCGCACATTAAGCGATAAGGCCATGAACCCCATCGAACGAATCGAAGTCGTGACCATGGATCATTTCTCTCAGGTCGAAGAATGGTGCGCAATTTTCGCCCCCGACCTGATCACAAAAATAAGGCCAGTTGAGTTGCCGGACGGAGAGAAAGACCTCGCCCTCCTCTATCACCGCGATGTCATCGGCCAAATTGAATCTCTCCTCTATGAATATGTTGTCTTGCCTCGCGGCGGAAATTTAATCATACAGCGCACCGCCGCCATGACCGTCATCGACGTGAATAAAGGCAGCGACAAACGCGCAAACCTATCACTAAATATCGAGGCCGCAGATGAAATTGCCCGTCAGATTCGCCTAAGAAATCTCGGCGGCGTTATCATGATTGATTTCGTCAATATGAACAAAAAGGACCAAGCCCGCCTGCAAAAGGAAATGGACGACGAAACCTACACCGACCCCTGCACGGTGCAAATACATGGTTTCACAAAACTCGGCATGATGGAAATCAGCCGCAAGCGCCGCACACCACCATTATCAGACCGAATAAAATCCATTGAACTATAAGACAGCTTATAAAAAGTGTGACAGCCAAGAAAAATTTGTGTAAATATAGCGTAAAGTGCTAGTATAAAGCATTAATTTTAGGGTGGTTCGAATGGGACAAAACAAAATATCCGGCGCAAGAACAGCCGCCTTGGCTCTGACTATGGTGTTATCAACATCATGCGCCACCGTGGCTGAGCACGCCGAAGACGGACAAAAAGAGCCGACAGAAACCACAAATCCCTACTTAGAAAGTCTACAAAGAAGCGTTGATGACGCACAACAGGCGCCCGATTCTGTAGATGGAAACATTTCCCCTCCCTTCATTCCGCAATACGTTCCGGATGACGGCAGCGAAACCGGCATTGACTCCACCTTTATACAAGAACTGAGAAGAGCAATAGAAGAAGCCGAAAGAACGCCCGAAAATTTTGATGGCATCATACTGCCCGCCACAGACCCGAACGAACATGAGGGGCCAAGCTGATGGGATTTAATTTTTTAAGAAGCATTGATGAAAACTATCGCCGCTCTGTTGAGGAAACGGCACCGGAAGATGCGAATATCATATTTGTTGACCCGACTGTTTTAGAAGAAAAGCTGGAAGAATTTGGCGCAACTGGTGACATCCTCAATTCCCAGCCCAGACTTACCGAATTTTTAGATAACTTGTCATACGAACAAACAGAAGAGCTGGGCGAAGTTCTACGTGATCACATGGAAGGCCAAGTGCCCGGCTCTATGGACACATTCAAAAGTGACCTTGGTGAATACAGTGACAGGTCTACGGCAGAAAGAGTTTTACTCCAAGGGCCGGCAGCAACATACCAGCCCTCTGACATTGATGGCACGGAATATTCTTTTGTTATTCTACCGCAAGAATATGTGGACTCAAAACCTGACATCGTCAACACAGCTTTAGGGCAGGTTGATGAACTCACACCCGAAGATCGCGCAACGGTTGAGAGCGCAGCAGAAGGTAACTTTATCCTCTTCAACGCCGAAGAAGTTGAAGAGATTATCGATAATATGCCTGGCTCAAACCGCGAATGGATAAGATTTATCGGCTACCACGAAGGCGAACATATTGAGCAGGATGTAGACCCCACGACACTCGGCTCTTTCGGCGCTGAAGCAGAAGCCGACTCCGGCGCAGGATTGGAAGCGGGCGCGGACGGAGATGCAGACATCACTCTTGCATGGAAAGACATGCGCGCCCTAAACGGTGTAGACGCAGGACACGCAATATCTCCCCTGCTCGATTCAGGTGACCAAACCACAACACTTCATTTGGAAGCCGCGCAAAACTATCAGGCGACTATGCTGGGAATCGTCGAAGCAAATTACGATTTTGAAGCCCATGAAGGGGACGCAACCACGGCAAGAGAATTGCTCCGCGAAGATCCCGAAGCCTTCTTCTCAACATTAAACACAGAGGTTGAGACCACAAACGCGCAACTCGTAGCCGCCTTAAACGAAGATCCGGAATCGTATGAAGCCCGCGGCATGGTGGTTGGCGCACAAATTTACACAGATTATATGAATGATTTTGAAGACGCCTACAGACGCCGCGTTCTTGATCAAGACATTCCAGAAAGAACAACCTCAACTCAACTCATCCCCCAACAAATCGAGGATGAGTACTACAATGACCTGGAGGTCGAGAACGAAATTGATCTCATAAACAAAGGGCTTGAACTAAATGCGCGCTCAATGGATCTTCGCGTATTTAATGATTTCGACTTTGAAGCCTACGAAGGAGAGGCGACGAACCAGTTCGAATTAAAAGATGAAAATCCCGAAACATATTTTGCGCATCAACGCGACTTTGTCGATAATATGCGCACAGAGGCCGTTGAAGCCTATGAACAGGATCCGTCACACGAAAATATGCGCGGCTTAATCGTTGCACAATATGCAAGCACATTGATCAGCAATGGCTACAATTACGATTTATTAGAACATGACCCGACAACCAACGACAGCGAACTTATGGATTATGATCCGTTGGTCACACAAGAACAGGTCCGCGGCTATTTAGAAGAACAACAAAGCCGACAGGCCGCAGAACGAGCCGAACTTGAAACATCTGAGCCCGAACAAACCGAAGGGACTGAAAACATTATTCAAGTAGGACCTCAGATCGACTACGAAGAAGGGCCGAACGGCACACCTTATACCACCGAAGTATCAGGCATAGAAACAGGTGAACCGACGGTTGATTTCGAAACAGGTGTCAGCGTAAACGGCACACCAATGCCGAATGTTTTTGGTCAAAGCGCAGCCCCTACTCCCGAAAACATCACCGTGGTGGACCCGACACAGCCGGACGTCGCTGCAGAAACCCCTGCGATGATCCCGCCGCAAACAGAAGTCACGGTCACAACAGGCGCACGCTTGTAAATCACTGTTAATGATGTGCAAATTAACACTAGACACAACCGCTCAGGTCTTTTATAAACACGATACCCCAAAGGAAACGGCAACCACGTCGTCGTTTTCCAAATAATATGCCCGGGTAGCTCAGGGGTAGAGCAAGGGATTGAAAATCCCTGTGTCGGTGGTTCGATTCTGCCCCCGGGCACCATTTTTTTTCCAAAGCATAACAAACAAAAATTTAAAACTGAATTGCATCAGTGAAGGCACTGGTATAGCTTCTATTCATGGCTTCAGGATCTAAAAAAGTAATTATCGCCGCCCTGATTGGTAACGGGCTCATCTCAATCACGAAATTCATTGCCGCCAGCATTACAGGCAGCGCGGCCATGATGTCAGAGGGGATCCACTCCGTCGTTGATACAGGCAATCAGGTCCTCCTTCTCTATGGATTGAAACGCGCAAAAAAACCCGCAGACGCAGAATTCCCTTTCGGCCACGGTAAAGAAATTTATTTCTGGAGCTTCGTCGTCGCCATCCTGATTTTTGCCGTCGGCGCAGGCATCTCAATCTATGAAGGCGTAAGCCATATTCTACACCCCGGCGAATTGCATGACCCGACAATAAATTACATCGTTCTCGGCCTCGCTATTATATTCGAAGGCGGCGCCTTATATTTCGCCGTTACTGAATTTAACAAGGTTCGCGGCCCCATCGGGTACCTGGAAGCCGTCAAAGAAGGAAAAGACCCATCCCTGTTCGTGGTTTTATTCGAAGACAGCGCCGCTATGGCCGGCCTTATAATCGCACTCATAGGTATATTTATCGCCCAAATGACGCATAACCCGTTCTGGGACGGGCTGGCCTCTGTCATTATCGGCTGCATTCTTGCACTGACGGCAATATGGCTGGCTTACGAAACGAAAAGTCTTCTTATCGGCGAAGGCGCAAGCCCGGAAAAAGTAAGCAAAATCAAAGAAATAGCATCAAAAAGCCCGGCTATAAAAGAAATAAACGAGGTTTTAACCTTGCATATGGGGCCCGAATTTATTTTGGTTACGATAAGTATCGATTTTAAAAATGATTTAATTGCAGGTGAAATTGAAAAAGCCACACAAGCCATTACAACGGAAATCAAGCAAGCATTCCCGCTTGTTAAAAAGGTTTTCATCGAGGCTGAGGCCGCCCCACTCCCTCAAAATGCATAAAACTAGATTGCATTTTATCTAAATTTTATCCAATTCTTAGAGGTTATTAAACATTTTCCCCCTATACTGATATATGGCAATGAATGCGCCTTTCCGCAAATAAATGCTGAAAGCCGCTTACACAAAGAGAAGGCCGCGTGTGTAACATCTGGTAAAGATGTTAAAGGGAAAGAAAAAATATGGCTTATAAAGTTTTTGAAGATTACAAATCGTACAACGAACAAAACGAAACCGATAACGGTAACAACACGGTTTTGCAATCCAATGGTGATACGCTAATAAATTTACCGGATGCAGACTTCGTGAAGGATGCCGACCTATCGCGCGACGGCTATGATTTGGTTTTGGAACTGAACGGCGAAACAATCACCATCGAAGGCTACTTCTTAAATGATCCCGCACCAAACTTGGTCGCGCCGGACGGCACAACCCTAACACCTGATCTTGTAGACTCCTTTACACAAGGCGGTAACGAATATGCCAACGCATCACTCAGCCAAAACGATGCCTCCCCGATTGGCGCAATTCAGGAAATATCAGGTGATGTGACCGTAATCAGAACCGACGGAACCGAACAAACGGTCAGCATCGGCACACCTATTTTCCAAGGCGATGTCATCGAAACCAGCGAAAATGGCGCGGTCAACATCATGTTCATCGACGAAACAACCTTCGCCGTATCAGAAGACGCACGCCTTGCCATTGATGAATATGTTTTCGATGCCTCAACACAATCAGGCACATCTAACTTCTCCGTTCTTAAAGGTGTGTTTGTTTTCACATCAGGTTTAATCGGTCGCGAAAACCCTGACGATGTAACCATCGATACACCATCAGGCTCCATCGGTATTCGCGGGACAATTATTGCAGGTAACCTAAACTCGGGTGAAATCACCGTGATTGAGGGCGCCATCGTTTTGACGGACTTCTCGGGCAACTCCATCACCCTGTCAAACCAATTCGAAACAGCGCGTTTTAATCCATCCGAAAGCACAATCGAACATCTTGGCGACCTAAGCGCGCAAGATGTCGCATCAAAATTCAGCAGCGTTTCAGCCGTCGCGGCGGATACATTCTCATCCGTACAGGATGTCCGTTCAGAAAGTCAAAATGACAATACGGACAACCAAACCACAAATGAGGCGAGCCAAGACGACGCTGAGGAATCGCAAGAAAATAGTAGTGAAGAAAACAGCACTGAATCACAAGAATCAGCACCTGAAAGCAGCGACGACACAGACGCAAGCATGGAAGATGCAAGCGAAAGCACAGGCGAAGAAACAACCGAAACCGCGGAAATGGCTCAAGAAACCATGATGAGCGAAGATGTTGTAGAAGGCCAATCAAACGCAGAAATGCCGAGCACACAGGCAAACACATCCTCGCAAGGCCAAAATTCATCATCTGCAAATAACACACCACAAAACAACGCACAGCAAGGTGATGACAGCTCATTCGCAGACGAAGCGGCACTAAACCCGACATTCCAAATCACGGTCACGCGTTTGGCCTTTGCCGAAAATGACGGCGGCTCCCCTGCCGTTGCGCGCGTAACAGGAAACTTTGCGAGCATGACCGATCTTGAATTAAACGGCATCTCACAAAACTTCTTCGATATCATAAGAGAAAGCGCGAACAGCTTCCTCATCACCGTTGCCGCGGGTAAAGAAATCGACTTCGAAGCGCCAAAACCGCTGAACATCACCGCATCCAGCGGCTCTGACACAATCACGCAGGCGCTTGATCTGAACATTTTGAACGAAAATGAATCCGTTACGGGAACAGCCGCCGCTGGCACGACAGGCATCAACAACGCCTTCCGAACAGGAATAGACAGCACCTTTATTTACGACTTCTCAAAAGAATTTGACGATCCTGAAGGCGAGATTATCGGCTACGACCTCGTCACGGACATCACGGGCGGAAACACATCTGCCCCCACAATTAATAACGCAGGGATCCTCACCTTTGAAACGGACGGTATTTCGGATGCAGGCTTTAACTTCATCGTGCAGGCCATAACCGCATCAGGAACGATTGACCTGAACACACAGACATTTGAGGTGTTATCCCCCACAGTAGTTCCACCGACCATCACATTGTCAGGCGGCATTTACGAAGGCAACGCATCAAGCATCAATATCTTAGCCAGCGACGTAACTGTGTTCGCGACGAGTCCGGCGCAAGATACAATCAGAATTTTGGCAGACAACGCCTACGTAAAAGCAGGCATCAACGATGACACAATCGAAGTCTCCGCCGGCTCCACAAACTACAGAGCTTACGGCGACACAGGCGATGACACGTTCGAACTCTCCGACCTTGATGGCGGTAAGTCTTATGGTGGCATCGGGCACGACAGGTTCGTTCTGGAAACCGTTGAAACGCTTGAGCAACTCGAAAACGGCGGCACAAACACGCGCATTAACGGTGATGGCGGCTTTGACATCGTCCAGCTCGGCGCTTCCAATACAGGAAACATTGACTTCTCCAACATGAACGGCGAATACATCAATAATATTGAGGCACTCGGCTTCCAAAACGGGCAGAACAATGTCATCAATCTCGACTATGACACAGTCATTGATATTACCGATGGTGATAAAACACTGTTCATCACACTGGACAGTGGCGACACATTCAACTTCGACAACACATCGGGCCACGTCTTTGTTCAGGCAGGCACAACCAACAGAGACGGCGAGAATTTCAACATCTTCACCGATGGCGAAATTACATTACTGGTCGATACGGACGTAACGCCAACAGGAATCGTCTAAGAAAAATTCAAAAAATGTACGTGTGGGTAACAGGCTGGATAAGTTGTATCAAAGCAACTTATCCACAGCCTGCTTCCATACGTTATACAGTTCGTCTGCATCCTCTTCTTTCAATGTGGACTTAAAAACATTACGCGCTGACCACACCGCGGCGGCATCATCCAAACTTTCATAAACGCCCGCGGAAACACCCGCCAAACACGCCGCGCCCCATGCCGTACTCTCGGAAACAACAGGAACCGCGACGGAAACTTGCAACATGTCCGATAAAAACTGACACATAAAATCATTCGCCACCAAACCGCCATCAACGCGCAGCTCAGATATCTCAACACCGCTATCTTCCTGCATAATGTGAATAAGATCCCGCGTCTGATAAGCCTGCGCCTCCAGCGCCGCACGGATAATATGGTCTTTAGTCGTATTGCGTGACAAGCCGCAAATCATGCCGCGCGCATCAGGCTTCCAGAACGGCGCGCCGAGACCCGTAAAGGCAGGAACAAAATAAACGCCGCCATTATCGCCCGCCGAAACCGCAATATCATGCGTCTCCGATACATCTTCGAACAACCCCAAATTATCCCGCAAAAACTGCAACGCCGTACCCGCATTGAAAATTGCCCCTTCCAACGCATATGTAACCTTCCCATCAATTTTACTGGCTATGGTTGTAAGAAGTTTATGGTCGGAAAGTTTAGCATCCTCCCCCATATGGGTGAGCGCAAAACACCCCGTGCCATAGGTCGACTTTACCATGCCGGGTGACAAACACCCCTGCCCGATTAAAGCCGATTGCTGATCCCCCGCAACACCACCAATCGATATGAATCGGTCAGAATCCTTAAGATTATATCGGCCAAAATCAGATATATTTCCACGAACATCAGGCGCCATAGATTTGGGTATATCGAACAGATTAAAAAGCTTTTCGCTCCACTCTTGTCCAATAATGTCATATAACATCGTGCGTGACGCATTGGTCACATCCGTGACATGCGCCTCACCTTTTGTTAAGTGCCAAATCAGAAAAGAATCGACGGTGCCGAATAATAAATCACCTGCCTCCGCACGGGCTCGCGCACCCTCTACATTCTCTAAAATCCAATGAATTTTGGTCGCCGAAAAATACGGATCAAGCAGTAGCCCCGTTTTTTCACGCACCAAATCTTCACACTCATTACGCTTTAAAGTTGCACAATATTCAGCCGTACGTCGATCCTGCCAGACAATCGCATTATAAACCGCCTCCCCTGTTTTCTTATCCCAAACCACGACTGTCTCGCGTTGATTGCTAATCCCCATCGCCGCAACATCTTCAAATGCCAGACCATCTTGTGACAAGGCCGCTTCAATCGCCCATACAGTATTATCAACAAGCTCCTGTGGATTATTTTCAACCCAACCATCCTGTGGATAAATCATTTCAATCGGCTTTTGAAAAACGGAATCAATCGAACCGTCAACATTAAAAAGGATCGCACGGGAACTGCTCGTCCCCTGATCCACAGCCAGAATTTTCGTCGCCATAAGGCCCCCTTTATTTAAGATTGATCTGATGAATTCTCATCATCGATATGATCGGCTGCTTCAGCCTGCTTTTGCTCATCAGCGTTATCTGTTGCCGCCTGTTTTACAACCGCCGCACGT
Source organism: uncultured Micavibrio sp. (assembly GCA_964587815.1). Taxonomy (GTDB): domain Bacteria; phylum Pseudomonadota; class Alphaproteobacteria; order Micavibrionales; family Micavibrionaceae; genus UBA1672. The sequence continues at coordinate 46,516 of CAZPMH010000014.1, forward strand.
TCGGGATGCAAGGCTGCCTCTAAATTAGCAAGCGTCGCCTCTGAAATATGGATACCCATCTTAGAGCGACGCCAGATAATGTCTTCCAAGCCCGTCGCCCACTCATAATTCATCAAATAAGCAATCTCGGCATGATAAATATCATCACCGTAATGCTCGCCCAAATCGTCCAGCGACTCCGCACCGTGCAAGAAATAATCCATATGCGTGCCATAAGCGCGCGCATAACGATAAATCATCGCCGGCGTTAAAAAAGAATAATGAGCAAGCTGTTTCTCGCAAAACTCAAAAAAGCCCAGCCCCCCGAAATCACCACCTGCAAGCGGCGTCTTCGCCGTCCAGGCCGAGGCCGTGCGCCCCGATAAACGCATCAATCTGTCGACCACATCCTCAGAAACAGACCGATGCGTGGTCAACTTACCGCCGTAAACAGATAAAAACGGCGGATCATAACGCTTATGATGGTAAATTTTGTAATCGCGGGTCACCTTGCTCGCATTCTTGCTGCCATCCTCAATCAGTGGCCGAACCCCGCTATATGTGAACACAACATCATTCGGCGTGACTGTATTTTTAAACGCGCCACTATAGGCCGAACACAAATACGCCATCTCCGCATCTGAAATCATCGCCTCATGCGGATTTCCGTCATACAGCTCCTCCGTTGTACCAACCAGCGTATATTTCCCTTCATAGGGCGCGACAAACACAATGCGACCGTCTTTTTGCTGCAAAACATACGCCTGCCCACCCTCATATTGGCGATCTAAAATGATATGACTGCCTTTTACCAAGCGAACATCAAGCAAATCAGGGTCGTTCGCATCTGCTCCAACAGCATTTAAAAATTTTCGCACCCACGGCCCCGTGGCATTCACCACCATAGACGCACTGATATCAAGCGTATCCTCACTGCGCACATCACGCAACGTTAAGCGCCACCGCCCGTCATCCACCGCCATATTTTCACAGCGCGTATAGGTCAGAATTTTCGCATTATGTGACGCCGCATCCACAGCATTCATCACAACAAGTCGCGTATCATCCGCCCAGCAATCCGCATAAACAATGCCGTCTTTCAAATGATCACGCAGCGGATCACCATAAGCATGGTCGGAAAATTCAATCAATTTGGAATCTTCTAAAGATTTTCTCCCGCCAAGACGATCGTAAAACCACACACCAAGGCGTATCATCCATTTCGGGCGGCTATTCTCATCATGCGGAAGAACACACTCAATCGGCCAAATCAGATGAGACGCACATTTATACAAAACTTCACGCTCTTTCAAAGCCTTACGCACCATGGAAAATTCATAATTCTCTAAATAGCGTAAACCACCGTGAATAAGTTTCGTACTCGCCGATGATGTCGCCCCCGCCAAATCTTGCTGCTCAACCAGCAAAACGGACAAGCCGCGGCCGGCGGCATCCCGCGCAATCGCAGCGCCGTTAATACCGCCGCCAATCACGCATAAATCATAGTGAAGTTCATCCATCCTAAATCAAAGAATACAGCAAGTGACAACCATTGAAAAGATATGTTTTAACATCGCCTTAGACGTTGTTTATGACATAAAAACAACGAAGAAATTTTTGAAAAATTAAGAGGACTGCAGCCCTTTAAGCACAACGCGAATTTTTGCCTCCAACTGAACAGCGGAAAAAGGCTTGGCAATATAAGCCGTAACGCCGGAATTTTTGGCCTCAACAACAGAGTCCATATCCATGCGCCCGGTGACCATCAAAAAAGGAACCTTTTCATCTGTCGCCCTGATCTGGCGTAATAACTCGACCCCCGTCAATTCGGGCATATTCCAATCGCATATAATCAAATCGACAAAGTCAAACGCCGCATCAATAAATTCAAAAGCCTGCTGACCGTCTTTGGCTTCAAAAACCTTTGCTACGCCCATATTTTCAAGCATGTCCTTAATCATCTTGCGAACATCATCTTGGTCTTCAACAACCAAGATTTTAAGATCGGACATATTTTTTTGCGTTGTCATAACACCCTACAATATAGCTGATATTTGTTAAGAAACGATGATAGAATAAAGGCAAATCGAATTGCTCGGCACCCACACACATGCTTCCATATATTGGAAATGACCCAACATATATAAGACTCTAATCATATAACATCAGCCACAGCAAGCTTTATATCCCTTTGACACACTTATGTATTACTGTAGAATCAGGCCTGCGCATAATTCTGCGCATAAAACCCGCGCTATCCATATCCTCACGATCTTATGATCCGAAAGAAAAACAGGAAACCGAATATTGCGGCCCTTATTCTGGGTCTGGCTTTTTACATCCAGAGCACTGACAAACCAAAAGCCTCAACACCACAATACAGCCCTGCAAACAGCGGCTTTTTAGGCCTTAACACGATCCCGAACGCACGAATGGATGATACGGGAACCCTCCGCATTGGCACATCAACACTTGATCCCTATCTCAACGGCTATATCGGCCTGCAAGTCACATCCGCCCTTTCTGTTGTACTCAGACAAAGCGCAGAAACATCAAGCCTAACAGACAGCCCCGAACGGCTATATCCCGGGCTGGATTTCAAATTAAGGCTTTACGAAGAACAACAAAGACGCCCCGCCCTTGTAATCGGCGCACAATCAGCCTTTGGACATAAACGAATGTCAGGCGAATACATCGCCCTGTCAAAACGTTATCACAATTTCGACTTTACGGCGGGCTTGGGCTGGGGTCGCTTTGGAACAGCCGGACACATCGACAACCCTTTGCACATTTTCGGAAACCACTTCAAAAAAAACCGCAACTTTAATAGCGAAACAGCGAACACACCCGAATATTGGTTCACAGGCGATAAAGTCGGCTTTTTCGGCGGAATTCAATATTTCACACCAATAAAAGGATTATCTTTAAAACTGGATTACGGCGCAGATCGTTACACAGCAGAACAACAAGATTCCACCTTTGATGCAGGCGCCCCTTGGACAATTGGCGCGGATTATACCTATAAAAAATGGCTCACCGCAGGGATCGGAATTCAAGGGAACGACAAAATCATGGCGCGACTATCCCTTCAATCAAACCCGAAGCAATGGCCTCTCGGAGAGCGAAAAAAGCCAAAACAAGAATACAGCATCAGACAAACACCAGAAAACGACACATCACTTCACGCAGACCTGAAATTACACGCATACGAGCCTGCCTCACGCACCATCGGACGCACACTCAAAGATATAAACAACAACGCAAAGCCGAAAATCGAAGAAATCAAGCTAACGCCGCATTATGAAGGCCTAAACGGCCAAACACTCAGTATGCTCAGAAAAGATGTTGAAAACGCCCTTCGGCATGAAGGCAGTCCGCAGGAAATTTGGGACAATACGAAGGTTCACCCAAACCGTAATCACAACAACTCATTAAAACCATACGCTGATTTCCGCCTGATTTTTGACAACCAAATCAGCCTGGCCGAAGATGAAATCGGCGTGCAATACCGCTCAAGCCTGATCCCCCGCCTAAAAATCCACGCCTTTAAAGGCCTCAGTTTAGCAGGCGGAATACGGCTTAATATTGGAGATAATTTGTTTGGCTATAACACAGCCAGAAACACACAAACAAAGCCCGTTCGCAGCAACATAAATGATTTCACACAAACCTTAATCAGTATTAACGATGCCTACTTAAATTACACAAGCGCCCTCACCCCAAGCCTCTATGGCAGCATCACAGCCGGCTATTTAGAAGAACTTTATGCGGGCTACGGCGCGGAAATACTCTACCGCCCTTATAAATCACGCTTAGCGGCAGGAATTGAAGCATGGCATGTAAAACAGCGCGACCCGACCAGTCGCCTGAATCTAAAACTAAAAGGAAAAGAAACAGCATCAGCCTTCTTCAACATTTGGTATGACTTGCCCGAACACGACATGACCGCATCCCTAAAAACAGGCCGTTTTTTGGGAGGGGACGCGGGAACACGCCTGCAGATACAAAAACGACTGGACAACGGCATAAAAATAGAAGGACAAATCACAGCGTCAAACAGAAGAAATTCCGATGCATTCGGCGGAACAACAAACCTCTATCACGGCTTAACACTCACTGTTCCGTTCGGGGACATTCCAAAGGTTCCGAAAAACAGTGTCATAAGAGTGTCAGCCAAACCGTTCGGTCGCGATATCGGGCAAACGCTCAACACGAATGAAAACATTTACGAAAAAACACAAAAATTATCGTATGGCGAAACCATAAAAAATTGGAAAGATTTGTTTAAAAAATAAATATACGAAACGAACCGATAACAATTAATTTTGACGTAAAGATTTCAAAATACCGTCAATGTCATCAGGCAAATCACATTCAAAAGACATAACATCCTCACGACGAGGGTGAATAAATTCAATTGCACGCGCATGAAGCATCTGACGCCCAAAACTTAAAACAGAATCAATAAAATCAGAGTCTTGCATAAACTTATTAAGAAACGACCTCACTTTAGTATCAGGCGCACGATATACGGGATCACCCAACAACGGATAACCCAGAGCTTCCATATGCACACGAATTTGATGCGTCCTCCCCGTCTCCAACTGACACTCCACCAATGCGCAAGCCTCACCAAAACGCTCCAACACCTTATAATGTGTTCGCGCCTCGCGCGGCGAAGCCCCCATAACACTCATCTTTAATCGATTATGCTTATGCCGCCCGATCGCCCGATCAACAACGCCCTTTAAAGGCATGGGAACACCAAGCACAAGCGCGCTATACACACGGCTCAAACTTCGGTCGCTAAGCTGAGCACTCAGATGCTGGTGCGCGAAATCATTCTTGGCAACAATCATCAAGCCGCTCGTGTCTTTATCCAACCTGTGAACAATACCCGGCCGCGCAACGCCGCCAATGCCCGACAGACTGTCCCCGCAATGATGAAGCAGCGCATTAACCAACGTTCCTGAGTGATGCCCCGCTGCAGGGTGAACAACCATTCCCGCCGCCTTATTGATCACCAACAGATCACCATCCTCATACACAATATCCAAAGGAATATTTTCAGCCGCAGGCTCCGCATCGGCAACTGGCGGAATTTCTAATTCAAAAACATCCCCTTCACACACCTTATAAGAAACAGAAGAAAATGTTTTATTATTAAGCCTTACATAGCCATCCTGAACCAAAGACTTAAGCCTCGAACGCGATAAATCATCACACCTTAAGCTTAAAAACTTATCCGCACGCGCCCCTTCATCGACATCTTCGACCGTAAACGTTAATAATTTTTTTGACATTATTAAGACAAACCCATGTTTTTATTAGTTTATTTACCTTTACAAGGATCAATATAAACAGGATCAGGCTCGGCAACAACCACCCATCCATCTTGAGTCACCCCGTCATTGCGCCCAAAACCTGATTTAGCCGATTCCTCTCCTTGCACAGCCCCCTCAACAACATCCTGAGCGCGAATTTTTTTCTTCAACAAAGCCAACCCTTTTTCCGTATTTTCCGCAAGATCGGCATCGGGTAAGTTAACCTGCCCCTGCTCGTAAAGCGGCTCTGCAACATCATCTTCAACCTCAAACGGTTGCGAATAATCAGGCTTCTCCTCTACAAAACTATAACCGGCCATGGCGATTGAGCCGGTTGATAATCGCAAAAAAGAATGAATATGTGACATCTTAGTTCCCGCAAACACATGCCCGCCAACGGTTATTCCACGCGGTGACAAATGCAAAACACGCCCGTAATTTGTCATCTCATTCGATTCTGAAGCGCTATCCGCGCTGGCCTCTGCACTATCATCAGAAGCGATCAGCTCCCCTTCCCCACCGCCTGCAAGGCTCGCGGCCATCAGCAAAGTAATGCGCCCACTCTCTTCCACATCAAGCCCGCGCATCGAATACGCATAACGCGCATCATCAGCATAAAAATACCGCTGTAATATCACATCACCGTTATCGGGCCCTAACATTGCAAACCAAACACCCTTGGCCGAAAAATCATCACGCGAATCAACATCTCCTGCAACCAAAATTGCTCCGCGACCGTCTTGCGCGCTATGAAGCAACTGCGCAGATGCCCCGCGACGGAACTCCTGCTGCCACTCCAAAGATAAATCAGGGCGAAGCCTTAAAACCCACGCATTGGACAACCCAAAATTATTATCAAAACGCCCCGTAGCAATATACCGCCCTTGGCCTTCAAAATTTTTCGAAACGCTCAAATTCAAAATTTCTGAATTTCCACCCAAAAAGTAAGAACGCTGCAGGCGCTCCTCTCCATTCTTATCCAAGGAATATAACCGAGCAACCTGCTGCACAACACCATCAGCCGCCCCCGAAATCGCGCTTTCTGACGTTGCAGAAACGATCCACCCATCATTTTTGATATCAGAAATAATCGCGCGCGGCCTTAAAGAAAAACGGGCATCAGAAAAAGATTTTTGATTTTTCAATCTCCCGTTAAAAGTGAAAAAACCCACCCAAAACCCGGCACGTTGCCCACCACCTACGGCTTGATGCCCCAAAACAACAAACCCACCATCATGGGGGTGTACGTCTGCAATTGATATCAACCCGTTTACAGCTTGAGTTTTATGCCAAACATCGCGTCCGTGCATATCAAATTGAGTAAATAACAAATGCGGGCGCACATCACGAAACGCTTTTTGAACGCCAACAGCAAGAACGCCCTCGCTTGTTTCAACGACATGGCTAAACCGCTCCTCAGAGTTTTCACCACCAAATGTCGAGTTCCATAAAATCGGAGCGCCCGGAACAGGGGCATTTAAACGCGTCACCATTTCAAATGGGGGTGTACAATCCTGAGCTTGGGCACGTTCAGGCAAGAGAAGAACCGAGCACATACACAGGAAAACCACCACCAAGAAAAATGAGCGGTTGAATGTTAAAGACGCTTTATGCATTGTTATACGCGTAAATTTAAAGCAAAAAGAAAACATGAAGTTTTTGCACGGTTCAGGACTGCAGGGCGAAAACACGTTTCAGAACAGAAACGCACATATAAGTGTAAGGCCATTAACGTAAAATGTCTATGAAAGTTCTTATAATCTCTGACGCATGGCACCCACAGGTCAACGGCGTTGTCAGAACATACGAACATCTGGTTGAGGAAATTACCGCGCAAGGTGCAATCTCAGAAGTCATCGGCCCCGCCAACTTTGCAGCCAGCATTCCTATGCCCTTCTATCCTGAAATTAAGCTCGTTATCCGCCCCTATCGCAGGCTCAGACGTCTAATTGAGGATTTCAAACCCGATAAAATCCACATCGCAACCGAAGGCCCCTTGGGGTGGGCGGCGCGCAAATATTGCATGAAAAACGATCTGAAATTCAGCACGTCTTATCACACACAGTTCCCCGACTACATCGCAAAACGCTTTGCATGGGCCATCCCCCCACTCTACAATATGGCGCATAAGTCCGGCATCAAAATCGTACGTCGCTTCCATGCATCATCGGCAAAAATCATGGTTGCAAGCCAAAGTCTCGAAGATCAGCTCAAAAGCTGGCAGTTTGAAACACCAATGGCACGCTTAACCCGCGGCGTTGATTTTGAGGTTTTCAAACCGGGGAAAAAAATAATCTTAAATGACAAAAAAACACCGATTGCCTTATATGTCGGCCGCATCGCGATTGAAAAAAACCTCGAAGATTTTTTGAAAATGCCATGGAATGGAACAAAGCTGCTCGTCGGTGACGGCCCCGCACGATCAGAACTGGAAAAGAAATTCCCTGACGCAGTTTTCGTAGGTAAAAAAACAGGGCACGAACTGGCCGATTATTACCGCGCAGCAGATATATTTATATTCCCCTCACGGACAGATACATTCGGTATCGTCCTAATCGAAGCCCTCGCCTGCGGTCTGCCTGTTGCGGCATACAATGTTATTGGCCCTAAAGATATCATTACGGATGAGCGCCTCGGCGCCCTTTGCGAAACCGACCTAAGCCAAGCCGCGGAACGAGCCATGAAAACCGCAAACTCGACATTCTGCACAAATCACGTCAAACAAAATTACAGCTGGGCCGAAGCTGGCAAACAATTCTTAGACGCCATATAATCAAACAAACAACAACGGAAGAAATATTGTGGCAAAAATTTTGCTGGTTGAAGATCAAAAAGCACTACTGAACTTTCTGCAAATCGCACTCGGGCGCGAAGGGTTTGAGGTTACGGCTCTTGATAATGGAAAAGACGCGCTCAACACTCTAAAGCACAATAAAGAAGCCCCTTTCGATCTTCTTCTAACCGATATCATCATCCCCGGAATAGATGGAATAGAACTGGCCGAACAAGCTAAAAAACTATGCCCTGAGATAAAAATTATGTTCATCACCGGCTTCAGCGCTATGGCCGTAAAAGCAGAACAAAGCGCCGAGCATACCTTGAAAGATGACGATGCAAAGGTGCTGTCCAAACCCTTTCATCTGGGCGATGTGGTTGATCAGGTCAAAACCTTGCTGGCCAAAACCACAATTCACTAACGCACACAACAATAAGTCTTGGCGCTAAATTCAAAAATTCCACTTGAAATCTGAAAGAAATACGCGTAATCCTAACAAACTTATCGCACAGAGTGGGCGGTTAGCTCAGCGGTAGAGCACTTGCTCGACACGCAAGGGGTCACTGGT
>CAZPMH010000015.1:0-54272 GCA_964587815.1 uncultured Micavibrio sp.
ATCCCGTACGGGATTCGAACCCGTGTTGCCGCCGTGAAAGGGCGGTGTCCTAGGCCTCTAGACGAACGGGACACAGATGTGCGTAAAATCGCTTAAGAGGTAGCGTTATATAATCCAGAATACGGGCACTAATCAAGAGTTTTTTTTAAAAAATAAAGCCTGCGTCAAATTCGCAGGCTTTTGTGTTCTTTACGACAGATGAGCTTGTATTAGCCCATTTTCATCGCCATAGGCGCGGGCGCCGATGTTTCGTAATCGGGCGTCAACGCCTCCGGGTTCGGCTCTTCGTTCAATGACGGAGGTAAACCGTCTGTTGACGGGTCTGCGGCCCATGCTTCAGCGTGTGCGACTTGAATATATTCGCCCAACTCTTCTCCTGCCATGTCGTTGAGTGCCGCCAGTGTTGCGACGTTATCTTCCGGGCCGCCTGCTGCCAGAGCACCGATCAAATCTGCTTCCGGTATGCCTGCTTGTTCTAATTGCTCGTATACTGCTGCAATTGCAGGTTCTACATCTTCGGGCCCCGTGACATTTGGCATATTTTCCATCGCTTGGTGGCGATTTTGATGCATGTCACTCAGATTCTTACTTAGGCTACCCTGTAATCTCATCACATTTTGGTCGACGTCACGTTCCAACGTGCGCATTTTCCCAAGCTCACCACTTGACGTGTCAGCCATGTCCATTATTTGGCCGAGGGCTTGTTCGTTTCCTGAGTCACCGATTAGAAGAGAAACATAATCGACGTCGTGATGCTCAAAATTAGGGTCTTTGAGCATGTTCTCGAAATATTGCTCTCTTTCGAACGCACTTGGATTGCTGTCTAACGGCATAACATCACCTTATATTCATTATTTTTTAATATTTTAGACGAGATTCTGCCTAAAAATCAAATAAAAACGGAAATTATGCGACGTTTTTCATGAAAACGGGCTGGTCTTTTTCGCCATCGCAGACTTTTTCAAGGATGCCACGCTCGGTTATATAGCCTGTTACAAGACGTGCGGGTGTGATGTCGAACGCCGGATTTGCAGCATTAGAGCGTGTAATTTGAACCTCTTCGACTTCCCCTGTCCTGCTACGCCCGATAATGTGTGTAACCTCTTTCGCGCTACGCTCTTCAATGGGGATATCCGCGCCTGATTCCATGGTGTAATCAATGGTCGGGTACGGCAGGGCGATGTAGAACGGCACATTGTTATCATGTGCAGCCAGAGCCTTAAGATATGTGCCGATTTTATTGCAAACATCGCCGTTGCGAGTCACACGGTCAGTGCCGACGAGGCATAAATCCACATCACCTTGCTGCATCAGGTGGCCGCCCGCATTGTCGGTAATGACGGTATGCGGCACACCATGCTGTTGTAGTTCATAGGCTGTTAGTGATGCGCCTTGGTTTCTGGGGCGTGTTTCATCGACCCAGACATGGAGATTGATGCCTTCGTCATGTGCCATGTAAATCGGCGCACTGATTGTTCCGTAATCGACCGTTGCGAGCCAGCCTGCGTTACAATGGGTGAGGATATTGAGCGGTTCGCCGTTTTTGGCGTCTGCCATTTTCTTTAATAGCGGCAGGCCGCTGAGGCCGATATTGCGGTTTATTTCTACGTCCTCGTCGCATATCTCCCCTGCTCTTTTATAGGCCGCGGCAGTTCGATCTGCGCCCTGATGCGGCTTTACCGCTTTTAGCATTTCATCCAATGCCCAGCGCAAATTTACCGCTGTCGGGCGGGTTGCCAGCAGAGTGTCATAGGCATGTTGCAGGTTTCGATCTGAAGAGTCTTTACGCAAAGCCAGGCATAAGCCATAAGCGGCGGTCGCGGCAATCATCGGTGCGCCGCGTGTCCACATTTCGGATATGGCGCGGGCGGCTTGTTCCATTTCGGTGAGTTCGACGTGCAGCAATTCCCACGGCAGCTTGCGTTGGTCGAATATTCGAACCGACCAGCCATTATCGTTTAATTCAATTGATCGATAATGTTTACCGTCGATTTTCATGTCTTTCTCCCTTAGTGCTTTATGCGTCTGCCATATCCAGAATGTTATCGAAATCATGCGCGACGTAATGTTCGCCTGCATCGAAAAGTGATTTTTCGCGGTCTAAAATAATGACCTGCATGCCCGCCTTGTGCGCCGCAGCAATTTCTTCGGTACTGTCGGATAGGAACAGTATATTTTCACTTGGCACGCCGATTTCCGCAGCAATTTTTTCGTAGCTTTCAGGCTCTTTTTTATGACCGATTGTTGTGTCGAAATAGCCTTTAAAAAGTGGTGTTAAGTCACCATGCTCCGTGTTGCCAAACAGCAGTTTTTGTGCAGCAATTGAGCCGGACGAATAGACGTATAAGTCAACGCCCTGGTCATTCCAACGCTTCAGACCGTGCACTGCATCATCGTAAATATGTCCTGTGAGTTCACCCGTTTTATAGCCCTCTTCCCAGATCATGCCTTGGAGAGTTTTGAGTGCCGTTACCTTTTGATCTTCGTCTATATAGCGCAGCAAAACTTCGATCACTTCTTCGAGGTTTAAGTCGGGGTTGCGCTCCTCTTTTTTGACCTCTTCGATCAGATTCTCAATCTCATCGGCATAGTCGTAGATATAGTCCGCCAAGTGATTGCGGGCATATGGGAACAGCGTGTCTTTTACAAAAGACAGGGAACTGGTTGTGCCTTCAATATCGGTCAGGATCACTTTAACAGGGTTGCGGGGTGCGGTCATGGTTACGCGGCCTTTTGATTGTCATTTTCGAATTTCGGGAATTTCTCGGCAATGTCGTCGCCTGTAAAGTCTGCGACCCAGCCCTCTTTGGATGTAAACAGGCGAATGCAGGTTAAATGCGGGTTCGGGCCCATATCGAACCAGTGTTTTGTGCCTGTTGGTACGCTGATCAGGTCGCCGCGTTCGCATAATGTCATGTATACATTGCCGTCAACGCGCATGTAGAACACGCCGGCGCCTTCCACGAAAAATCTTACTTCGTCCTCGCTGTGTGTGTGTTCGCTTAGGAATTTTTCGCGCAGGGCGTCTTTATCAGGGTGGTCAGAGGATAAGCGTATAACATCAACCGACTCGTATTCGTTTTCGTCTTTTAAGCGTTGAATGTCGTTCGCGTAGGCTTTCATCACGGCATCATCATCCGCGCCCGCGGGCAGGATGTCTTGCGTTTCCCAGCGTTCGAAACGGACGTTAATCTCTTCCAGCGCGGCGGCAATTTTAGCGCCGTCTGTTGTTTCCAGCGTGATTTGATCAGGCTGTGTGTCGGGATAAACGGTCAATTTGCTCATTTTGCACTCCTTCGTTTCTTTGTATTGCCTGCGTGAACATTTCGCATTCCAACATCATTTCGGTGGCTTCGATCACGCGCAGGGCTTCGTCCATATTTTTGCCCCAGCCGTAAATTCCGTGCCCGCGTATCATGAAAGCAGGTGTCGCCTTACGTTTTGCATCAGCGTCCAATAAGTTTTTCACTTGTGCGCTTAAATCTATCATATCCTGCGTGTTGTTGAAAATTGGTAAATCAACCGTACAATCGTGCGTTTCTATGTTTGGGAAGGCTTTTAGCATTTCGTAGCCTGAAAGCGTTAATTGCCGTTCATCTGTCAGGCGTGTCAAAACCGTGTTCGCGACTGAATGTGTATGCAGTATCGCGTTTGCATCAGGGTAGAGATCGTAAAGAACCGCGTGCAATAGTGTTTCGGCCGAGGGTGTTTTTTCCTCCAGTGGTTCGCCTTGCAGGTCTGCGCGCATGATGTCATTTTCACTTAACATGCCCTTGTGTGCGCCTGAGACCGTAATAGCCATTTCATTTTCAGAAAGGCGAACAGAGTAATTTCCGCTGGTTGCAGGCGCGAGCTTAAGCCTATCCAAGCGGTTTCCCGCCGCGATAATGTGTTGTTTTGCGCGCTGTATTTCCGAATTCATACCGCCTTTATACGCAATCGGTTTTGCTTTGGCAATTGCGTTTGAAAAGGGGTTGACGCTTGTTTACTTCTAAAGCGGGTCTTCAACAAACTTTTCGATTTTCACATCGCTTTGGAAAATAGTTGTGAAGGAATTGTCAGGTACTTCGTTCCATACATCGCAATAGCCATCCAACGGTTCGGAAACCACAACAATGTTTTCTTCGGGAAAGTATGAAGCCCCCTTAACGTTGCCCCTGACATCATCAATCCAGCCTGATTTTGAGGAGTAGAATTGTGATTTGCTTTTCACGTTGTGCGAAAATTTAATTGTGTGAACTTTCTGCCCGTCGCTTAATGCACAGGAGAAGTTTAGGTGTCCGTCATCTTTCAAGCCGTTTTCGACCATTGCACGGTGAACGCGGTGAACCGTCTTTTCAAGAGCTGCTTTCGGATTTTCTTGCAGGCCATATGATAGCGCAAGCAAGAAGAATGTTTCGCTGTCTGTCGTACCCTTGAGATGATTGTAGAATTCAGGTGCGATGTCCATTTGCAGGTCACGGCGCACGACGCTGAAATCGGATATATCGCCATTATGCTGAAACAGCCAGTTTTTGTATTTGAACGGGTGGCAGTTTGATTGTTGAACGGCACCTGTTGTGGTTGCGCGCACATGCGCCATAAAGATACGCGCTCTTATTTGTCTGCAAAGTTCGCGCAGGTTTTCATTGCTCCATGCGGGGCTTTCATCGCGGAAAAGACCGGGTTGGTTGCGCTCAGAATACCAGCCGATGCCGAATCCATCGCCGTTCGTACTCATGAGGGAGCCGTCGGCGCGGTAATTCATCTCTGTATTGACGCTTTGTTCAACCAGTGAATGCTCAGGTATTGTTATGAGTTGTTCGATGAAAATCGGTTGGCCACTATAGGCAATCCAACGGCACATAATTATGTCTCACTTTGTGTTTTTTGCGGTTTAACCTGTCTATTGCATATCCCAATATACTCTTGAAAACAATGGCTTTTTCTTGAAAATCCACGACTACTTAAGAAAAAAATATTTTGATATTTGCAATCAAAAAGCAAAAAAAGTATAATACGTTAACATTTTTCATAAAATATTAATAATTTTTTGAAACTTCTGCGCAGCGGAAATAATTGTTCAACAAAAAAATATAAGGGGTGAAAAAAAATGAGAATAGGAATTCTTACAACAGGGAATGAAGTCGAGGATCAGCGCTTGGTCGAAGCCGGGGAGGCACGCGGGCATGATGTAAAGCTTCTTCATCTTACAAATTGCAGCTTAAGTGTTTGTGCGGATAAACCTGATGTTTATTACGAAGGTGAGTCTGTCGGTAATGCTTTTGACGTTATTATTCCACGCGTTGATACGCCGCATACTCAATATGGCATGACGGTTTTGCGTCAGTTTCAATCCATCCATGTTTTCACAACCGATAAAGCGCGTGCTTTAGAAATCGGACGTGACAAGTTGCGTTGTGCGCAACGTTTGCTTCGTGAAAATGTGCCCTTCCCGTCCACGGGTTTTGCGCATTCTAAATCAGATTTTGACAATATTATTAATACTGTCGGCGGTGTACCGCTCATTATTAAGTTGGTCGAAGGCACAGAAGGTGTTGGTGTTTTCTTGGCTGATGATATGAAGCATGCAGTCAATCTTCTCAAGACATTCAAACAGTTATCTGCGCCTTTGATCGTGCAGAAATTTATTGAAGAGTCTGCAGGGACGGATATCCGTGCCTTTGTTATTGGCGGTGAAATCGTTGCGACGATGCAACGCATTTCCAAAGACGGAGACTTCCGGGCGAATATCGCCCTTGGCGGCGAGAGCGAGACGGTTGAGCTTACACCGCTTGAGCGTGAGATCACGTTACGCGCAACGAAGGCGATCGGCATTAATGTAGCAGGAGTTGACCTTATCCGCTCCAACGAAGGGCCACTGGTCATTGAAATTAATACGGCACCAAATTTTGGTGGTGAATGGGGCCTTGAAGATATTTCGGGTATTGATGTCGCAGGCGAAATCATTGATTATGCTGTGAACGCGAAAAAAGAAAATGATAAAAAGCGTTCTGTATTAAAACGCGCTGCTTAAGTTCGCTGGGGCACCGCTTTACTTTAAATTTTAATTTTTTTTGATGGAGTTGCATATGAGAATAGGCATCTTGACCTCCGGTCATGAACATGAAGACAATCGTTTATTGGAAGCCGCAGCACAGCGCGGATATCAAGCGGAGATCATTCATCTCTTAAAATGCAGTATTACGATTTGCATGGATGAGCCTGATGTCTATTACAACGGAACAGCTATTCGCGACCGCTTTGACATTATTATTCCGCGCATTGATACGCCGCATACCGAATATGGTTTAACGATTTTGCGACAATTCGAATCGATGCATATTTTTACAACCGAAAAGGCGCGCAGCCTAGCTTTAGGTCGCGATAAATTACGATGCACGCAACGCATGCTGAAAAAGCGCATACCGTTTCCGACAACGGGTTTCGCGCATTCAACAGAAGATTTTGACAATATTATTCAAACTGTTGGTGGCGTGCCGCTTATTATTAAGCTGGTCGAGGGCACAGAAGGTGTCGGCGTGTTCTTGGCTGATGATATGAAGCATGCGGTTAATCTTCTTAAGACATTCCAGCAGCTTTCTATTCCGTTGATTGTTCAAAAATTTATCAAGGAGTCTGCAGGAACAGACATCCGCGCTTTTGTCGTTGGCGATCAAGTTATTGCGTCTATGCAGCGCACATCGCAAGATGGTGATTTTCGCGCGAATGTCGCCCTTGGTGGAGAGGTAGAACAAATTGTTTTGACCGATCTGGAAAAAGAAATTGCCCTGAACGCCGCGCGCGCCATTGATATTAACGTTGCCGGTGTGGACATTATCCGTTCGGGTCAAGGGCCGCTTGTGATTGAGATTAACGTTTCTCCGGGCTTTACAGGCCTTGAAACCGTTTCAGATAATGACGTCGCAGGCGCGGTTATTGAGCATGCCGTTAAAATGAAGCTGGCCAAAGATAAAAAAAAACAGGTTTTAGCTAAGACGGCCTAAATCCGATTTTTAGACTTAAGTACTCTGTTGTGGAGCGCGGCGTATCTGTTGCGCTCTATTTTTTTAACCTTTTGTTAAGGGATTGGGCGTAGCCTGTTTGAGTCTCAAATTATTTCACATAACTTTTTGCTTTTCGGTCTCCTTAAAATATTTACAAGCAAAAACCAAAAGATTACTGTATACATGCCTTGAACGGACGGAAGGACTTAGCCCATGTCTTATGAAAGCTTATCCCACGATTACGGATGTGGATGTGGCGCTTGTGCGTCGGCAAATCACGACTCTTCTCATAATCACGATAACAACGACCAGACTGCATTGGCTGTTTTGAGTGGTGGCGGCGGCACGGTTACCCCTGCGGCGATTGGCGTGAATAACGCGCTGGAATTGTTAAGCGGTCTTGAATGGGGGCCCGGAAACGGCACGGCGGTTTCTGTTACGTATGGTTTTCCGACATCTGTTCCGTCCTACTACCCCGGTGATGCGTTGGAACGCACCCAGTTTGAAGCCTTCAGCACGTCCATGCAAAACGCGGTGCGTCAGATTATGACCCATATTGAGACGTTTGCGAATATAACTTTAACAGAAACGTCATCAAACCCTGATATTAGTTTGGCGCAGGCTTATTTAAGTGAAACCCCCGATGATCAGACAGCGGCCTACGCTTACTTTCCCGATCAGGGCCCTTTTAGTGGTGATGTGTGGTTTAATAATCGTTTTTTCTGGGATAGCACTATGGACCCGGGTGAGAGTGGATATTATGTCGCGATGCACGAAATCGGCCACTCTTTAGGGCTGGAACACACGTTTGCTGTTGGCTTGAGCGGTGCCGAAAATACCGAACAATTCAGCGTTATGGCTTATGACCTCAATCCATGGGGCGGCATACAGGCCGAGACATATATGCTGTATGATATCGCAGCGATACAGGAAATATACGGCGCGAACACCTCTTATAATGCGGGCAATACGACCTACACACTCGATGCATTTTCTGCGTATACAATTTGGGATGGCGGCGGAAACGATACGCTGGACAGCACAAATTATAACGGAAATGTTATTCTCCATCTGGAAGAAGGTGGCTTTAGCTCACTTGGTTTGGACGAGCATATCGCGATTGCTTATGACGCGGTGATTGAAAATGCACGAAGCGGGAACGGGAATGACCAACTGTTCGGTAATGACGCCAATAATATTTTAAATGGTGGCGCGGGTGATGATGATTTATACGGCCGCGCGGGTAATGACACATTTATCTATTCATCAGGCGAAGATGCCATATTTGAGACCAGCGGAATTGATCGCGTTGAATTTGATGCCGTCTGGGCGCCAGACGATGTATCAATCAGCGGGAATATTTTGACCTTTGACGCTTCGAATTTTCTGACTTTTAACAATATCAACCTGATTGAATTTTTCGCCTTTGACGGTTTTGCCGACTTTACGTTGGACGGGTTGTTGAATTTTGGGAATACACCTGTATCGACCGATTTTGTTGCAACATCAGCGGCAGAGACATTTAACGGCAATGGCGATGATGACAGTGTCAGCTTTATCAATGGTGGTGCGGTCAATGTTGATTTGCAAAATAACACGGCGCGCGGCGGGCATGCGGAAGGCGATACGCTAAATAATATTGAGAATATTATCGGTTCTGATAATTCTTCTGCGCGTGACTTTATTTGGGGCGATGCGAACGACAATGTAATCGAAGGCATGGCAGGCGCTGATATTTTAGAAGGCGGCGTGGGCGCGGATACGATTGACGGCGGTGCCGGATGGGATTATGCGCGCTACACGCGCTCGACCAGTGGCGTTAACATCAATCTTGACACCGAAACTCATACAGGCGGGCATGCTGCGGGTGATACGCTTATCTCTATCGAGGCGATTGTCGGTTCTGTTCATAATGACGTCATTATTGGTGACAGCGGCAACAACTATTTCCGCGCTGAAAACGGCAACGACACGATGAATGGCGGCCTTGGTAATGACCAGTTGATTGGCGGGAATGGTAACGATTCTTACATTTATGTCGGTGGCCGCGATCGATTTACTGAAACGGGTTCAGGTAATGACAGCGTGACGATTGACAATACCAGCTTTAATTTGAGCAATCTCGTGATTTCGGGGAACGTATTTCAATTTAGCGCGCAGGATACGATTACTTTTAACGACCTTTCCTTGTTCGAGACTTTTATCATTTTTGACCCGAGCAGCAGCGGCTTTTTGTCATTGTCTCTATCGGGATTGCAAGATGCGCTGGACGGGGCGGGGAATGACGATGTCGGCACATCGGGCAACGATACCTTTATCGGGAACAGTGATGCCGTTTCTTATGACGGGCTTGGCGGGCGCGATACGGTTGATTACAGCAATTCTGCCGACGCGGTTATGGTTGATTTGCTTAATAATGTTGCGAATGGTGGCTTATCGCAGGGCGACCAGTTCACATCGATTGAGAATATTCACGGTTCTGACAGTGCGTCGGCGCGTGATTTTATTTACGGCGATGATGCCGCCAATGTTATTCGCGGCCTTAACGGGAATGATATTCTGGAAGGCGGAAAAGGCGCAGATGTTATCGATGGTGGCGCGGGCTGGGATTATGCGCGATACACCAGAGCCGAGAGCGGTGTGCGCGTTAATTTAGGAAACTCATCTGAGAATACAGGTGATGCCGCGGGTGATACTTTTATTTCTATTGAGGCTGTTGTCGGGTCAAACTTTAATGATATTTTGCTTGGCGGATCGTCCAACGACTTTTTGCGCGGCGGAAACGGCGATGACATGCTTTATGCCGGCGCGGGACGTGACCAGCTTTACGGCGATGACGGCGCTGATGTTTTTATCTTTAATTCTTTGAGCCAGATCGGCAATACGTCTCCTGATATTATTCGTGATTTTGATGATTCGGAAGGCGACCGTCTTGATATTGCCGATATTCTGGAAGGGTATGGATCGGGCGATGATTTATCAGAATTTGTGCAGTTGATTTCAACGGGCACGAATAGAACATCTTTACGTATTGACGAGAACGGCATGGATGATGGCGTTTCTTCCTTTACTGTCTATGGCGACGTGACAGGCACGTTCTTGACGTTGAACGTGGATGCTCTGGAACAATCAGGCACATTGATTACGGTTTAAAACACTTTTTATTCTTAACCTCATAAAAAAACCCCTGCCGTTTGACAGGGGTTTGAAATTTTATATCAACTTGCTTGCTAAATTAAGCAGCTTTTGTTGTTGCAGCAGCAGTTGCTGTTGCTTTTTGAAGACCTTCAGAAACCTGCTTGTTAATCGGCTCTGCACTGTCTGTCAAAACCTTAACGCTGATTTCAGAAATCTTTGTTGCGTTCTTTACGAAATCATCAAAGTTTTCTTTTGCGATTTTGTTTTGAACATCTGTGAATTCGTTAATTGTTTTCACTGACATTGCTTCTTTAACAAACTTTGCTTGTTTTTCGGCTGAGTCTTGTGCAACAGAAATAACTGTGCCCATGATGTCTTCGAAACCCTTCATGAAAATCGCGTTCGATTTTGTGCATGCTTCTGTATATTTAGAACTGAAGTCAGCAGATTCTTTCATAAATGTTTCGAATTGTGGAAACGCATTTTTAGTTTGTGACTTGCTCATAATTCGTTTTTCTCCGTTTTAATAATTTCTTAACGACAACGCTTTAAGTATCATTATTGTTATGCATCGCTTTTTTGCAATGCACAATAATTAATACAGATATTAGAATTGGTCGTCAAGTGATTTTTTTGTGCAGCGCACAAATCTAGCTTAGAATTGGACTTATTGCGCTTTTTCTTGTATCATTTCGATCTTTAGAGTATAACCCTTTCACTCTTTATGTAAAATATAAGTCAGGATTACACTGTGAGCTTTGAGCGTTGCCACTATTCTTTTTGCTTTTTTGTCCCGAAAAGTCTTCGTGCTGCGCGCATTGTTCGCGTTATCGCTTTTGCCTTCTTCCTGCTTTCAGCTTTTGTCTTATCATCGCAGCACTCTTTTGCATCTGATGACGGACGTGTTTACGAGGATAAGTATGCGGCTTATGTTGTTGATGTCGAGACCGGAGAGGTTTTGTATCAGAAGAACGCTACGAAAAAACTGCATCCTGCTTCCCTGACAAAAATGATGACACTCTTGATGGTTTTTGATGCGATTGACCGCGGTAAATTAAAACTTCATCACCGTGTCCGTATCAGTGAACACGCCGCGAGTATGGTTCCCAGTAAACTTGATCTTCCCGTTGGCTCCACAATCAAAGTTGAAGATGCGATTCTTGCGCTAACAACAAAGTCGGCGAACGATGTTGCTGCTGCGATTGGCGAAAAGCTCGGCGGCGGCAGTGAAAAGAATTTTGCGAGACTGATGACCCGCATGGCTTGGCGCATCGGCATGACAGACACACGTTTTCGCAATGCGTCGGGGCTACATGACCCGAAACAAGTGAGCACAGCGCGCGACATGTCGAAGCTGGCGCGCGTTTTGCTTGATAAGTACGGACGTCATTATCATTATTTTTCTACACGCCGTTTCACCTATAAAGGTAAGACGTATAAGAGTCATAACAAACTCTTAGATAGCTACGCAGGCATGGATGGCTTTAAGACAGGGTATATTCGTGCAGCAGGCTTTAACCTTGTGTCTTCGGCGAAACGCGGTGACCGCAGGCTGGTCGGGGTCGTTTTCGGCGG
This sequence comes from uncultured Micavibrio sp., assembly GCA_964587815.1. GTDB lineage: Bacteria > Pseudomonadota > Alphaproteobacteria > Micavibrionales > Micavibrionaceae > UBA1672. The sequence continues at coordinate 11,700 of CAZPMH010000015.1, forward strand.
TCGCACAGGTAATTTGCGCAATGAGGAAATGGCGCGGATTATGGATCATTCATTCGCAAAAGTGAACGCAATGCCTCTTGTAGCTAAAGTTATCCCCGTTCCTGAAGAAAAACCAGTTCTGGCGCCGACGAAGACCGCGGCTTTGGTTAATAAGCCGCTCGCTATTACAGTTCCCGACGCTGACGCAGCCTTGACGCCTGCGCAGTTAAACGGGCGCCGTTGGGCGATGCTAAACCCGTCACAAGTCGATGGCGTTTTGCAGCGTATCAGCGGCCAGGGTGACATTGATATGTCAGCGCGCGGTCGTATTGAGGCCGGGCTTATCTCCATTAGTTCTTATTTGGGGCAACCTATTCCTGCCTCGGCCATGTATAAGGAAAAATTTGTTCCTGTGCCGGATCATGCCCGTTTTGAAAATGCCAGCTATGATTCGGGCGAGTGGGAAATTCAGGTTGGTGCGTTTTCAAAACGTGAGAGCAGCCAGAAGGTTCTTGATAAAGCTCTGCTTGAGTTGCCGCCGGTTTTGCGCAATGCGACATCTTACATTGCCCCGATGAAGACGCCTGAAGGGTGGATTTATCGCGGCCGTATCAAAGGGTATTCCAAGGTTGCGGCCTACGATGCTTGTGATATTTTGGCGGAATGCATTCCCGTTGCGCCTGATAAAGAGCCTGCGCGCCTAAATCAGTAAATTTATAATCTTAAAACCCTCTGTTTTATATTTGCGTGTAAAATGAACGCTTTACGTGTATAGTGCCCCATACATATACATTCAGGTGAGCACGATGGAACGATTTTACAGCGGTTTTCATAAGCAAAACGGCAATGTTTTGTTGATTATACTTGTAGCAGTCGCCCTTATTGCAGCACTTACGATTGCGATCCGCGGCCTTAACTCTCAAGATGCGTCGATAAGCAAAGAAGAGCTTGCGATCCGCGGCACTGAGGTTCAGCGATATATGAATGAGATTGAATACGCAATTCGCGAGATATTAAACAACGGCTATAGCGAAGGCGACATTCGGTTTGCGCATTCAAAAGCGGACTCGAGCTATGGCGATTTGTTCGGTGACAGTGACAAAGGTGATCAGGTGTTTCATTCATCAGGGGGTAATGCGACCTATCGCGATCCGCCACGTGATATAAATGACGGTAGCGGTTGGGAATTTTACGGCCACAGCGCGCTTCCTTCGGCAGGGTCAGATCGCGCTGATTTAATCGCTGTTTTGCCTAATATCACAGAGAGTTTTTGCAACGCGGTTAATGCTTCGATCGGGTATATGGCGCAGCCCAGTGATACCGGCACGTGTTTGTATGGCGCGCCTAGTGATCGTTTCAGTGATTCAACCCAATTTTCTTCCAGCCCGAATACAACTGTTGCGACAAGTTTTTCAGTTAAGCCGGCTATGCGCGGTTGCGTTGTTTGCGGCACGGACAGGCATTATTTTTACGTCCTTATGGCACGATAGAGGCTTAGGTTAGGCCGCTCTTTTCTCTTAAGGCTTATCGATATAATTTAGCGGCTCACCGCTTGCGCGGGTGTTTTTGGGCACAACGAAAATCTGCGTTTCTGTCTTCGCCATTTTTTTGATTTCAGGTGAGAGCGGCAGGACATAATCAAAACGACCTGCGATTTCGTCGTTGTCGGCATTAATTAGCCTTAAGAACACTTCGATGTGTTTTTTCTTAACGGCATAGACGCCTGTTAGCACGTAGTTATCATGGTCACGTTCATAGGACGCCCTGCCGTTGCCCGGCGCGGATGCAACTTCATCTAAAATCACGGAATATCCGAGGTCATGTAAGCGAAGCCCCACTCCTTCGGGTACATTATGACCGAATTCTGAAGATACGATTGCATTGTCTTGTTCAACCAATGGCTCAACGGTTATGTGGTCATGCATTTGGACTTTACCGTCTATTTGCATGGCCAGGAAATCTGCCGCAGCATAGTTTTTTGCTTTTAAATTGACATCGGGGCGAGAGAAAAATCCGTGTCCTGTTGCCGCAAGGCCCGCAACAGCCACTTTATGAGGGGCCAAGATCCCCGTGCCGCATGCTGATAGCATTGTGCCGCACAATAAGAATACGGCGCAGAGCCTTATGACATTTGATTGCCTTTTATCCGTCTTGGTTTTGTTATTCACACACATCGGTTTCGTTTTTATGTTGTGCCGCTTTTACAGAGCCTGTTGGCGTAAAACCACCATATACAGGAACATCATAGACCGCGCCCACCAAGTTGCTTGGCACTTTTTTCTTATCAACGTCTACGGCCAAGGCAAGATAGAGGGGCGTGTTGTCGACAGTTCCCTTGATTGGCTCATTTGTGCAGGGTGACTTTGCGTGATGTGCGACAAAATGAACGACCTTTGCGCCCTCTGTCTTTTCGGGTTGCAGAATATAGCCACGGCTTGTTAGTTCTGATCTTAGCGCGTGGTCAAACGTGTTATAAAACACGCTGTTTTGCGGCTTAACCAAATAAATTTTATCCGTATTAAAGGACAACTCTTCGTCCAATTGCCCGACCAAGACTGACGCCACACCTTGAATGCGATTCGTTACGGTCTTGTTTTTCTCATTCGTATACTCATAGCCGACTGATTTTGCGGGCTTTCCCTCCACTGATTTATAGACCTGATCGTAAGAGCTGTAGCCGCGTGGGAAAGGGCCGGGGTTTCCTGTAGAGCAGGCTGTCAGGCTGAGGACAAATAAAGACGAAAGAAGTGGCAGTGAATAACGCATGGGAAGCAGAACCTTTTAGATTTGGAAAACAGGCGAGGGTTTTGACGCCTCGGATACAGTTTAATTTACCAAGTCTTAGGGCTTCCGTACAGCCCCTTAATTATAGAGGGCACGCACCACCTGAGTGTCGCCTGATAAAAAGGGCTGCATTTCTCCCCTCATCCGAGAGCCAGCATAATGTGCGGCCACTGTCCGGGCCGATATTAATGGTGCGCGTGATAATATGGCCTGACATTAAAGCTTCATTTAATGAGCCTTCTCCGTATTTGTTTAATACCTCTTCGATGTAAAGGGCTGCGCCGTCTTCGCCGAACAGTCTTTCGATGGATAAAAAATCGTTGAGCATGAATCTCTCCTTAATACATTATGCGAATGATTTTCACTTACATTGCTATTGATAATCATTCTTAATTAAGGGGCGAATGTCAATTACGTTTTGTTCGTCTGTATATTTTTTTTGTTATTAAAAAGTTTTGCCGCACCGAAGAAGCGCAGTTTTCGCGTCAAATATTTTGTGGCTTAGCGAAATTTACGCGCGCATTTTTTCGATTGAGGCTGTTGTGCTGTGGCCGTCATAGACGGGCATCACATCAACGAGACCACCGTACCCCAACACTGTCGGCGCCTCGGGGATTTGGTCAACGGTGTAATCACCGCCTTTGAAATAGATGTCAGGTTGAAGCAGGTTGAGCAAAGCAATCGCGGTGTTGTCATCCCCTTCATTATGAGCGCCAAAAATCACGACCATGTCTACTGCGCCGAGTGCGCCCAGGACAGATGCGCGTGATTCTTCGTTGTGCACAGGCCGATCTTTCCCTTTTAAAATACGGATCGACGCATCGCTGTTTAGCCCAAGAATCAGACGATCACAGCGGCGACGCGCATCATTCAGGTACGATACATGACCGAAATGCAAAATATCGAAACACCCGTTTGTAAAACCGATATTTAATCCGCGTGCTTTCCACCTTTGAATTTCTTCTTTTGCTTCGTTCCAGCCGAGCACGGGAGCTTGCCTTGTGCGTTCGATGTTGGGTTGCCTTACGGCATTCGGGGTGATGATGTCCCCTGCCGGATCGTGTTTTTTTAAAGCCTTAGAAAGCTCCTCAGCGCGGATTGGAGCAGTGCCGACCTTTGAGACGACAATTGATCCTGCTACGTTTGCAAGGCTTGCCGCTTTTTCAATGGAGCCACCTGCAGCGAGCGTGGCTGCGACGGTTGCGATTACTGTGTCTCCGGCACCTGATACGTCAAAAACTTCGATATCGGATGCACTGCGAATATGGATGCAGTCCTGGTTTTTCGGTTCGACGATCGTCATACCGTCTTTTGATCGTGTCGCAAGAACCGTGGATATACCTGATTCTTTTATCAGATGCTGCCCTGCGGCGATTATTTCGTCATCTGTTCCGACAGGCATTCCGCCCGTGGCCTTTTCGAGCTCAGACTTATTGGGCGTGACGATATCAGCGCCGCGATAGATGCTGTAGTCGCGCCCTTTAGGATCGACCAATATTTTGACATCGTTGTCTTTTGCCAATTTTATTAGCGAAGAAATTAAGCCTTTGCTGAGCAGGCCTTTGCCGTAATCGGACAAAATCAAAACCTTCACATCTTCGATCAGATGCTCTGCTTCTTCTAAGATGGCTTGTTCGTCTTCAGCGTTTAACGGGCTGATTCGCTCATAATCGGTGCGCAGAAGCTGTTGATGGCCTGCTAAAAATCTGGTTTTCACAATTGTCGGTCGATTTTGCACCATGATGAGGCCGTGCGTGTCGATGTTTTGTTGAGCCGCTAGTGCTGTTATTTCCGCGCCATGCGAATCATCGCCAATCACAGAGAGAATTCTTGCCTCAGTTTTTAAACCGATGAGATTCGATAATGTGTTTCCTGCTCCGCCGAGCATAACCGCTTCGCGCTTTACAGACAGAACGGGAACCGGGCTTTCGGGGGAGATTCTTTCAACTGCGCCATAGACAAAGCGATCAAGCATGATGTCACCGACTACTAAAACGGCTTTATCTTCCATGTTTTCGATGATGTCTAAATCATTGCGGAGGCTGTCGCTTTGGGTACTGCTCATGGCGCTTTTCCTGTTGTTTTTTCACTTTTTTAAGCGGAATTAACCTTTTATGGGGGTTTATTAGGAATTCGTCAATATTTGTCGTGTTTAATAAATATGTAAAGAGAGTATCACATCACTGCGTTTTTAAAGGGGCTTTAAGCGTGCGTAACACTGAACAATCGAATGACGTTTCACCTGAATCTTCGAAATTATTGAAGAATTTCGGCTTCCTCCAATATATTAAGCATTCCATGTCACGCCATAAAATTGGCGAATTGTTGGTGCATCGTGGGAATATATCGCCATTAGAATTGCGCCACGCGTTGAAGGTTCAGCAACAACATAATAATGAAAAAGCCTTAGGTCAGGTTTTCATTGACCTTGGATATATTAATCGTTTCCAATTAATGAACCTTCTTTTAGGGCAGCGTATGTTTCGCGTTGCAGCGACGTGTGCGGTTTATTTCTTCAGCATGGGCTTTGGCGCGAAATCATCACACGCTCAGGGTATTAAGGATGTTCCGGCGCGAATCGTGCTTGCCTCCGCATCTGCCGATCAAATTTCAAAACTTACGCAACACCCGTCTTTATTCGGTGCGGAAGAGAAAAAGTCGACGAACCTGAAAGCTTTTACAAAATGGACAGGCATGTTTGAACGTTTTGATAAGGCGCTTGATGAACGTTCTTCTCAGAAAATCATCCAAGCACTCCAGATGGAGTTGAATGATTATCGCTCAGCATCGGTTTATGAGATGGCGAATGACGTTAATGATATGATGAATCGCAAGCGTTATGTTTTAGATCAGAAAAACTGGGGCAAGTCCGATTACTGGGCGACGCCGATTGAATTTATGGCACGCGGCGGGGATTGTGAAGATTTTGCTATTGCTAAATATGCGGCATTGCGTGCGCTTGGTGTTCCTGAAAACCGCCTGCGTGTTGCCATCGTTCAAGATGAGCAGAAGAATATTCCGCATGCAATTTTGATCGTCTACACAGAACGCGGGCCCATGGTTTTGGACAACCAGATTAAGCAGATGCGCTCCGCTGACCGTATCGCGCATTACAAGCCGATCTTCTCTATCAATCGCACGGCTTGGTGGTTGCATACAAAGCCGGTGAAGACGGACACGATTGTTGCGTCGGCACGCTAAGCCTATTCTTTCGCTTCTCGTTTTATCGATCTGATTGACACAGAAACGGCTGTTCTATACCTCAGTATATGTGCAGAAGAGCAAACCCATCATAACACATCACTATTATCCCGAACTTGACGGCTTGCGCGCACTTGCGGTTTCGTTTGTGTTTTTCATGCATTCTTATTCTTTGGGCGCTGATCCCGTTACCGCGTTTCAGAATGATTTATTGCTTCCTATGCTGTTCGGCTGGATGGGTGTGGATTTTTTCTTTGTTCTGTCGGGCTTTTTGATTACGGGTATTTTGATTGAGACGCGCCAAGAGAAGCAATTTCTCAAGAAATTCTATGTTCGGCGAACGCTGCGGATTTTTCCGCTCTATTACTTCGTGCTGTTTTCATACATTGTTGCAGATCAGGTTTTTCAGTTGTCTCAGGCGAATGATAGCGGGTATGTTTTCCATCTTTTTTACCTTACGAATTGGGATCGGCTGTTTGGGTTCGATCGCCCCTACGCGCTGAATCACTTATGGTCTTTGGGAATAGAAGAACAATTTTACCTGTTTTGGCCCGCCATATTCCTAATGCTTAACAGCCATAAGAAAATACAAATTTTTTGCGCCTGCGCGATTGTGTTTTCGATGGTTCTGCGCGGTTATTCCGCATCACAAGGTCATCTTAATTTTGCATATGATAATACGCTTTGCCGTTTGGACGGGCTTATGACAGGGGCTTTGTTGGCTAGCCTTATAAGAAGCTCTGACTTTCGTATTAAGCTCAGTGATGTTTGCCTTTATTGTATTCTTGGCCTGTCTGTTTGCGTGTTTATTTTTCTTCATAAGGGGCATTTCTTCTCGCTCGACCCTCTTGTTATCTCTTTCGGGTTGCCCGCGCTTCATCTTGTTTTTGGCTCCTGTATTTTGTTTGTGTTTTTGTTGCGCGAATCGCATGCGTATAGACGAATCTTGAGTTTTCCTGTTTTAGCTTATCTGGGCAGAATCAGTTACGGGATTTATGTGTATCATTGGTTTGTTATGCTGGCGTTGGATGCCACGGGTCTTATCGACCAAGAAGCCTTGGGATATTTCGGCGCGCAGCTTGTGTTTTTCGCGCTCTCAGCCGCTGTTACTGTCGCGGTTGCGTCTTTGAGTTACTACGCTATGGAAAAGCCAATTTTGGGCTTAAAAGATCGCTACGCGCCGTATGAGAAAAAAGGCGAAAATTAATTATCTTTTTTCTCGCAATTTTTCTGCCCTACTTGTTATGGTTTTATATGATTAAAACTTCATAAACAGGATTTCTCATGCCTTTAGATTCATCACCATCTGCATTAAAAGGGCCCCTTATATTGGTCGAAGTCAGTTCCAACACGGTTAGTCTTTCCCGCCAATATCTTGACCCCGATTTGCCGAATGAAGAACCGCTGAAGGTCAAATGCGGGCTTGGGAACTTTACCGAAGGCTCTAAGACGCTTGATCCTGAAAGTATCGCGAAGGTGATGTCGACCCTCGATTTATGGTTTGAGAATATTATCGATAAGTGCGATCACGTTGCGGTGGATTGCGTGGCGACAGGTGCGTTGCGCGAGGCAGAAGATGCGCAGGAATTCCTCGATGCGTTTGAAAAGCGCTACGGGCATAAGCTGGAGCTGATCAGCGGTAAGGATGAGGCGCATTACGCGGCGCGCGGTGTGCGTGACACGCTGGATGATGTTGAGGGCATCGTCTTTGACCAGGGCGGGCGATCAACGGAATTTGCGATTGTGAAGCCGAACGGTGACATTAAGCATAAGGTCAGCTTGCCGCTTGGCACGTTCAGCATCGCGGAGCAGGATAAGCCGAATAAATATATTCGTTCACAGCTTGATAAATTGCCGAAAGCCTATCAAAAGCCTTTCGAGCGGATTTACGCGGTTGGCGGTAGCCCGAAGCAGGTACTGAATTCTTTGCGTAAAGATGACACGTCATCGGGCAAGCTGCATGGCTATACCGTTCCGATGGAAGATGCGGTTGCGCGTGCGAAAGACATCAAAGCCGCCGAGCCTGAGGAATTACGCGATGCGTTTCATATTTCCAAAAGCCGCGTTGACCTTGTGCCCTCTGCCGCGCGTCTGTTTTTAGAGATGCAAAAACGGTTTGAAGTGGACACGATTACCGCATCAACTGCAGGTTTCCGCGACGGCGTTTTGGCCGAACAGCGCGAGCAGGTGCTGGAGGCGCACTCTAAATTGCCCAAGCTGGTGGTGAATAATCCTGTGCCTGAAAAGGTTTAGAATTCAGCCTCAGCAATCGTTCTTTGAAAAGCGGCTTATCAGGCCGCTTTTGCTTTGGTTTTTGAGACGACGTCGGTGCAGCGGTTGCAGAGTTTTGTTTCTGCACTTACCTCAGGCAGGACTTTCCAACAGCGTTCACATTTCATGCCTTCGGCGCGATGAATGACGACTTTTGCTTTCCCTGAATGCACACGCGCGGATGAGACAATGCAAATATCCTCAAGATCAGGCGTGTTTAACACCGCATCTGATTCGGTTGTGATGTCCGCCAACGCCTCAAGCGATGAGCCGAGTGTTTTGTCGGCGCGCAATGGTTCGATGGCCGCGGTCACATCTGATCGTACTGCCGTGATGTCCTTCCATTTGTTTGCTAAATCAGCATTACGCCAATTCTTTGGCACGTCGGGGAAGTCGCGCAGGTGAACACTGTCGACATCTTCGAAAACGTCTTCGGGGCGGTGGCTCCAGGCTTCTTCGGCGGTGAAGGCCAAAATTGGCGCGAGCCATGATGACAAGCCGTTGAAGATCACAGCCATCACGCTGCGGCAGGCGCGGCGTTCGAAGCTGTTCGGATCGTCACAATATAAACGGTCTTTGCGGATATCGAAATAGAAGGCCGATAATTCCTGATTACAGAAATCATGCAGGCGTTTGGCGAGTTTGCCAAATTCATAATTTTCGATAGATTCGCGCACGAATTCGTCCATCTCGCTGAGAAGGTGCAGCATATATTGCTCCAGCTCCGGCAGTTCCGTCACGTCATTGCGAGCATCAGCGAAGCAATCCATGGATTGCCGCGTCGCCCTATCGGTCTCCTCGCAATGACGGTTTGAGAAAATATTTTCATCTTTTGTAAATCCATCCAGCGCGCCGAGGAGGAATCTCAGCGTGTTGCGCAGGCGGCGGTAGAGGTCGCTGGTGTTTTTCAGCGTGTCTTTGCCGATGCGGATGTCTTCGTTATAGTCTGAGAGCATCACCCACAGGCGGATGATGTCCGCGCCGTATTGTTCCATCATTTTGAGCGGATCGACCACGTTGCCGAGGGATTTGGACATTTTATAGCCCTTTTCATCCAGCACGAAGCCGTGGGTCAGCACGTTTTTGTAAGGCGCGTGGCCTTTTGTGCCGACACTTGCCAGCAGGGAGGAATGAAACCAGCCGCGGTGCTGATCGGAGCCTTCGAGGTAGAGATCAATCTGCTCTACAGGTTTTCCGTCTTCGTTGGCAAAACAAGGCCACGTCTGCGTGTCGCCGACGACGAAGGCGTGCGTGGAGCCTGATTCGAACCACACATCAACGATGTCATCAACCTTTTGATATTGGTCGGCCTTATCGCCGAGAAAGCGTTCTTCTACGCCGTCTTTATACCATGCGTCTGCGCCCTCTTCTTCGAAGGCTTGCGCGATGTCGGCGAAGATTTTTGTGCATTCTTCTTCGCTCAGGCCGCCCATGGTTTCGCCTGTATCCTTATGCAAGAACAGCGCAATCGGCACGCCCCAAGCGCGTTGGCGGCTGATGCACCAGTCAGGGCGGTTTTCGATCATTGCGGTGATGCGCGCCTGCCCTTTCGCGGGGTGCCAGTTGGTTTTCTCAATGCCTTGCAACGCTTTTTCGCGCAACGTTGTATTCGAATTTTCGATATTTGCGCGATCCATCCCGATGAACCATTGCGGGGTGGTGCGGAAAATCAGCGGGGCTTTTGATCGCCAGCTGTGCGGGTATTCGTGTTTGAGTGAGCCCTTGGCAAGGAGTTTTCCCGCATTGGCGAGTTCGCGCAAAACGGAGAAGTTTCCGCCGCCGAGTTTGCCTTCTTGGGTGTAGATTTCTTCGCCCGCGAATAAGCCGACATGGGGCCTGAATTTGCCGTCATCGGTGATATTATCGGTGATTTCGATTTTTTCGCCCTCGCCTCTATTCTCATTGGTTGCGCGGATCAAATTAAAGTCGTCTTCACCGTGACCACCAGCGACGTGCACGAAACCCGTTCCTGCGTCATCGGTCACGAAGTCGCCTTCGAGCATCGGAACGCCGACATTGTAGTCGTAATATTCATGCGCTTCGGCGAGCGGGTGTTTGCATTTTCCTTTGTTGCATTCTTCGCCTTTGAATGTGCCGAGCGTTTCATATTCTTCGATTTTGGCTTGTTTTAAAACCTCTTCGGCGAGGGCTGTTGCGAGGACGAGTTTAGCGCCGACTTCGACTTTTGCATCTTCGGCGGCGGCTTTCACTTCATAAACGCCGTAATCGATCTCTGCACCGAACGCGATGGCGCGGTTGGACGGGATTGTCCACGGGGTTGTCGTCCAGATGACCACGTCTGCGCCTTCGAGCAGTGTGTTGCTCGTTTCGACCACGGGGAAGCGCACCCAGATGGTGACGGATTTATGTTCTTTATATTCCACTTCCGCTTCGGCCAGCGCGGTTTTTTCGACCACTGACCACAGCACAGGGCGCAGGCCTTTATACAAGCCGCCATTTTGGGCGAATTTGTGGATTTCGGAAACGATTTTGCTTTCCGCGCGGTTGGTCATGGTGCGGTACGGGTTTTCCCAATCGCCGACGACGCCGAGACGTTGGAATTGTTCGCTTTGAATATCGACCCATTCGGCGGCGAAGCTGCGGCATTCCTCACGGAATTCGAGGATATCGACCTCATCTTTGTCTTTGCCGTCTTTACGATACTTTTCCTCAATCTTCCATTCGATGGGCAGGCCGTGACAATCCCACCCCGGAACGTAGGGCGCGTCTTTGCCGAGCATGGTTTGGGATTTCACCACCACGTCTTTGAGGATTTTATTCACCGCGTGGCCCATGTGGATGTTGCCGTTTGCGTATGGCGGGCCATCATGGAGGATGAATTTCTCCGCGCCCTGTCCCTTTTCGCGCAGGCGGTCATAAAGGCCTAGCTCTTCCCATTTCGCGATGATCTCAGGCTCTTTCTTCGGCAAGCCGCCGCGCATAGGAAAGTCGGTTTTCGGCAGGAATACCGTGTCGCGATAATCTAAATCATTCTTCTTTTTTTCGTCACTCATCTTTGTTTACGCTGCCCTTTATGGCGCGCCTTCCGTTGTTCTTTAATGTTCGGGAAAATTTACAGCCTTGTCGCCCCGGTCTCTATCGGATTAGAGCCGGGATGGTAATTCGTATAATGATGCGGTTTTGTGCCGTTTTCATAGGCGGTACTATGGCCTTATGCGCCTTAAAGATCAAGTGTGTTGTTTAGGGTGCTGTCTTCGGGGTCGTAGCCGATGCCTTGAAAGAACACGCGGCTGTTTGCAAAGGGCAGGTTACGGGCGTGGAATGTGAGGTTGCTCATCACTGTGACCACGCCATCTTCCTGCGGTTCGAGGCAAGCCTGCAGGCGGTCGTGCATTTCGTGCAACATTTTCGCGGTATCGGCGTCCATTTCAGGCATTCTGTCGCGATAGCCGCCCAGATCAAAATTCGCCATATTGAAATCGTAAATTTGCTGGCGAATTTCCAACACATTTTCTGGTTCGTCTAAATCCAAATCAAGTAGCGCGGATATGGGGAATTCTTTGATGACTTCAAGGGCGGCCTCGTCCGGCACAATTAGTGTGGCGTTTTTCGTACTGGCCACGTAATTGCGCCCTCTGAACGAGCCATACGGGCTGTCATCATCTGTCAGGTCGGGGTGGACAGTTGGTGATTGAATTCTGTCTTTTGCGAGCCCCCGTGCGGCGATGCTTGAACCGCTGAGCCTGTCTCCCAATGCCTGTACTTCAGCTGCGGTGATGACTTTTTGCACGCCTGAGAATGCGGCCTGCGACTCGGGCGTTTGCGCTTTATAGCGATCATCAACAATCGGGTTGAGGTTGCCGTGCGCATCAAACTGATGTGCCATCGTTGTTCTTCTGCCGGCTCCGAACAGCCCTTTCGCAAAGCCGTCAAACGCATCGGGATCAGGAATGTTGTCGACCTTTTGCGGGAAGCCTGCCTGCATGACATCGCGAACCGTTTTGGCGTTGATTACCCTTTTTATGCTGTCTTGTGCGTTTGACATGTATTTAGCCTAAAAAACCTGCTCTTTTTTATATTTATCATCATAGCCGATTTAGAAACCAAAATCACTTTTCTCGACCATATCGTCGTGATCATAGGCGATGGATTGAAAAAATACACGATCACGCGGGAACGGCAAATTGCGCGCGTGAAACGTTAAGTTTGTCATGAGCGTAACCGTGCCGTCCTCGGCGGGCTCAAGGCAAGCCTGAAGGCGGCGGTGCATTTCGCGCATATATTTAACGGTTTGCGCATCTACACCATGGCTTTCATTCAATTTTCCGTCGAGCTCGTAATTGACCTCTGCAAATTGTGTGTAGAGTTTTCTGGCTTGCTCAACCGCCGCAGGGTCGTCTAAATCGGTTTGTAAGATTTCCGAGAAGGGAAAGTCTCTTACAATTTCAAGTGCAACCTCATCAGGCACGATTAAGGTTGAGCTTTGCGTGCTTGCAAGATAATCCCTTGCTCTGGCTGAGCTGAAGGCTCCGTCGAGTTCGATATCGGGGTGGATATTGGTGGGCAGCCCCGTGCTTTTTGCGTTGGCTCGATTATATATCATAGAGCCATTCAGACGATTTCCAAGCGCTTGCACCTCGTTGGCGGTTATGATGTCTCTGACTTGCGCGAAAGCCTGTTGCGTGTCCTTATCGGGCCGGCCTTTCGGCACATTGGTTGCGGGAATAAGGACACCATTGGAATCAAACATTTGTGTGAATTCGTCTGTTTTCTCATCTCCCGCGGGGCCTTTTGCGAATGCATTGAACCCGCCTGTTTCAGGAATGTCGGCAACTTTTTTTGGTAAGCCTGCCTCCATCACATCCTGAATGGTTTTGGCATCAATCAGTTTTCTGGTGCTTTGAATTATAGTCGACATTTTTTATTTTAAGCCTTTTATTTTTCACATGTCCAAGCCGTAATCTTTTTTTGCCTCGGCTCTATCATACCCTATGGCTTGATAGAAAACCCGTCCTTCGGAGAATGGCAGTTGTCTGGCATGAAAAGATATATTGCTCATCAAATTTATCGTGCCGTCTTCGCTCGGCTCAAGGCAGGCTTGTAAGCGTTTATGCATTTCGAGCATGTCTTTTACGGTTTGGGGATCAATCTTGTTCAAATTATCCCAGTCACCGAAAACATCTTCATCAAAATTTACGGCACTAAATTCGTGATACGCTCTATGAATGCGCTTCAAATCCTGCGGATCATCCAGTTTGGCATCCAAAATTTCTGAGAACGGGAACTGTCTTACGATTTCCAGCGCCGCTTCGTCAGGTACGATCAAGGTTGATTGCTGCGTACTTGCCACATAATTTCTTGCGCGTAAGGGTCTGAACGGCCCGTCCATGTCAATAATATCTGTATGAATATTGCCCGGTAGGTTTGTAAAGCGAGCGTTTGCGCGTGTGTTCAAGCGTGCGGTGCCGCTGATGAAATTTCCCGCCAGTTCGACTTCGTGCGCGGTTATTATTCTTTTTACACCGTCAAAGGCAGTTCGGGTTTGTTCATTTGGCGGGTCATTCGGCAAGTGATCCGATGTTGTCAGGCTGCCGTCGGCATTTATTTTTTCGTCTGCGTCAAATTTCTCCCACTCACCATCAGGGCCGTTCGCAAAGCTGTTAAATGCTTCAATATCAGGGATGCTGTCGACCTTTTGCGGCAGGCCCGCCTCCATGACGTCCCGTACGGTCTTGGCGTTGATCAGTTTTTTTGCGCTGTCTAATGCACCCGACATATTTTTACCCGTTTGTTTTTATCTTTTTTATATGCTTATTTTTCGTTCTTTATAAGCCCATTACCATAATAACACAAGGAATGTAAAAAAGCGCAAAAATTGTGCCTAATAATATAGTTGTGGCGGCTTTTTCGGGTTCCATGTTCATTTGCGCGGCGAAGGCGGCGATATTGGCGGCGGGCGGTACAACTGTTGATATGATGATGATGTGGTAAATTTCCGCGGTGAACAGGTTTAAAACAGCCCTGTCCAAGGCTATGAACGCCAAGCCCAGCGCGGGAAAAACCAAAAATTTCCCCGTAAAAACCAGAGCGACAAAACGCGGCCCGAATTTAAAGGTTTTGAGTTCAGACAGCGCCGCGCCGACGATCATCATGCCGAGAATTACATATGCACCCTTGAAATGCGTCCAATATGTCCAGAATTGTTCGGGGAGCTCTGCGCCGCTTGCGTTTACGACGAAACCTGCGCTCATGGCGTAGAGTGTAGGGAAGCGCAAAAGTTTTTTCAGGCTGTCGCGCATGGTAAATTGAGAGCGGACGGCGAGGTAATAGCCGAAGGTTGCTTCATACACCAAACCACCGAGTGTCATAAAAATATAGACGGCGATTAAGTCCTGATCAAAAAATAACAGCAGGAGCGGCAGGCCGAAATATCCCGTATTTCCCATTGAGATACACATCGCGCTGAGGTTCGCTTGTTTATCTTTATAGACACGTTGGCCGATTGCGTATGCGCCGACGCCTAAGATCAGGCTTATAATCAGAAAGAAGAACGGTAGAACGATGTATTCTGACTTAAAATCCAAATCGGCGAGGAAGCCGAAGACGACGATAGGCATACACATATATATGGCGAGTGTGGCCATGCTGTGCTTATCGACTTTTAAAATTTTGGCAGCGTAGTAGCCGGCCGCGATCAGGATGTAGAGCGGCAGAAGATTGGTAAAGAGGGAGAGAAAAACAGCCATCGTTTACGCGCTCTCAGCTTTTTGCAGAATGTCGCGTGCCTGTGCGCAGTCTTTATCCATTTGAGCGATCAGTTCTTCGAGACTGTCAAATTTTGCTTCGCCGCGCAGCCTCTCCACAGGCTGTACGCGCAGGGTTTTACCATAGATTTCACGGTCAAAGTCGAAGATAAAAGTTTCGACTTGGCCCGTTTCCACTTCGAACATTGGGCGGATGCCGATATTCGCCGCGCCCATGTGCCATTCCTCTTCACCTTCTATTTGTGTGAAAACCGCGTAGACACCATAGGCAGGATGGATCGTATCATTTAAGCGCATATTTGCCGTAGGGTAGCCGAGTTCACGCCCGCGTTGGTCGCCTTTGAAAATTTCGCCCCTCATTTCCCAGTTCCAGCCCAAAAGCGCGTTTGCTTGCCCGATCTTTCCGTGACGCAAATTTTGACGCACCTTGCTGGAGGAAAATGTTACGCCGTCTTTTGCGGCTACTTTGTCAATTGTTGTAACGCTCAACCCCATGTCGGATAGTAGTTCAGGTGTGCCCTTTCGAAGTTGTCCGAAACGAAAATCTTTACCGACAAAAACATGAGCGGGCGCAATCGCATCGATTAATACTTGTTGTGTGAAATCTTCCGCGCTCAAGCTCGCGAAGCTCCAATCGAAGGTGAGAGAAAACATGATATCAACGCCGCATTTTTCAAGCTTCTCCGCTTTTAAATCGGCCGGTGTGATTCGATTTGGCGGATCATCGGGGCGGAATAATCTTTTCGGGTGCGGCTCGAAAGTCAAAACAGAGAGCTTTGTGTGTTTTTGCCGCGCTAAATCTCTTGCTTGTTCAAGCAAGGCGCGATGGCCAAGGTGCACGCCGTCAAAATTTCCGATTACCAAGACAGAATTTTTTGTCTCTTTCGAAATATTTTTATAATCACGATATAGTTTCATGCGCGCTGCTTTTTCTTGCGTTTTATCAGAGCTTTATATCTTTAGTGCGATTTTATTCCAAGGCCATGCGCCGTATTTTTTGAATTTTTATGTTCTTTTTTTCGAGGCGTGTGTAACCTTCACAACGGTTCATCGAAATAGGGTGTAAGTTTGCTGAACAAAAATACGCTTTTATTTAGAAGAGCTTTTTAAATTATATAAAGGACTATTACCATGGATACAAAGACATTAAACACACTTATCGCCGGTGCCGTTGCAGTTTCTGCGATGGGTATGGCTACAACAGCACAAGCGAAAACGACTGAAAAATGTTATGGCGTTGTTAAGGCCGGTAAAAACGGTTGCGGATCAGCCGATAAGGCGCATGCTTGCGCTGCACAGGCTACAGTTGACGGTAGCGGTGTTGAATGGATTTCATTGCCAAAGGGCACATGTGAGAAACTTGTCGGTGGTTCATTAGAGCCCATTTTTGACAAGGATGTCGATAAGAAGAAAAAGTAGGATTACCTGCTTAGAATTTTCTTTAAGGATTTTAGAATATGACACAGCCGGGTTCATCACGTCATGATCCAAATGCTGAGTCAGAACGCTCACCGGGTCTCTCCCCCCTCTCTGGTCCGGTGAGCACTTTTTTTGAGGAAGAGATATTTACGGATAATATTCCCGTCGGTATCGGGCTTCGATCAGACCATTATCAAGACATTCTAGACGCTGCGACATCGGGTACATCTCTTGGTATCGGTTGGATTGAGGTTCACCCCGAGAATTACTTCGGCGGCGGGCTGAATAAGCATTTTTTAGATCAAATTAGTCAATATTACCCCGTGAGCCTGCATGGTGTGGGCCTCTCTTTAGGGTCTGACCAGCCTTTAAATGAAACACATTTGGCAAATTACAAATCACTGATTGATCGTTACGACCCTTTTAATATTTCAGATCATGTGTCATGGAGTGCGAGCGGGAATGCGCATCTTAATGACTTGTTGCCGTTGCCGTATACACAAGAGACGTTAGAACGGTTATGCCGCAATATTAACCAAGCACAGGATTATTTCGGGCGCGCGATGCTGGTTGAAAATCCGTCGACATATATCGCTTACAAAGATAACGATATGACCGAGCATGATTTCATGAATGCGCTGTGTGATAAGACAGGGTGCTTCATGCTGTTGGATGTGAATAATATTTATGTGCAAAGCCATAATCATAATTTGGATGCGACCGCCTATATCAATGCGATCGAAGGGCGGTTCGTGCGTGAGATTCATCTGGCAGGTCATGTTGAGAAAACCGTGCAAGGCCAAGATGACGAAGACCATATTATTTTGGTCGATACGCACAACCAAATGGTGAAAGACGCAGTTTGGGATCTTTACGCGCACACGATCAAAAAAATCGGTCTTGCCCCGACATTGCTGGAGTGGGATCAGGATGTTCCTGCGCTTGATGTGCTCTTGGGTCAGGTGCAATCTGCGCGTGATATTATCGGCGAGGTTGCCGACAAAAAGGCCGTATAGATGAAACTGGATAAGATTCAGAAAAACTTTCGTCGCCTGATGCTTCAGACATCTCACGATCTCAGCCTCGATCATAATGACGTGCAAGGCCTTTTCAAAGATGATCATATTTCCGTTAAAGAGCGATTGAAGGTCTACCATAATAATGTTGTCGGCAGCCTGACTGAGGTTTTACGTGATACATATTCCTTGGTGAATAATCTGGTCGGCGATGAATTTTTTGGGCAGATGGCGCGCCAGTTTATTTTTGATCACCCGCCTCACGCGGGATTTATGCATGGCTATGGCGATGGTTTTGCGGAGTTTATCGATTCTTATGATGCTGTGCGTGATTATCCTTACCTTGGTGATGTTGCGCGGTTTGAATGGGCGATGCACTATGCTTATTATGCGCCCGATGATGATGCGATGGTGGCGGATGCGCTCTCCAAGATTGCGCCTGAAAAGCTACCTGAACAGGTTTTGGATTTAAGGAAAAGCGCAACGTTAATTTCTTCGCCCTACCCGCTTTTGGATATTCAGGCTTTTTGTGAGAGTGACGGTCAAATTGATGCTCCTGATTTATCAGCGGCGCAAAAATGTCGCCTTTTAATCATTCGCCCCGCCTTAGAGGTTATATTTTTACCGTTGGAAGAGGACGAGTTTTTTATGCTCTCTCTGCTTAATGACGAACATCCGCTTGGCGCTGCCTTGGATGCCGTTTTAGAAACATTTCCATCCTTTGACTTTCCTGTATTTTTAGAAAAAAACATAAAACTTGAAACCTTTTTCTTGCTGTGACGAATACAGTAATAACAAGATATTTTAAAGTTATTACAAAGGTTTACACATAATGTTACAGCTATACTCTAAACTTATAAAACTCTCCGACATGACGTTGGTGCCGCTCTTAAATTTGGCGATTCGCCTGTATATGGCCAACATCTTTTTCAAGTCAGGATGGCTTCGATTTCAGGACTATCTTAACGGTACATGGGACAATCAAATTGTTGCATTTACCGAATATCACCCCACACCGGGCTTAAGCCCCGAAATGGCCGCCATTATGGGCACGGGCGGTGAACTCATCCTGCCGATCCTCCTTGCTTTCGGATTGTTCACACGCGTTGGAGCGGCTGGTCTGCTTTTGATGACGCTGGTTATTCAGTTCGGTGTGCCTGAAGAATACGGTATCTATAATGTCGAGCACTATTACTGGATGCTGTTGCTGGCTGTGCCGATGTTGAAAGGTGGCAATATTTTATCTATCGACGGATTGGCACAGAGGTTTCTTTTTAACAGAAAAAAGTCAGACACAACACGCGATGATCAAAATATCGGTGCGGCAGATGTTATCAGTACACCTGCTTAAGTTAAAAAACAGGGCTTTAATTGCGATTGCTTTAAAATAAAACTTGATTGTGCAGTGCAAACGATTACCCTATGGCCTTATATAAAAAAGGTCATGGGGTTTTTGATGTCTGAACCGGATATACCGGATGAAGAGCTTAGTCTTGAAGAGCGTAAAGCCAAGATGGATGCCTATCTTGAGGAGATGCACGCGCGCAAGGCTCGACGAACAAGGTCCCGAATTCTTCAAAAAGAAAAGAAATTTCTTCTGCAACGATTAACGTGGGTTAGCAGCATCATTGCGATCTTGTTGGTTGACCAGCTGAGCAAGTGGTATGTGACTGAGCATTTTGTCAGGCCGGGTCTGTCCGCAGGGCAAGGACTAGGGTTTTTCGATTGGTATATTCATACGCCTGAACGCCTACCGTTTTACGGGCAGAAGATCACCGCAAACTTTAATCTGGTGATGGCCTGGAACCCCGGGGTGAGTTTCAGTATGTTCAGCGGTTACGGCGGTATTACCCCCTATGTTCTGGTTATTATAGCGCTCATTATCGTTGCTATTTTTTCAAGGTGGATGTGGCGCGCCGAAACTAATTTTCATGGCTTATGCTACGCTCTGGTCATTGGTGGTGCGCTCGGCAACGTTATTGACCGTTTGCGTTTCCATGCTGTTATCGATTTCCTCGATTTTCACGTTTACGGTTATCATTGGCCGGCCTTTAATGTTGCAGATATGTCGATTGTTGTCGGCATTGCGTTGTTGATAATTGTTTCGTTATTCTTTGATATCAAAACGAAACGGCGCTATCGTAAAACGGCAAAGAAAAATAGAGCGTTTCGCAAATATTTATTGAAGACTTTTGGACGGTAATACTGGTTATGATTTCCTATAAACACTTAATTTGTGCAGGGTTTGGACTACTTCTTCTTTCGGGGTGCGGCACTGTTCGTGACCAGTTAGGGTTAGAAAAAGAGTCCCCTGATGAGTTTGCCGTTATTACGCGGGCGCCGCTCGAATTTCCCGATCGCATGGTTTTGGTCAAACCTCAGCCGGGGCTTCAGAGGCCGCAAGAGAAGCAAACGATTGAGGCTGCGAAAGAGGCCGTTTTCGGCTCGGTCGTGACAGCGGCCGGATCTGATCGTACGAAGAGAAAAAGCGATGCGGAGCATGTTTTGTTAAAACGCGCGGGCGCAGACGACGCTGTGAAAGATATTCGCTCCCTTGTCAACCAAGAAACTGCAGAATTAGAAGATCGTAACAAGCCCGTGGTTGAAAAATTGATCGGGTTGGGAAGTGATAAAACCGTTCCATCAGCGACCGTTGTTGATCCGACGGCTGAATTTGAACGTATCAAAAAAGCGCAACAAGGCGGCGAGACGATTACAGGCGACGGCAGCGCCATGGTAGAGCAATAACGTCGAATTGAACCGCGTAATAATGACAGGATTTTCTATGATCACCTCAAAACTGAGTTTTTTTAGCGCATGTGTTGTTTCACTGTTCGCTATATGTTTTGTAACCCCCGCACTTTCTAAGGTTTTTGATCCGAAAACGACAACACTGGATAACGGCTTGCAGATTGTTGTTGTCGAAAATCATCGTGTTCCCGTTGTTACGCATATGTTGTGGTATCGTGCAGGCGCTGCGGACGAGCCCGTCGGGAAATCAGGCATCGCGCACTTTTTGGAACATTTGCTTTTTAAAGGGCACAACCACCCGAAACTCGGGTCTTTGGCGCCGGGCGAGTTTTCTAAAATTGTCCGTCGTTTGGGTGGTGAAGATAATGCATTCACCTCTCAAGATTACACGGCTTATTACCAGTCAGTCGCGCGCGAGCATTTAGAAGAGATGATGCGGTACGAGGCGGGACGAATGCGCGGTGTACAAATTCCTGAGGCTGATTTCGAAGCAGAAAAACTGGTTATTCAGGAAGAGCGCAGGCAACGCACTGATAATGACCCAAAGGTTCAAATGTATGAGCATATGCGCGAAGCTCTGTTTCCGAACCACCCCTACTCCATCCCGATTATCGGTTGGATGCACGAAATTCAGGCGCTCACCCTTTCAGATGCGATGGCTTTTTATGATCGCTACTACGCCCCGAACAACGCCGTTCTTATTGTTTCAGGCGCCGTTAAGGCGGAAGATGTTTACGCTATGGCGGAGCGAACATACGGTTTGATCGAAAGACGGGATACGCCGGAGCGTAAAAGAACGACGTCTCCTCCTTTTATCTCTCGTGCCTCCGTGATGATGAAGCATGAAACAATCAGAGAGCCGAATTTTACACGCATGTACCGCACGCCGAGTTACAGGCAAGACAAACGTTTATCTCTTGCTTTACAGGTGATGGACGAGATTATGGGAGGTGGCTCAACTTCCCGTCTGTATAAGGCTCTGGTCGTTGATCAGAAAATCGCTTCGGGCGTTAGTTTTTCATACCGTTCCAGCGCGTGGGATGATGCGACGCTCTTTATCTCTGCAACGCCTCGGGATGCGGCTGATCTGGATAAAATCAAAAAGGCCATTGATGCTGAGTTGTATTTGCTTATTAAAGACGGGGTTAGCGATACGGAACTGGCTGACGCCAAACGTCGTTTGAAGGCTGAAGCTATTTTTGCGCGCGACAGTTTGAGCGGCCCCGCTTTCATTATCGGGTATAACCTTATGACGGGATCCAGCCTTGACGATATTGAAAACTGGCCTCAGCAGATTGAAGGCGTTACAGCTGATGATATTTTAGAGGCAGCAAAACTCTATTTAAATCCTGATGAGATTTCTGATTATCCTCCTGTTGAGGGGCGCTCTTTGCCGTTGGATAGTGATGAAAAAAATAACACCACCGAAGGTAAAAAATAATGATGTTTATCTCTAATTCGTTACCTCATAGCAGATGGTTTTACATTTCTCTTGTCGCTCTTTTGTTGGTTCTCGCCAGCGGTTACAGCTTGGCAAAAGATCCGGAGCCAGTCGCGCAGACCGTTGCGTTGGAGAGCATTAAACGAGCCGCAGCGCCTGTTCAGCCTACTCGTTTTCTCGACATACAAGAGGTTAAGAGTGAGAGCGGTATTACGGCTTGGCTGGTGCAGGACCCTTCTATTCCAATTATTGCAATGGAATTTGCCTTTCTCGATGCCGGTGCGAAGCTTGACCCGAAAGATAAACAGGGGTTGGCACGCCTTCTATCCAATACGATGGATGAGGGCGCAGGAAAAATGGACAGTCAGGCTTTTCAGAAAGCGCTTCGCGATAATTCAATTACCTTGCGCTTTTCTTCAGGGCGAGATCATTTTAACGGAAGCCTGAAAACACTGAGTGAAAACAAAGACACGGCTTTTAATCTTTTAAAACTTGCGCTCAATCAACCGCGTTTTGATGAAAACGCTATTGATCGTATGCGCGCCGCCAATGTCAGCCGTATTAAAAACTCTGCTTCTGATCCGCGCTGGATTGCAGCGCGTTTGCAAAATGATGTTATTTATGAGGGGCATCCTTATGCCTTGAATAGTGGTGGTACGATCTCATCGTTGAATGCCATTACACGCGAAGATTTAAAGGCACGTCATAAAACTTTAGGGAAAAATGCTTTGGTTGTTGGCGTGTCCGGAGATATTAGCGCTGAAGAATTAAAGACACGCCTTGATGCTGTTTTCGGTTCATTACCGAATGCCGAAACACAAAATGTCGAGCAGCATGATCTGCAAAATAAAGGCGCGGTCTACGTTTATGAGAAAGATATTCCCCAAACAGTTGTCACGATCGCACAAGACGGGATTTCACGGAGCAATAAAAAATATTACTCTGCCAAGCTCATGAATTTTATTCTTGGCGAGTCAGGCTTTGGATCACGGCTTATGGAAGAAATTCGTGAAAAGCGCGGGCTGACCTACGGTATTTATTCTTACTTTCAAGATTATGATGCGGTTGACACACTCAATATCAGCACGTCGACGGCGAATGAAAACGTGAATACGATGATTGATTTGATCAAGGCGGAATGGGTGCGCATGCAAGGTGAGCCTGTGAGTGCCGAAGAATTGGCTGATGCAAAATCTTATATTATCGGCTCTCTGCCGCTTTCGTTGACATCGACCGGTTCAATAGCAGCAACGGTTTTATCCATGCAGATTGACGACTTACCGATCGATTATCTGGATAAGCGAGCAGAAAAATTCAATGCGGTAAGCATTGATGATGTTCAAAAAATCGCTAAGAATCTTTTAAATAGCGATGATTTTACGATCGTCCTCGTCGGCCAGCCTGTAGATTTAGATAGCGCGACGAAACTTACAACCTTGCCAAATGTCGAATAGAGATATGGTGCCTTTACAAATGAATTATTCTTCCTCTTCCCATGCTGATGAAAATGACAGCGCCAAACCCAGATCGGCTATGCCTGCCTGGGGCGCGCTTGAAAAGCATGCGAATGCTATGAAAAACCGTCACATGCGTGACTTATTTCATGATGATGAAAATCGCTTTAACAATTTTCATTTGGTTGAGGACGGCATTTTATTTGATTATTCGAAAAATCTTATAACAGACGAGACGATTAAACTTCTGAGTGCATTTGCCAAAGACTGCAACTTAGCAGAGATGCGCGATTTTATGTTTTCAGGACAGCCGATCAACGTGACAGAAGAGCGCGCGGTCTTGCATACAGCCTTGCGGGATCCTTCAGATTCACCTGTTATCGTTGATGGCGAAGATGTAAAGCCGCTTATTCGAAATGCGTTTGAGAAAATGGAGCAGTTTTGCGCTGATATTAAGAACAGCGGGGATTATAAGCACATCGTCAACATTGGTATTGGCGGATCGGATCTTGGGGCTTTGATGGCTTATAAAGCTCTTTCACCTTACCATGATGCGTGTTTTGACGTTCATTTTGTTTCGAATATTGATCCGACGCACTTGTCGCAAGTTTTGGATAAAATTGATGCGCAAAAAACATTGTTTATTGTGACGTCTAAGACATTTACGACACTTGAAACGCTTACAAACGCCCGAAGTGCGCGCACTTGGCTTCAAAATGA
Organism: uncultured Micavibrio sp.; assembly: GCA_964587815.1. Classification (GTDB taxonomy): domain Bacteria; phylum Pseudomonadota; class Alphaproteobacteria; order Micavibrionales; family Micavibrionaceae; genus UBA1672. The sequence continues at coordinate 35,461 of CAZPMH010000015.1, forward strand.
ATTGGGCCGTGATGATGTTGAGGCGCATTTTGCAGCAGTCACTACAAACACGCAACTTGCCATTGATTTCGGTGTTCGGGAGGACCATATTTTTCCAATGTGGAATTGGGTTGGCGGTCGCTTTTCAATCTGGTCAACGGTCGGGTTGGCGTTTTGTATCGGCATTGGCTTTGATAATTTTAAAGCGTTTCTTTCAGGGGCGCACCGCGTGGATGATCATTTCCTCAACACGCCGATTGAAAAAAACATCCCTGCCCTATTGGGGCTTATCGGTGTGTGGAACAGGAACTTTATGGGCTATAACGCTTATGCCGTTTCGCCATACGATCAATATCTTCAATATTTCCCCGCCTATATGCAGCAAATTGATATGGAGTCGAACGGGAAAAGTGTTGACCGTCAGGGGCGCGAAATTGATTATGGCACAGGCCCGGTGGTTCTGGGGGAGGTCGGTACAAACGCACAACATGCTTTTTTCCAGCTTTTCCATCAGGGAAGCACGGTTGTTCCATGCGATTTAATTATAACAGCAACACCGCATAACCCGATCGGCGATCATCATGCGCGTTTAATGGCGAATGCTTTGGCACAGGGGCAGGCCATGATGCAGGGGCGATCGCATGATGATGCGACGCATGCGTTTGAAGGAAACAGGCCGACCAACACGATCATTATTGACAAATTAACACCTGCGCGCCTGGGTCAGCTTATGGCACTTTACGAACATAAGATTTTTGTTCAGGGTATTTTATGGGACATCAACAGTTTCGATCAGTGCGGTGTAGAGTTGGGCAAGATTCTTGCAAAACCTATATTGAATGATTTGATCGCCGACGACATTGACGAGAGTGAGGGCCATGATAGCTCCACTTTGGGATTGCTTAAATATTTACGCGATCTTGATACGTCGTCATCATAATTTAATTTTTTTCGTGTATTGTATTTCTGTGTTTTGGTGAATTTTTTAAATGAAGTAAGTTCATGCGCTCTTCTTTTTCGCTTCCGGTCGTTCAGCAAGATCGCCTTGATAAGGTGTTGGAGTTGCACCGCACTTTTTTGCGCGGGCAAGTCGGTGGAAAGCGTGCCGCGATCCATAATATGGATTTATCGGGGTTAAACTTCCAAAGCTATGATTTGTCGCAAGCGGATTTTACGGGCAGCATTCTGGTTGATGCTGACTTTTCACTAAGCCGTTGCGTAGGCTCTATCTTTTTTGGTTGTGACCTCAGCAATGCGAATTTAAGCCATGCTGATTTTTCGCGTGCGGATTTCCGCGGCGCTTTGTTGGCCGGTGCAAATTTGACGAGCACGATTTTAACCGATGCGGATATGCGTGAGGGTCGTATTTTGCGCAAGAATAAAACCGGAAGTCTTGTGAACCTTCCTCATTTAGCAGGTCATAACGGGCGCACGGTTTTAAGCGGAGCGAAATTAAGCCATGCGGATTTAACGGGTGTGCGCGCCACGAGTGCCAATTTCGACGATGCCGATTTATCGCATACCATTATGCGCGACGGCGTTTTTCAGGCCGCGACCTTTACCAGCAGCAATATGCACAACGCTGATTTTACAGGTTCAAACGTGACGGCAGCGAAAATGCATAACGCGATTATTTCAGGCGTTAATCTGCGCTCTACCGAACGCTCAGGGTTAGATTGCCATGATGCCGTTACGCAAAAAGATGTCGGACCAAGGCTGTTAACGGAAGGGAGCGAGTTAGAAGAGCTGTTGGAAGCGCACAGACGTTGGGTTGAAAGTGCGGGCCGCGATGGAGAACAATTGGATTTAACGGGATATGATTTACGTGCCACTTATAATTTACGCGACTATCCGCTGATTGCCCTGAATGCCAAAAATGCATGTTTTATCAATCTCGATTTGTCGAATGCGTATATGCAAAGCTGTCAGTTGGATCGTGCAGATTTCCGTGGCTGCGATATGGATAATATTGATTTGCGCGGCTCTTCTTTAAAAGGTGCGAAGATGCCGCGTATCTCTCTGCGCGGGGCTCGGTTAAGTGCTCTGCAATTCAGGCAGAGTGATGCGATTAAAATACAGCGCGTTGATCTGAGCGGCGCGGATTTACGCTATATTGATTTCACTGGGGCGGACATGCGCGATGCAATTTTGATGGGGGCAGATCTACGGTATAGCAACTTAACCGATGTTGATCTGCGCCGTGCGGATTTGTCGGGTGCGAAGCTGGATTATGCTAAAATGGATGAAACGCTGTTATTGGGCGCGACGTTGCCATAGGTCATTCATCCACCACCATCCTTTTTATTTCATGATGTTTTACTGACAAAGTTTGTTGGAATGCGTATAGCTATAATATGCGTATACGATATTTACCTGAAACCTTAATTAACCAGATTGCGGCCGGAGAGGTTGTTGAGCGGCCTGCGGCGGCGGTGAAAGAACTGGTTGAAAATGCCATTGATGCGGGCGCATCTGATATTCGTGTTGATGTGTTTGATGGCGGTAAAAGCAGGATTTTAATTGTCGATAACGGCATGGGCATGTCCGCGCCTGAATTGGTAGCCGCGCTTGATCGGCATGCGACGTCTAAACTTCCCGATGATGATTTGCTGCATATTGCACATTTAGGGTTTCGCGGAGAAGCGCTGGCTTCGATTGCCGCCGTGTCACGCGTAGAGATTGAAACGTTTGACCAGCGGAGCAGTGAGGGCTGGCAAATCAGATGTGATGCAGGGCAAAAAAGCGAGCCGAGCCCGAGTGCGCACCCGAAAGGCACGCGGATTAGTGTGTCAGATTTGTTTTATGCCACGCCCGCACGGCTGAAATTTCAGAAAACGGCGCGCGCGGAATATGGTGCGATCAAAGATACTTTGACGCGGCTGGCGATGGCCTACCCAAATATCGGGTTTAGCCTGTATCATGATGGTGCAAAAAAGTTGCAATATCTTCCCGTTGATAATCGTCATGCACGGTTGGCGCATGTTTTGGGGCGTGATTTCGGCGAGAATGCGATGCAGATTGAGGCAGAGCGTGAAGGTGTTGTCTTATCAGGCTATGCGGCGTTACCGACCTATCATCGCGGAACGTCACAATATCAGTATTTGTTTGTGAACGGACGCGCGGTGAAGGACAGGTTGTTGCATGGGTGTGTGCGTGCGGCCTATATGGATGTTTTGCATCGGGATCGCCACCCTGTTGTTGCGCTGTTTTTGGATTTGCCGCCGTCACAGGTGGATGTCAATGTGCACCCCGCCAAAGCGGAAGTGCGTTTTCGTGATCCGCAATTTATTCGCGGTATGATTATCAGCGCGCTGAAGAATGCCATTCATGCGGGCGGGTTTCGCAGTTCGGATACGGTTGCCTCGCAGACATTGGGCGCGTTTAAGCGTGAGGGTGAGGTTGCCTCCCCTGCTCTGCCTTTGCCTGTTCATCGCGGCGGGAGTCGAGCTGTCCCGCGTTCTTATATTTCTGGCGGTACTGGCGCTCAGTATGCGATGAGCGAGGCTCAACATAGCGGGTATGCGGCGCAAGGGGCGCTTGCAACCGATATGTCACCTGCGGCGCGGGCCAGCCCTTTATCGGATATTGAAGAAGAAGCGGAAGACTTTCCACTCGGCGCTGCAAGAGCGCAGGTACATCAAAATTATATTGTTGCGCAAACCCCTGACGGACTGGTTTTGGTCGACCAGCATGCGGCGCATGAGAGATTGGTTTATGAGCGTTTTAAAGCGCAGTATACAGACGATGACGTTAAGTCGCAGGGTTTACTAAGCCCCGTGGTTGTTTCCTTAGATGAAGGCCAGGTGAGTAAATTGTTAGACCATGCCGCCTTGTTCGCAAAATTAGGGTTGGAGATTGAAGCGTTTGGGAAGGACGCGATTGCGGTTCAGAGCGTGCCTATTATTTTGGGCGACCGCGTTGATTTTAACCGCTTGATCATTGATTTGGTTGATGAGCTTGACGAGCACGGGAGTGCCGATGCGCTGGAAGAGAAGATCAATCATGTGTTATCGACGATGGCGTGTCACGGCTCGGTTCGGTCGGGGCGGCGCATGAATGTGCATGAGATGAATGCTTTGCTGCGGCAGATGGAGGAAACGCCACTCTCAGGCCAATGCAATCACGGACGGCCAACATATGTAAAACTTTCGTTGAAAGATATTGAACGTTTGTTCGGGCGACGATAATATTGATATGATTTAATCTTGGGTGAGAGCGGTACAGAGCATTGACGGAAAATAGTTTAGATAATGGTCAGGCGAGCGCTGAAGATGCGCCGCACGACAATCGCGAAGCCTCTCCTTTGGCTTTGACGAAAAGTAAAGAGCAAATAGATTTTCGTAATACGAAGATTGCTTTCGTTTTGTTGTTTGGCTCTTTGTTTTTGACGCTTATTCCTTTTTCTGTTGCGTCGTTTTTTTCACTGCTGCTTTCTATTTGTACGCTATCAGGTATTTATTCTATGCGCTCTTTAGCCGAGGAAGACAGCCTGGTTGAAAACCACATGAATTTTCTGATTATGACGTTCTGGCGTGTTGCGTTGTTTGTTTTCATCACAAGTATTTTTGCGACATTCTTCCTGCTGATTTTTGCTAATTACGATAAAATGGATGTTTGCGTACGACAGATTGATCATTTTGCAATTGGAGCGGTTCTATCGCGTGATGCAGGAAATTTTGGCGGTTTGTTCGATCGTTGTTCTGCATTTTTTCTAAAAAATAACGCGGGGCAGTTGAGGGCCACTTCGTTTATTGCTTTCGCCCCTGTTTTGCTTTACTTGTTGTACAGGTGTCAAAAGGGTTGGAAGTACATAGCATCCGGACACTTTATACAGAAAAATTAAGATTGGTTTATTTATGATGTTAAAGTCACGTTACTTTTATACTGGCGTTTTTCTTATTTCGGGTTTGGTTATGATGTTGCAAATTTTGCAATCTCGTATCTTCTCCGTTACGTCATGGTACCACCTCTCATTTCTTGTCATCAGTGTTGCAATGTTCGGTCTGACATTAGGTGCGCTAAAAGTCTATCGCGGCATCGAAGAAGAACAGCGTAAAAATTACTCCATTTTGGCTCGGAATCATTGTTTTTGGTTCGGTATTTTTGTGATTGTTGCCCTTATTGCACAGCTTTTCATTCCGATTATTTCCAATGATATGTTTAAGACGTTGGCCTCCCTGCCGATTGCGGCGGTTGCCAATTCTATTGCTTATTATCATGCCGGTGTTGTGATCACCCTGTGTTTGACACGTGCGCCCTTTCCCGTAGGAAAAACATACGGAATTGATTTGCTCGGCGCCGGTTTAGGCTGTGTTACTGCGCTGGTTTTGATGGAAACTATTGACGCGCCCTCTGCTGTTTTGATTGTTTCAAGCCTTGGCTTTTTGTGCGGGCTTTTATTTCAATATTGTGATGACGGATCCAAAGATACATCGTTTAACTTTTTCCAAAAAAATCATAATTTCTCAAAATTGACGTGCGTTCTTTTTGTCTCGGTTTTGTCTTTAAGCGTGATTAATGTGGTTTCTCCCAAACCTTTACTTTATCCGATTTGGGTTAAGAATGCGCTTACGCCACAGTCTGCGCTTAGCTATGAGAAATGGAATTCGATCTCTCGCGTGACGCTGTTTCAAGAGAATGTTGATTCCCCACCATTTTTATGGGGGTATTCGTCGGAATTGCCTGATACATATCGCGTAAACGGCTATATGCTTACAATTGACGGCGATGCGGGTACACCGCTCACGAAATTTGATGGTGATTTTGATAAGCACGGTTATTTGGAATATGATGCAACCAACATTGCTTACACTCTTCCCAATCTAAATAAGGCCGCTATCATCGGTGTTGGTGGCGGGCGCGACCTGTTGTCGGCAAAATATTTCGGTGTCGACGAGGTTACAGCGCTTGACGTTAACCCCGTCCAAATCCACCTTTTAACTGAACATCCTTATTTCAGTGACTATACGGGTTTGAAAGATCTTCCGGGTGTTGAGATTTTGAATGAGGAGGCTCGCAGTTGGTTCAGGCAAAATACCGAAAAGCTTGATCTTATTCAAATGAGTTTGATTGATACGTGGGCGGCGACAGGTGCAGGCGCTTTCGCTTTGTCAGAGAACGGGCTTTACACCGTTGAGGCTTGGACAATCTTTATGAACGATCTGAGCGACAACGGTGTTTTCACGCTCAGCCGTTGGTCATCTAACGTGCTTGACGATGCCGGTCGCGCGCTTTCCGTTGCGATGGCGACGCTCTTCAACCAAGGCGTAACGAACGTTAGCGACCATATTGCGATTATAACCTCTCAACGTGAGGCTGTTCACAGCACAGGGAATATCGCAACTTTGGTGGTTGCAAAATCTCCTTTTACCGCTGCACAGATTTCCGCTCTGGAAAGAACGGCAAGCGAGAAAAATTTCAAGATTACAATGATGCCCGGTCGACCTGCTCCCACAGGTATCTTAGGCGAGCTGATTGCGGCCAAATCTTTAGAAGAGTTACACGTAATATCGGAGCGTCAGTATTTTGATGTAACACCATCGACGGATATGCGTCCGTTTTTCTTTAACCAAGCACGTTTGAGCGAGCCGCTAAAGATTACGGGGCTTGCCTTAAAACCTCTTTCAGAAGGGCATTTTGTTTCCCAAGGGCAGGCAAAAGCGACGTTTAACCTTTATTTGATCATCATTTTTTCAGTGATTATGGTTGCGTTTGTGATTATTGCGCCATTATTGAAAACTGTTGAAGATAAGAGCAGCACTTTTATTAAAGCAGGCACGTTATACTTTATGCTTATTGGTCTGGGATTCATGTTTATTGAGATCTCCTTACTGCAAGCCTTAGGTGTGTTTTTGGGCCACCCGATTTACGGTCTGAGCGTTGTTTTATTCAGCTTGATTATATCAGCCGGTTTAGGGAGTTTGGTCTCAGAAAAGCTCCCGCTTAATACGCTCTTCAGGCAGATTTTCTGGGCGGGCCTTGTCTGTGGCTATGCAATCATTTTGTCTGTGGTTCTTAGTGATATCTTCTATACCTACGCGGAAGTTGATATTTCTACGCGTGTGCTCGTCAGTGTCGCTATTTTATTCCCGGCCGGTTTTCTGATGGGCTTTGGTTTCCCAACAGGGCTTAGTATTACTGAGCGCTATGACAGCCGTGCCACATCGTGGTTTTGGGGCATAAATGGTGCGGCCGGTGTTTTGGGAAGTTCAATTGCGATTGCATTCAACATTGCGTTGGGTATTGACCAAACTTTGGTGATCGGCGGAGTTTGCTACGCCTTGCTTATTATTTCTTTTGTTCTGTTGAAAGAGAACGCCGCAGTGGGCAGCGCGAAGGTGTCACAGCGCTAAAGCCACGAAAAATTTATTTTCCTGTTTTAATATCATCGCGATATATTCTACACGCCTCCAGATCTAGTCGGGCGGCGTGTTTCTTTTTTTCAATCAAAGGATCGCTGCCGTACTTATCGGCATCATAGATTTGGTCTTTGAAGTCTTCTTCAACAAACATAGCCTTCAATACGTCGTCTTCATCAATTTCTGATGCTGTGAAAGCCAGTGCCAAAAGAATTGAACCACTGAGAGGTACGAGCGTTTGAAAAATTGAAAATTCATCGTCACACATGTCTTCGATTGTTTGCGCGACGTGTTGATGTAATTTTTGATCCTGTTGTAATGCGTTCAGGCCATCTGTCGTTTTGATTTTCACGCTATACTTATTTTCTGCCCATGCAATCCATTTTGCCCAGTATGCCTCTTGTGCCTTACGCAACTCTTCGGGCTTTGTGACGCCGTAACATAAAAGATCAGTATCAATGTATTTCAGGAGTGCTTCCGTCTTTTTAGGGCGGGCGTTTTTATCGCCATCAATTTGTGTGTTTATGATTTGTGTCATCGGCATAGTATCAGGCACAATATTGTCTTCTTGTGCATGCCACTCTTGTGCAATTTTATCTGCTACATTTTTATACGGCGTACGCAATGCTTTCTTCGCCGATGTTTTTACGGGCTTGTCATCAAGGTGAATTTCAAACCCTTCAGATGTTTCATGCGTTGTGACTTTTGTAAAAAAGCGCTTCATTGTTTTTGGGAACCTTCGGCCAGACCGCTGCGACTATTGCTGTATTTCTTTTTGTGTCGCTTCAACCGCGGCCTCGTCCTGCGTTGGTTCAGGTTCAGGCGCCGGAGGGTCGATGCGCGTGAAGTATGACATGCAGTTTGCGTTATTCGGCAGGCTATCAAAATGCGGTTTAATGAAGTCGTACGTTTCTGCCTTTAAATCCACGTTTTCAAAGCTTATTGCGTTACGATCAGAAAATGCTGCGGCGGATAATCCATCAACTGTCTCGAGCAAAACATCATTTAATTCTAAAACGTTGGCGTCCTCAGCTTTGATTTGCATGTTTTTAATCATAACTTTGCGCCCTTGGTAAGTGATGTGCCCCAGACCACACTCTACATCAAGAGCGTCCTGATTTATGACTTGATCATATTTTGGCAAATACTCTTTCAAAGCTTTCAGACCAAGTGCGCCGGGCGATAATAACGCTATTCTTTTTTTATTATCTTCTGATCTGACAATCATAAGCGCCGGAGTCACTTTTTCTCCATTCTTAGATGTTGGCCCTATGCGCACTTTTCCGCTTTCCTGCACGACAGGAAATGACAATTCTGCATCTGCGTTGTTTTCGAACCAGTCAATATTGCCCAGCTTTACGGCCAGATCCATGTCATACGGGCCAAGGAATGAACCGAACTGCAGGCCATCTTGTTCAAAAGCGTTATAGCCGAGAATATCTCTTACGCGCTTGATGATACTGAGCGCGCCCTCATCCCCGAAAATTTTGTTCATTTTTGTATCTGCGGTTTCAATAGAACCTGTGAATTTTGTTGGTGAAGATGCAAAATTGATAAGAGTATCGACATTCAGCGTGACGGGCTGGCTCGCTTCTGCTTCATTTTTTGTGTCTAACAACAGTTTGCCGCGCACAGCCATTAAATTCTCGCTTGGGGCAGATAGAGCGATTTCACCTGTCATTGCGCTTTTTTCAGATTCAATGACTAAGTCTTTTAGCAAGTAGGCGCCGCCGCGTTGATTCATGAAATGCCCGCGAATACTCACGTCAGACAAACTCAACGTAAAGGGAAACTCTTCCTTCAGACGGTATTTAAACCCGTTTCCTGACGGTTTTGGCAGGATATCCATTGAAAAAGACCATTTATGAACACCGAGTTTACCGTTTCCTTTTATTTTCGCTGTATTTTGAAGCAGGTCGTTATCAATGTAGAGCTTTTCGACGAAAATCTCGTTGGGGCCGAACACGCCTTTCACTGCTCTTGCATTTTCTACGTATAAATCTTTGATGTAAGGCGTGCGCGCTGCGATTGCCCAGAAACTCATATATACCCTAAACTTACCTACGCTTACAAAGGGCACGAGGGATGTTTCCGTCGTATAGACTTCCAGCCCTTCTATATCAATCCCCGATGTCGGGAAAAAGCTCAGCCTTTTGAGCGTTTCGAGCTTTGCAGGGCGCCCGTAGAACACCTCACTTGCGAAACCTTCTACTTGTTTTCTTAAGCCCTCACTGCTACCGCCCATATTTGCCAATATGGTGATGAGGATCAGAAACATCGCAATAAGGAAGAAAGACAGCTTAAACAAGCGACCAATCCATATGCTTTTTTTGCTTCTCTGTTTTTGATCATCGAGGAGATAAGATTGGTCAGTCATTCAGCTCGTGCTTTCTTTTATCATGTCTTTTTCTTTTGTATTATACGGCGTGTTTTTCGGGGCGCAAGCATTGGCTTTGATCAGGCCCCAAGGCTCTTTCTATATATCCTCGAAGGGGTCAGATTTGTCTTTATGATTAAAGCCAAGGGTCTTCCAGCTTTTTACCAGTTCTGGCGGGAGCGGAGCCGTGATATCGAGGGTAGAGCCTGATTTCAAAGGATGTTGCATGATGACGCGGCGGGCGTGCAAGTGCAGGCGGCGGTCAAGATTTAGTCCATCAAGATCCGCATCTATTAATTTGCTTTCCTCATCTTTTTCGGCGCGATACTTTCCATCGCCGAGAATGGACACGCCCAAAGCCTGAGCAGCGTGCACACGAATTTGGTGTGTGCGCCCCGTGCGTGGCCAAAAGGCCGTGAAGGCGGCGGCGCGCGTTGCGCTTTCAATCACGGCATATTCCGTGGTGGCGTGCTTGCCCTCCTCTTCATCAATCACCATTTTTTCGAAATTGCCTGATGATTTGAGCAAAGGCGCCCTGATTGTGCCGGCGGGAATTTCCGGTGTTGGTGTTGTGATCGCCCAGTATATTTTTTTAATCTGGTTTTTTTTGAACATAAAGCCCAGTTCACGCGCAGCCTTCGCCGTTTTTGCCAGAAGGAGAATGCCGCTGGTTTCTTTATCAAGCCTGTGGACGAGCCGCGGGCGTTGGCCTTTTTTATCTTTCAATGCGTCAAGCAAGCCGTCTACATGGCGCTTGGTTTTTGTTCCGCCCTGCACAGCCAATCCGTGCGGTTTGTTTATCGCGATGATATGCTCATCTTCGAAAATCACCAGATCACGCATGAATGCGATATCCTGATCGGTTAGTGTGGGTCTCGTTTTTTGCTGCTGCGTAGCGCTGCGTGTTTCGAAGGGAGGGATTTTGATTTCCTGCCCTTCGCTCAGGCGCGTGTCTGGTTTAACGCGTTTCCCGTCTACACGGATTTGTCCTTTTCGCATCAGCTTTTGCGCAAGTGTATATGGCATGTCAGGTACATGTTTTTTTACCCAGCGATCCATGCGCTGTTCATCGTCATCTTTTGAGACAGTAAAAAAGGTTAATGGACGGCTCATAATGTTTGTCCTTTCATGATCCACAACCCAACAGCAAGCGCAAGTATTGAAAGACAAACCGAGCCAAGCATGTAGGCAAGAGCATAAAACACTTCCCCGCGGTTCCAGAGCGTGACCACGTCGAGTGAGAAGGTTGAGAACGTCGTAAACGCCCCTAAAAACCCTGTGGTGCATAGAACTTTGAGTTCTTGGCTGACAGTGCTCATTTGCGAAAATTTAGCGATCAATACCCCCATAAGGAATGATCCGATTATGTTTACAAGTAATGTACCATACGGGAAACCATGCCCAAGCAATTTTGCCGCGCCTGTATTGACCCCATGACGGCCTAAAGCCCCCAACGCACCGCCAAGGGCAATCATTATTAATGTTGGCAATGTTGATGTCATGGGCGGTGTATTTTTCTTTGTTTGCGCGTGATTACCAGTGTTTTTCTTCTGATTTATACTGTATTGAGTTAGGGATGTTAAGGTCTTTATCCATTACAAGAGCAGATACAAAAAAAGGGATTTTATCCGCGTTCTCAGGGTTTACGGGTTTTGCGCTCGCGGATGCCTGTTCAAAATGGCTCGGTGCATATTACAGCACGCCTGATATCTTATTTTGGGTCTATAGTTTGGGCGCATTTTTCGGGCTGTGTTTATCGCCCTATCTTGGGGGATTGAAACCTACATTGCAGACAAAGAAATTGCCTTATCATATCTTGCGCGGTGTTTGCGCGCTGGCGGTTGGGATGTTGGTGGTTACGGCCTTATCAAAGGGTATGATGCTGTCGACAATGTATACGATTTTGTTCCTTGCGCCGTTTTTAACCACGATTGCGGCGATTCCGATTTACAAAGAAAGCGTCAGCCTGCGCAGTTGGATTATTATTGCCGTTGGGTTTTCCGGTATTTTGGTGGCGTTTCATGACGGGCTTGCCGTTATTACGCCTGAGATTCTCTATATTTTTGCGGCGCTGTTTTTTATTACATCACTTGGTTTGCTCGCACGGCCTTTGCAACATGATACGTTGTTATCACTGTCTTTGTATCCAAGCATCACCATCGCCGTTTTGCTCCTGCCGCTGGTATGGGGTGATATCGCTGTACCGCAGATCTCACACTGGCCTATATTCATTTTGGATGCGTTCTGCGTGATTTTAGGTTTGAGCGGGATTGCGTACGGTTTTCGTATTGCGCCTTACGCGACGGTTGCCCCCGTGCATTACAGCCAGATGGTGATCGCCGTTCTCATCGGTTATTTCGTGTTCGGCGATGTGCCTGATTTTTGGATTATGGCAGGTGCGGCGATCATTATCGTCAGCGGGTTGTTACTGATCTTTAGCAGAGAACGAGATTAGGCATACTTCTCAGCCGTTTCCTTTTTATCGCTTTCGTCAGCCAGATGATCTGACGCAGGTTCTGATTGGCTATCGCGTATTTTCTGAAATTTTTCGTCTTTGCTTTGCTCACTCATTTTTTTTTGCGGTTTTCGTGACTTAATGATTTGCGCCGGTACACCGCCTACAACTGCGAAGTCGGGCACATCTTTTGTGACGACTGCGCCTGCGCCGACGATTGCACCATTTCCTATTTTCACGCCTGCCAGAAGAATTGCGTTACGACCAATCCATACATCATTACCAATGATGACAGGTCTTTCTTCTTTATAACCTTGCATAGATATCGGGATGTCGAGGCTTTCATGCTCATGCTCGCGACTTAGGATACTAACATTTGGGGCAATCAAAACATCGTTGCCGACCTGTGCGGCTTCTATGTAGACATTTTCGTTCAGGCGGCAGCCCGTACCAAATGAAACACGCTGTGCGTTGGCGATGTATATTTTACGGCCGATCATTGAAGGGTTTCCACCTTTGGCCATGACTTTAAAAACGTTTTGGAAATACCAAACGCGGATTTTTGAAAAAACTGATGTTACGCGCGCCGATGGCAGCAGTGAAAGCAGAGAATAATAAACGAACAACTTGATAGAATGCATGCCCTATCTCCTTGACTAATTGGACGTTATTTATAGCGGATGTGATTTGTGGATGGCTAGACGTACAACAGAAATATATTTATCCGCCCTTTTTTCTTAAATTATTCCAATATGTTAGGCGTTTTTGTACGTCTCTTTCAAATCCACGTACAGCGGGGTGATAGAATTGTTCGCGCGGTAAATCATCGGGGAAATAGTTTTGTCCGCTAAAGCCTTCTTCGGTGTTGTGATCGTAGATATAGCCCAAGCTATAGCCTTGTTCTTTCATTAATTTGGTTGGCGCGTTCAGGGCATGTTTCGGCGGCATTAGGGATGCGGTTTTCTTTGCGGCCTCCTTCGCGGCGTTCAGCGCCATATAGCTTGCGTTGGATTTTGGCGCGGTTGCGAGATAGACGCAAGCCTGCGCCATCCCAAGCTCTGCTTCGGGTAGACCGAGGCGTTCATAAGCGGTCCAGGCATTATTGGTAATCACAAGGGCTTGCGGGTCGGCCATTCCGATATCTTCGGACGCAACACATAGCATGCGGCGCAGGATATATTCGGGGCGTTCGCCTGCCTGTAGCATACGCGCCATCCAATAGAGCGCGGCATCCACATCCGACGCGCGCAGGGATTTGTGAAAGGCGCTGATGAGGTTAAAATGTGCGTCGTCGCCTTTGTCGTAAAGTGGTGCGCGTTTTTGGATGAGTTTGAGGAGTTGTTCAGCGTTAAGCTGTTCACCGTCATTCGCCTGATTGTAAATCTGTTCGATCATAGAGAGGAGATATCGCCCGTCACCGTCGGAGAGATTTTTGAGTGTTTCGGTGGCCTCTTCTTTTAGGGGAAGCTGTTCCCCTTTTTGATCCTCAGCGCGTTTTATCAGATCATTCAATGCCTTATCATCTAAAGGTTTTAAAACGAAGACTTGCGCGCGAGAAAGCAGCGCGGCGTTGAGTTCGAAGGACGGGTTTTCAGTGGTCGCGCCGATCAGCGTGATTGTGCCGTCTTCCATCACTGGCAGGAACGCATCTTGCTGTGATTTGTTGAAGCGGTGAATTTCATCGACGAACAGAATTGTGCCCTGCCCGTTTGATTTTCGAATTTTTGCGGCATCAAAAACTTTGCGCAAGTCGGCGACTCCTGTGAAAATGGCCGAGATTTGCTCGAAGGCTTTATCTGATGATTGAGAGAGAATGCGTGCGAGTGTGGTTTTGCCGCATCCCGGAGGGCCCCACAGTATAAGTGACGAGATGTTTTTCCCCTCACTCATTTTTCTCAATGGTGCGCCATCTTTCAAAAGATGATCTTGCCCGACAATATCCTCTATTTTATCGGGGCGCAGAAGATCAGCCAGCGGGCGATTCTGATTGATTGCCTCGGGGCTCTGCTCGCTGTCCTGAAACAGATCCATTATGCAGCCTCGTCTTTGGCGTCGATATAGACCCAGCTTTGCGCGCCTGATTCCAGATTGACCATGACCCTGTCATAGTCGCTTTCTTCGTAAATGTCGGCCTGCCTTAATTCCTCAGGCGTTAGCTGAAATACTTTTCCTTCCACCAGCGCGCTTTCATCTTCGATTTTCGCTTTTCGAATAACGGGATGCGTTTCTATGCCGCTGGTTCCGACAACATCAGGGTTTGTGATGGTGAGCTTCCCTAAAACATAGCCCTTAAGCGTGTCAGGCATGCCGCGCAAGCGCCGACCGAATGTAGCGATTTGAACGGCCTCGTCTTGCAATGTGCCGTAGGAAAACAGGTTTTCGTAATGTTGATCTGTCATATCTTAAACTGCCTTTTGCGTTTTGCCTTATATTTTGCCGCGCTGCGTCACGGATTTACGGCTGAAAAAGCCGAAGAATGCTTGACCTGCGGTGTGTATACGTGAAATATTGCCCCTGTTTAAAACAGCTGTAAAGGGGTCATTGACATGAACACAGCAGAATTGAGCTACACACCCGAAGTCGCCAAGGCAACTGCACCGATTTACGACAAGCTGGAAAACCAATTCCAGCGCGATCACTGGGAAACGATTGCCCCCTATATTTACGAGATTAACCGCCTGAAAAAAGAAAAGAATGCCGTTATTCTTGCGCATAACTATATGACGCCTGATATTTTCTTTGGCGTTGGCGATGTGGTTGGCGACTCGCTGATGCTGGCGCAACGCGCGGCTGATTCGGATGCAGATATTATTGTTCAATGCGGTGTGCATTTCATGGCGGAGACGTCCAAGATTCTTTGCCCTGAGAAGAAAGTTCTTATTCCTGACATGAAGGCGGGCTGTTCTTTATCTGAGTCAATTACGGGTGAGGATGTGAAAGCGCTCAAGGCAAAGTATCCGGGCGTTCCTGTTGTGACATATGTGAACACATCAGCAGATGTTAAGGCGGAGAGTGATGTGTGCTGCACCTCCTCAAATGCGTTGAAAATCGTCAACGCGCTTGGCGAACAAGGCCATGATACGGTGATTATGACGCCTGATATGTATTTGGCAAAGAATGTTGCCGCCGAGACGGATGTGAAAGTGATTTTCTGGGAAGGGGCGTGCATGGTGCATGAGCGTTTTACCCCGCAAGATATTATCGATGCTCGTAAGACATACGATGATATCATCGTGCTGGCGCACCCTGAGTGCCCACCTGAGGTTATGGCCGAGGCGGATTATGCAGGTTCAACCGCGCAGATGAATAATTTTATTCGTGATAAGCAACCAAAGCGCGCCATGCTAATGACCGAATGTTCGATGAGCGATAATATCGCGGCGGAAAACCCGAATGTTGAGATGATCGGCACGTGCCAAATGTGCCCGCACATGAAACGCATCACCTTGCCGAAAATTTTGACATCGTTGCAGACCGAAGAGCCCGAAGTGATTATCGACCCGGAAATCTCCGCCCGAGCAAAGATCGCCGTGGATCGTATGCTGGAGCTGAGCTAGATCCGATGCAACTGCCCTCAATATTGATTGAAGATTTGGTGCGTGCGGCCTTGAAAGAAGATTTCGGGCACGGGCTGGATATTACGAGCGCGAGCGTTTTGCCGCCATCTTTGAATACGCGAGCGGTGTTTCGCGCGCGTGAAGAAGGTGTTTTGGCGGGGCTTATTCTGGGGCTTTCTGCGTTTTCTCATGTTGACCCTGAATTTGAATTTGAGATTTTGGCGCAAGACGGTGATGTACTGGATGCGGGGCAGGATATTGCCGTCGTCTCCGGCCCTGCAGCATCCTTGCTGATGGCGGAGCGTGTGGCGTTGAATTTCATGACGCATTTATCAGGCATTGCCACACTGACGCGGCGTTATGTTCTGGCGGTTCAGGGCACGGATGCACGCATTGCCGATACACGCAAAACACTGGCAGGGCTTCGGGCGGTGCAGAAATATGCGGTGCGCGCTGGCGGCGGCTTTAACCATCGTCACGGGCTGGATGATATGATTTTGATTAAAGATAACCATATCGCAGCGGCGGGTGGAATTTCTGCGGTGTTAGACGCCGCGCAAGCCAATGTCGGACATGCGGTGAAAATTGAGATCGAGGTGGATACGCTAAAGCAGCTCGAAGAGGTTCTCTCACACGGGGGTGCGGATATTGTAATGCTGGATAATTTCACTCCGGATGATTTACGCAAAGGCGTTGAAATGGTAGATAAGCGCCTGATCGTCGAGGCCTCGGGCGGCGTGACACTGGAGACGGTGCGGGCAATCGCTGAGACAGGCGTGGATTATATCTCCGTCGGGGCACTTACCCATTCCGCGCCCGCCTTTGATATCGGCTTGGATATTGATTAACTTTACAGCAACCCCGCCTCTTTCAGGCCTTTGGCGATGTCTTGGGGGATGTCGTCTTCTTCGCGGTCTTCGCCTTTGTAAATGCCCTTGTCGGGCGGGGCATCGCCGGGTTTGAGGTAGCGCCAGCCTTGGAAGGCGCGTTTGGGCATGTGGACGGTTTCGATCATTTCGGCATCTTGCATGATCATGCACATTGTGCCTTTCACCTTCGTATCAACCATTTCGAAGCCGAGAATTTTGTGACGGCAGACGATGCGCCCCTTCACCACGCGGTAGATAGAGCCCTCGGTGCGCAGAATCTCATCGGCACGTTTGGGTTTATACCGCGTCCAGCAGGGAACGGCGGGCACGCCGTTGTAATCGACCACATGTGATGCCTGCCAATCGTAAAATTCTTTCAAATCCGATGCGCCGACGACCAGCTTTATGATGTGTACGGGTGTCATTCGAGTCTCGCCATTATCACTGGCGGGCGACCATCATTTTTTTAATCTCTGCGATCGCCTTAGCGGGGTTTAAACCCTTCGGGCAAGTGTTGGTGCAGTTCATGATGGTGTGACAGCGGTAGAGGCGGAACGGGTCTTCGAGTTGGTCGAGGCGTTCGCCTGTGGCGTCGTCACGGCTGTCTGCGATCCAGCGGTAGGCTTGGAGCAGGATAGCGGGGCCTAAAAACCTGTCGCCATTCCACCAGTAAGACGGGCAGCTGGTTGAACAGCAGAAGCACAAGATACAAGCGGCAGGGCCGTGGCCGTCAGAGCCGTTCAGCACGAGTGCGTTTTCTTCTGATTGAAGGCGTTCGCGGTTACTTGCGGGTGTATCGGATTTTAACCACGGCTCAATTGATGCGTATTGCGCGTATACATGGTTCAGGTCGGGCACAAGGTCTTTGACGACAGGCATATGCGGTAAAGGTGTGACCTTGATGTCGCCTTTTACGTCTGCGATTGGTTTCGTGCAGGCGAGTGTGTTTGTACCGTCGATATTCATCGCGCATGACCCGCAAATACCTTCGCGGCAAGAGCGGCGCAAGGTGAGCGTGGAGTCGATGTCGTTTTTGATGTAGAGCAAAGCGTCCAGAACCATCGGGCCACATTGATCCAGATCAATTTTGAAGCTGTCCAAACGCGGGTTTTTCACCTCGCCTTTTTCGTCTTTATCATCAGGCGACCAGCGGTATATTTTCAGCGTTTTTGTGCGCTTCGCGCCGTTGGCGGCATCAATTGTTTCGCCATTGAGGATTTTGGAATTTTTCGGTAATGCAAATTCAGCCATTTCTTTTCTCCTTATCGCCCCTCTACTTTAGTATACACGTTTTTTAGCAGGAAATGTTTCAACTTCGTCAGTCAGTGTGTCCATGATGACGGGGCGGTAGTCGATTTTACTATTCCCCTTCTCATCAAGATAGGCGACGGTGTGTTTCATCCATTTTTCATCGTTTCTGTCGGGGAAGTCCTCGCGAGCATGTGCGCCGCGTGATTCCTCACGGTTTGCGGCGGAATGCATGGAGACCACAGCCTGACCGAGCAAGTTATCAAGTTCAAGAACTTCGACCAGATCCGTGTTGAAGATCATGGAGCGGTCTTTAATGCCGAGATCAACTTTGCCTGAGAAGCATTCGTTAATTTTGCCAACGCCCTCATTCAACGTTTCGCCTGTGCGGAATACTGCGGCGTAATCCTGCATGGTTTTTTGCATTTGCGTGCGGAGCTCCGCGGTGGATGTGCCGCCCTTCGCATTGCGGTAATGATCAAGCCTTTCCAGAGCGCGTGTGCCATCATCAGCGCCGAGTGGCTTGTGTGATGTGCCTGATTTTACTGTTTCGGCGGCCGTATTAGCGGCGGCGCGGCCAAAGACCACAAGATCGAGCAACGAGTTGGAGCCGAGGCGGTTTGCGCCGTGAACGGAGATACAGCCTGCCTCACCAATTGCCATCAGGCCGGGCACGATAGCATTCGGGTCGTCTTTGGTCGGGTTTATGACTTCGGTTTTATAATTGGTGGGGATACCGCCCATATTGTAGTGCACAGTCGGCAGAACAGGGATTGGCTCTTTTGTTACATCAACGCCTGCGAAAATTTTGGCGGTTTCGGCGATGCCCGGCAAGCGCTCCTGAATGACTTCAGGCTCGAGGTGCATCAGGTTTAGATGGATGTGGTCGTTATTCGCGCCCACGCCGCGGCCTTCGCGGATTTCGATGGTCATTGAACGGGAGACAACATCACGGGATGCGAGGTCTTT
>CAZPMH010000016.1:0-4945 GCA_964587815.1 uncultured Micavibrio sp.
CGGTTTTGGCGGCCTCCATCTTTCATTTCGGGGAATATAGCATTACCGAAGCGAAAGAAGCGATGAAAGCCGCGGGCATTCCTGTGCGATTGTAGGGTTTTCTGGCTTTTCTTTATCCGCTGATAAATAACCAGAAAGAAATATCGCGGTTTACAGTTTCGATCCAACGAATAGCTCCGTTTGGCCGGGGTGATAATGCTCCACGGTGTGCAGGCTGAGATAGGCCGTACCGCTATGATCGTCCTGAATATAAACCTCATATTCATCATCGGGAAGGCCGGCTTGCCGATTTGTTATCGAAATATTTGCTTTCAGTTCGCTGCAGGGTTTTTTGCCCGCGATTTCCTTTTCCTCGATAGTGCAAGCGGTCATGACGCCGATATGGTTTTGTGCCTCGTCGTTCGACACAACCGCAATATCGAGATTTTCACCACATTGTTTGCACGACGGCAGACAGACGATATTCAGGCCGTTTTGTTGCAATGCTGTCAGGAATAAGTGTTTAAGATAAGCGCCCGCTTCGTGCGATTGGTGCACTGCCTGATGGCGCAGCTCGTAAATCGTGCTGGAGATTTTTTTCATGCCCATAATTGAATCCCTCGTCAAAAAACTTCCCCTTCTTTATTTCGCATCCCAATTATTTTGTCAATGCTATTGATAATCACTTGCAATTAGAATCTGATTGTGTAGGGTAAAAAACGTGAGGGATTGAGGCACGTTATAAGAGGGGTATCATTATGTCGAAACCACAAAAATCAGCCGCGGAAACATTTGTTGATGAGGCACCGAGCGGATGTAAATTATGCAAGAATTTTGGTACGGCTTCTTGCCCTGCATTTCAAAAAGCGGTGGACGACCTTGGTATCACCCCACAGGAATTGGCGAAAACCATTGCAAAAGATCAGGATGGTCAAGATTTGAATGCTTGTGACAACGGTTGAAGGCTATGTTTTCCTTTATTCAGGAATCCATTCGCCCGCGGTAAAAGTCAACGGTTGAGCGTGATCGGCTTCGCGCACGTCTTGCTCGATACATTCTGCACCTTGATCGTAGGTGGGTTTGCCGATGTTTAAACGATGGCAGGCCAGTTCGAAACGTTTTAAAATTTGGTTCTCATCATCGGTGATTGATATGCCCTCGCGCACTTGTCTTGCGGTTTGCGCCAGTGCGGGGATGTCTGTTTGTTCGTATGCGTCAGCGTTGATGGCGTAGATCATGGCGGCGACATCGAGAACGGTTTCGGTGAGATGATCGAAATTTTGGAACCTGATATTTTTAATGTCTTGCTCACCTAAGCCATCAACAACGTCCCCGTCCATATGAACGATATGATCAGCGACCTCGACCATCGGCCAGCCGTAGAGCTCGTTGGCGGGGCGGTTTTCCTGATCAAATATATCGTGGTGCACTTCTTCGGCAGACAGAACAGCAAGAACGGCGCGGGCATCGGCTTGGGCGCTGATTGAAGACGGGTCGGCGAAGGCGCGGCGCGTCATGATCGCAGAGATGGCTTGGGTTTGCGGCTCTTCTGCGCCTGTCCCGTGCCCGATTTCATGCCACAACAGGGCGAAACGATATTCCGCATCACTACCCGGCATGTCGGGTGAGAGGCCCTTTACATCGGGCCCTAAAATTGCCTGATGCACATTGATTACATCATCACCACTTGGCGGCAGGCAAACCAAAGAGGCCGCGGGCTCAACAAAGTCATCAGGGGCGGTCTTAATGGCGCGCATCCCTTCCTTATGATCGACCAAGGCGAGCGAGTATTTCGGCCCGTGCGCATCCATTTTCGCCAGATAAAGCCCTGTCGCGATTTGCGGGGCGCTCCGCGTGAATCTTTCGGTGACATGGTCTTTATCTTGGGCGGCGACTTCCTCAAAATGCGGGGCCGCGGTGAAGTTTTGGATTTTTTCCCGTACGGCCTCTTCCAGTCTTTTCAGTTCAGGAAACCACTCGCCTTTTGCGCCCTTCGCGCCTTTTTTGTCAATCACGCTAAAGATCAGCTCGCCGAATTCCTCAGGGCGTAGATAAAGGGTCGGGATGCCGAGCGGGTTTTTCAACGCAATGCTATCATCCAGAATAGCCTGTGCCTGATCTGCGGTTATCGCTTTTTGATCTGTTTGGATGAGTGTCATGATGTACTTAAGTTAAAAAAATTTATAATTCCAACCTGTTCGGATCTTCGGGCATATAATCGCCGGCTTCGAAGGTGAGCGGGTCTTTATCCTGCACTTTGCGCAGGGCTTCGTCGATATATCGGCTGTCAGGCATGTAGGCGGCGGTTCCGACATTCAGGCGACGCGCTGCCAGTTGGAAGCGGGTTAAAACCTGTTCGCCCTCCTCACTTAATTGTGATGAATCACGCAGATATTGAGCGGCGGCATCGAGTGTAGAAAGGTTTTTCGTACGGAATGCTGCGGGATTTATCGCCTTTAATTTTTCAGCAACCTCTGTGACCGTGTCTTCCATATGGTCGAATTTTTGGAAGCTGATGGCGGCGATGTCACGCTCGCTCATTTGATCAATTGTTGATTGCGGCAGGCTTGCGATGTGGTCGTTCACCTCCACCATCGGCCAGCCATATTTCGTGTTATCGGCGATTGTTTCCCCCGGGTTCAGAATGTCGGGGCGTTCAGTGGAATGACGGAATACGGCACGCACGGCGCGGGCATCGGCATTGACCTGAAGAACCGCTGTTCCTTCGATTGCGCGGCGCGTCATAACGGCGGCAATGGCCTCGGTTTGCGGTTCGGCGGCGCCAGTACCATGCCCGATTTCATGCCAGAGTGCGTTAAAGCGATATTGAGCGTCCGTTCCGGGAAGGTCATCTGATAGCCCTGTTGCGCGGTCTGTCAATTGGTTCATCAGAACGGCCGTGCTTAATTCTTCATGCGGCGTGATCACGGTCATTTGCATGGGCGGTTGAAAAGATTCCTCGCCAACACTATGCGGCTTTTCAAAATCTCTGCGCTGGGTGTATGCGCGCATCGACGCTGAGGCCATGTTTAATTTTGATTTTGCAATGTCTTTGGCAAACATTTCAACACTGTGACCCAAGCGTGCCTCGGATACTGCGCGGTCTACATTGTCCAAGGACTCAAGTGCGCCGCTTTTCACAAAGTCGTCGACGGCACTGCGCACTTCGCGTTCGATTGTATGGCTTGGCCCTACGGTGTCTTTTAATGCATCACGCAGGATGGGCGGCCAGTATTCGATCCAGTGCGCGGAATGGTGTTCGGGGCGCAAGAAAAGTGTGGGCGTGCCGAGCGGGTCTTGCAGGCTGTAGGTTGCCTCAAGCATCACCCTTGCATCGAAATCCGTTGCCGCCTTTTTGTCTGTTTGAATCAGGCTCATTGCTCTATACCTCCGGCGCATCTTCGGGGATGAATTCCCCCGGCGTGAAGGTTAAAGGTTGTGCGCGCTCTGACGCTAAGAGGTCTTGATCAACATGGTTTGTACCCTCTTGATAGGCGGGTGCACCAACATGGAGACGACGGGCGGCCAGTTGGAAGCGGGTTAAAATCTGCATAAAGTCTTTGCCTGCTCCGCCTTGCTCGGCTTCTTTCCTGTATTTGGCGGCGGTGTAATCCAACGCGGCGAAATCTGCGTCTCTGAATGCTTCGGGGTCTTGTTTTTCCAACAAGGTTGAGAGGTGGCTTACCAGTTCGCCAAGATGATCAAACAATTGATGACGGATTTGTTTGATCTGCTGTTCATCCAATGCGTCGATTGTCTCTTCTCTTAAACCCGCAACGTAGTCATTTGCTTCCACCATCGGCCAGCCATATTGAAGCACTTCGGGGCGTTTGTCTTCTTCATCAGCCTCAAAACCAAAACGGTTTGAATCAGCGTCTCTATCCTCAACATTTTTTCCCCTTAGAATCGCCCGTACGGCTCTGACATCTGCTTGCGCTTTCAAGACTGCGGTATCAGCAAAAGCTTTGCGCGTTGCGATGGCAGCAATTGTTTCGGTTTGCGGTTCGGTTGCGCCTGTTCCGTGGCCGACCTCGTGCCAGATTGTAAAAAACCTATACGCGCTGTCCGGCCCGGGGCGCGTGGATATATCGCTCGGTTTTTTTGCAAAGAAAGACGCGTGCATTTGTTCCGCCGTCTCTACTTTTGAAATGGTAATCGCGTTGCGACTCGGCTCTTGATAGGCGAGCGGCACAAGGAGGTGCGGCGGAAATGCGGCTTCACTTTGTGGCCATGCTGCGGCTGTGTGTAAATCTTTAGGATTTAATTTTGCGTTTAATATGATTTGCGCAATCTCTTTTGCCTTTGGCTGAAGGCTGGAGGCGTCGTCAGTGCTCAGGCCGGATGCGGTTTCGAATTCGTCTATTCTTGCGCGCACTTCTTTTTCGATGCGCCCGTTTGATGCCGCGCCGTAAAGCATATTGGTCAGAAATCCCGGCAGGGATTCCAGCCAGTGTGGTGAAAAGTCATCAGGGTTAAAAAACAGCGTGGGAATGCCCAACGGATCTGGCATGGCGAGCGTGCGGGCGATCATCTCCTGCCCCTGCTCCTCCGTCACGGCTTTCTCATCTATTTCAATGATGCTCATTTCGTTTTCAAACGCCCGCTTGCATGTTTTTTATTTTTATCGTTATATTAATTTTTGATATTACCATAAAGACATAAAAATGAGCCAGCATATTCTTGATAAACTCTACCTCCTTTTGCAGGAGCGAAAAGACGCAAAACCCGACGATTCCTACGTTGCGAGCCTGTATAAAGCGGGAACGCCACGGATCGCACAAAAGGTGTTGGAGGAAGCGCAGGAATTTATTGAGGAAGCTATTGCGCTCGACCATCACCCTGACGATGAATTTACGCAAGAATTTGAGGGCAATATTCGCAACGAAGCGGCGGATTTATTCTTCCACGCGTTGGTGATGATGGCGCGCCATAATGTGCCGCCGAAGGATGTTTTCGCTATTTTGGA
>CAZPMH010000016.1:5045-29205 GCA_964587815.1 uncultured Micavibrio sp.
TCGGATTGGATTTTCTCTTCAATCTCCGCGACGAGGGAGTCGCCTTCCTCATCATCAAACAGGGCGTTCAGGCCACGGCCTAAACCGCTGCCGCCGGTTTCGTCTTCGCTCATGTCGATATCTAAGTTAAAATCTTCCATTGTTACGCCACCTCTGTTTCGTTATCTGCATTCGGTTTATCACGCTTTTGCATCTCTCTGGCCAGTTTTATGTAGGCCTGCGCGCCCGCTGATTTCATATCATAGACCAGCGCAGGAACGCCGTAAGACGGAGCCTCTGCCAGACGGACATTGCGCGGAATGACGGTTTCGAAAACGCGATCTTTGAAATATCGGCGCACATCCTGAGCCACAAGGCGTGAAATACGATTACGTTTATCATACATGGTTAGGACGATGCCGTGAATATCCAGATCAGGATTTACGGACTTTTGCACACGGCGCACGGTTTTTGTCAGCTGTGTCAGCCCTTCGAGCGCGTAAAATTCACATTGCAGGGGCACGATTACGCCTTGCGCGGCGACCAGTGCGTTTAATGTTAAAAAGCTTAGCGAAGGCGGGCAGTCCAGAATAACATAGTCATATTCCGCATTTTCGAGTGCCTTTTTCAAACGAATCTCACGGTTTTTGGATTGCGCCAGTTCAACCTCTGCGCCTGAAAGGTGGACGGATGACGGCACGATGGTCAGGCGCGGGATTTTGGTTTTCATCGCCGTTTCTGCGATGGAGGCTTGCCCGAACAGCACATGATAGACCGATTTTTTAATCTCAGCGCGTTTAATGCCCAGGCCTGTGGTCGCGTTTCCCTGTGCGTCCAAATCGATCATTAAAACATCGTGCCCTAATGCGCTGAGGGCGGTGGCGAGATTGACGGCTGTTGTGGTTTTGCCGACGCCGCCTTTTTGGTTGGCGATGGCGAAAATGTTCGGCGATTGTGTGGTGGCCATGGGTGATGTGCCTTTTGTTTGTTTCGCATTTGATTCGCCCCGAAGCTGATGCCCGAGGATGTAGAGCATACGAATTCACGCCGCGAAAACCAACAAAATTTTTATTAAGCTCTGGTCATTCGGTTTTGTTTTAGGCACAGTTAGCGCGTTAGAGTTTTAAAAGAAGGTGTTTGGCTTATGAAATATATGAAAACCTTGGTGAAGGGATATCGCGATGGTTTGAGCGCGGATGATCGCAAGCGCCTTCAGGCGTTAGCAGAATACGGACAGTCCCCGAAGATTATGTTGATTGCCTGTGCGGATTCGCGGGTTGGGCCTAACCTTATTTTTGACGCCAAGCCCGGGGAATTGTTTGTTGTGCGTAATGTTGCCAACGTTGTGCCGCCTCATAATAAAGATGAGCCCTATGACGGGACGGCGGCTGCGATTGAATTTGCAGTGAAGTCTTTACGTGTTGAGCATATTATTGTGAAGGGGCACAGCCTTTGCGGCGGGGTAAAGGCGTGTTGTCAGGGTCTGCACGAAGATGGCGCAGGTGCACTGGATCAGCTGGAGTATGTGCCCAAGTGGGTTTCGATTTTAAATGATTGCGCGTCGAATGCGTTGGAAAAGCAGCCTGATGCGACGCTTGATGAATTAAGCCGCGCGGTCGAGCATGATGCCATTCGTGCCTCGTTAGAGAATTTGCGTGCCCTTCCCTTTGTTCAGGAGGGATTAAAGGACGGGTCGTTGGATATACACGGGGCGTATTTTGATATTAGGGACGCGCGGCTTTACGCGCTGGATCAGGATTGCGACGAATTTTTTCCGCTGGATTAGGTAGAGCCTTTTACTCTTTGCCTGATGGCTGCGGGATTTTTTTCAGGTTTTTCATCGTGATAATTTGGGCGTCTTTGCTGGTCAGGCTTTTGTGGGTTTGCAGGTCGAATTCAAAGCGGGCGCGGGCTTGTTTTATTTCCTGATCGGCCTTTGCGCCCTTCATAAAGCAGAATTGCAGATTTTCATTTTTCTCCGCCCATGGCAGGCATAAATCACACAAGGTTTTTAGTGAGGCCAAAGCGCGCGCGGTGATGATATCGGGCGTGATGTCGTCGTAGGTTTCTTCAATGCGTTTAGTGTGGATTGTGATGTTCTCAACCCCCGCCTCGCGTGCGACGGTGCGCATGAATTGGCATTTGCGTTCGTCGGATTCAACCAGATGGGTTTCTAAATCCGGCTTAATCATCGCGACAATCAGGCCGGGGAAGCCGCCACCGCAGCCGAGATCTGCGTATATTTTCGCCTCAGCGGGGATGAATTTTGCGATTTGCGCAGAGTCTGCGATGTGGCGATGCCAAGCGGATTTCAGCGTGTTCGGGCTGACGATATTAATGGCGCGATTCCATTTGAGCAGGAGCGAATGATAGATTTCCAGCTGTTTGAGAATGTCATCCGTACAGTCGGGAATAAGGTCTGGCAGGTCGGCTTTTGCGTATAGTTTTTCCATGATTATGCTGCTGTCTTCACGCCTTTTTTGACGTAGCGCAGAAGTGCAATCACGGCCGCGGGGGTAACACCGGGGATGCGTGCGGCCTCGCCGAGTGTTTGCGGGCTGACATGCTCTAGCTTTTGGCGCACTTCGTTGGACAGGCTGCCGATCTCCCTATAATCCAGATTTTTCGGCAGGATGAGGTTTTCATCTTTGCGATAGGCGGCGATGTCGGCATCGTGGCGCGCCAGATATCCCGCATAGAGAGAGTCGATTTCGATTTGCTCGCGAATGTCGGGCGCGATGTCATTTAGCGCGGGCCAGTGTTTGGCGAGATCATCCCATGTGATGTTGGGGTATGAAAGGAGCGCGGAGGCACTGCGGCGTGCGCCGTCTTGGTTGACCTTGATGCCTGCAGCTTTTAATTCGGTTGGCGTGGCCTCCAGTTCGGCGACCAAGGCACGGGCGGCGGTGAGTTGTTCTTTTTTCTGTTCCCACAATTTTACGCGGTCAACGGAGATACAGCCTGCTTCGATACCCTTATCGGTGAGGCGTTGATCGGCATTGTCGGCGCGCAGACGCAGGCGGTATTCGGCGCGGCTGGTGAACATGCGGTATGGCTCAGGTGCGCCGCGGGTTGTCAGATCGTCGATTAGTACGCCGATATAAGCATCGGCGCGGTCAAGGGTGAAGGTTTCGGCTGTTTCACGTGAAACGAAACGCGTTGAATCGCTTTGCGGATTATCCTGTACGTCTTTTTTATTTATGTTTTGCGCCTGTTTTGCGGCATTTACGCCCGCCATTAGGCCTTGGGCTGCGGCCTCTTCGTAGCCTGTGGTGCCGTTAATCTGGCCTGCGAGGAATAATCCCGGGATGCGCTTGGTTTCCAGCGTTTTCTTTAAATCGCGCGGGTCGACATAGTCATATTCAATCGCGTAGCCCCACTCCAGAACTTCTACATTCTCCAGCCCCTTAATCGTGCGGATGAAGGCGTCCTGTACGTCTATGGGCAGGGATGTGGAAATACCATTCGGGTAGACGGTGTGATCGTCCAGCCCTTCAGGCTCTAAGAATATCTGGTGGCGCGGCTTGTCGGTAAAGCGGTGGATTTTATCCTCAATCGACGGGCAATAGCGTGGGCCGATGGAATCAATCTGGCCTGAATACATCGGCGATTTGAGAAGGTTTTCCGCGATGATCTTGTGCGTGTCTTCATTGGTGTAGGTGATGTGGCAGGGGATTTGCGGCACATCGACGCGTGTGTTCATGTAGGAGAATGGTGTTGGCTGTGCATCGCCGGGCTGTTCATCGCAGGCATCCCAGTCAATGGTGCGGCCGTCGAGGCGGGCGGGTGTTCCTGTTTTCAAACGCCCGAGTGGGAATTCCAAACGTTCCAGCGTTTCTGCAAGGCCTATGGTTGGTTCTTCACCGACGCGGCCTGCGGGGATTTTTTCTTCGCCGCGGTGGATCAGGCCGCGCAGGAATGTACCCGTTGTCAGAACTACGGCGTGGCAGCCATATTCTGTGCCGTCGATGGTTTTCAGCCCCGTGATCGTGCCCTCCTCATCAAGCAGGATGTCATCGGCTGCGCCTTGTACCAGTGTGAGGTTGGGGTAATTGCCCAGTATCTCCTGCATTGCCTCGCGATAAAGTTTGCGGTCGGCTTGCGCGCGCGGACCGCGAACAGCGGGGCCCT
This sequence comes from uncultured Micavibrio sp., assembly GCA_964587815.1. Lineage (GTDB taxonomy): Bacteria > Pseudomonadota > Alphaproteobacteria > Micavibrionales > Micavibrionaceae > UBA1672. Next base: position 9,156 of record CAZPMH010000016.1, read on the forward strand.
TTGATGCGTTGAGAATGCGGAATTGGATGCCTGCACGATCGATCACGCGTGCCATTACACCGTCAAGCGCGTCAATCTCTCGCACAAGGTGGCCTTTGCCCAAGCCGCCGATGGCGGGATTACAGGACATTACGCCGATTGTATCGAGATTATGGGTGAGTAACGCAGTGTTCGCGCCAGTGCGCGCCGCAGCCGCAGCCGCATCACAGCCGGCATGGCCGCCGCCAACAATAATGACGTCGAATTGTGTGTTGTGGTTTGTTTGTGTTTGCGCGCACATTGTTGTATTCTTTACTTTTTCTGAGGTTATACATTTTTATTGTTTCTTTTTCCAGAAAAGAATTAACATGCATATACGCATCGGCGCTTGTAGATGAGGGTCAGATAAGGCAGTGAGAGTATGAATAGCGATCCGTTAACGGATAAATGGGGACAGGAGCCTGCGGAAAGGCGGCCGACCGATGACATTGAGCCTACAAAGTATACCGTGCTCACGCGGTTAAAAGCAGAGTATCTGGAGACGTTTGGCGAGCATGGGCGTGATATTATGCTCGATATGGTTAATTCACCGCGTTTGCATGGCAATAAGATGCCCGGAGAACCGATGGACGAGTACTTCCCCGGGGATGTTTACGCCAACGCCGTCGGCCTTTACTTTATAGAGCGTACAATGGGGATGAAGAGCGCCGATGATGCCTATGATGCGATGATTGCGAATATTGACGCCTGGGCGCGCACGTCGCACCAATTTCCGATTGAGGAGGGGCATTATCCTGAGCAGGCGTGGATGGAAAACTTTACCGCGTCGCGTATGATTGACTTAATTGGGACGGATCAGCCGCCGTTGGGAACGATTTTACCGACAGCGACATCTGACGATAAGCCGGGATTTTAGATTTAATATTATATATGGAGACGAGCCTTGAAATTTAATTTAGACGAAATGCAGAGCATGCTTGGGCGCGCTTGGGACGATGTGATTAATTATTACATTGATCATATTATGCATATGGAGCCTACGACGCAGGATGAGATGATGGCTCTAAGGGATTCATTTAAAGAGCGTTTTGGCAAGGAGGGAGACAGGCAGGTTGCAGCTATGGCTGCTTCTCATGAACTGAATGGTGGTAAACAAGCGAACGAAGACCCTGAGGGGTTTTATCCGGGAATGGAATATTCCTTACCTGCATCTTTATATTTTATGCGTAAGGCGCTGGATGAGGAGCGCGGCAAGTACAAGCATTTTTGTAAAGATGTTGAGAATATGTTTGAAAAGAACGGCGCAGAATGCGGCCCTATTCCGTCGAAATCGTTTATGAAAGAGTTGGTTAAACCACATCTTGAAATTCTCTACGCTGCGGAAGCGGAGGCAAGCGCCGATCATGAAGACGTTCAGGATGCCAACCCAAGTGAGGATGGGCGAGATCACGGCGGTATGGCACCGTAAAGCGACTCTATTTTCCGATACAGAAGTCCCTAAACACGACATCGAGTAAATCTTCGACATCGACGCGGCCTGTAACGCGGCCGAGCTCACGAATGGCAAGGCGTAAATCTTCGGCGCATAACTCGGGCAGTGGCGCGCTGATCGAACGCTCTAAGCTTTCTTTTGTTGCGGTAATGGACTCGCGGTGACGGGCGCGGGTTAGAACTGGAGCCTCACCTTTATCTGTGCCGATGAGCGACTTTATGCTCTCTGTCAGATGCTCCAGCAGTTTATCCATCCCCTTATTCGTTTTGGCAGAGATATAGGGGATATCGCGTGGATGTGACATGCTTATATCGCAATCGGCCTTATTCACAACAGCAATTGTGTTGTCCAGCTTTTCCAGCGCCATGGTGTGCGGGTCGGGCGTTTTTTCCGTGCCATCATAAAGGAGCAAGCGAATATCAGCCGCGTGCGCTCTTTCCAATGCGCGCCTTATTCCTTCTGCCTCGATTTGATCTTGGTTGTCATTGCTCAACTGGTCGGGGCGCAGGCCTGCGGTGTCAGAGATAATAACGGGGTAGCCGCCAATATCGAGGTGGGCTTCGATAATGTCTCTGGTCGTTCCAGCAGTGGGCGAAACAATCGCAACGTCACGATTCGCAAGGGCATTTACGAGGCTAGATTTTCCCGCGTTGGGCGCGCCGATTACTGCGATATGCACGCCGTTGCGCAATCTTTCGCCGCGACGATTGTCATTTAAGTGCGCTTCCATATCGATGCGCAGCGAATCGATTTGGGGTGTGATGGTCGCCATAATATCATCGGGTAAGTCTTCATCGGGAAATTCAAGCTCCGCTTCGACATAAGCGAGTATTTTTGTCAATGATATCCGCCACTTATCATAGATTTCTGATAAATGGCCGCTCATTTGTACCAAGGCTTGTGCTTTTTGTGCTTGGGTTTCGGCGTGGATGAGGTCAGCCACGGCTTCAGCCTCGGTTAAGTCCATCTTTTCGTTTTCAAAGGCGCGGCGTGTAAATTCGCCGGGTTCAGCCATTCTATGGTTTTCTAAGGTGGATAGGGCGTCCAGAACGCCCTGTATAACCGCTGAGCCGCCATGGACGTGATATTCAACCGTGTCTTCGCCCGTGTAGCTGTGTGGGGCGTTGAATAAAATGCACACGGCACTGTCCAGGGTTTCACGTGAAACGGGACGTTTCAATTTGCGCAGAAGGGCGGTTCGAAAGGTAAGCTGAGATTCATTTGTAAGGGTTTTGTAGCCGTCAAAGGCGTACGTGCCTGATACGCGGATGACGGCAATGCCCGCCTTTCCCTGCCCGCTGGCGAGGGCGTAGATTGTGTCCGCGGCTTGGGTGGTCATGATTTGTCTGTGCTTTTATCGTTGTCAGATTTGGCGGATGTGTCAGGCTTTGGCGTGTTTACGCCCATCTGGCCCCAGAAAGCTTTTTGTATGTCACCCAGCCCCTGCATCGTGGCAGGCATCCACGTTTTCATCATTTCCTCAGGCGTTAGGTTGCGGATGTTTTCCTGCATGCGGTCTTCGACTTCCTTCATCATTTTTTCCTGCAGCGGCACGATATCCGGCAGCCCTAAAAATGCGCGGGCTTCTTCGGGGGTGCATTCAATGTCGAATTTAAATTTCATTGTGTCTGATCCTTAGATTTTGTATTCTGCTGTCATCCAAACCTTATAACACATATATGAGAAGATCGTCAGTGACAACCGAACAGACATCAAATGCGAAAACAGATATTCAGAAATTTGAGGTCGGGCCTGAATATAAGGACGCTGCGCTGAAGCAGATTAAAGAGATTGTTCGGGGTAATAATTGCAAAGACGAGCAAGTAAAATTAGAGGCATTTGAGGGGCAAATCGTCAAGTTCACGGCACAAACGGTTCTTAAGGTCAACACGAAGATGAGCCGCAAAGTTGTGCCCGGCAAATTAAGCGGGCCGGTTAAGGTTGAAAGTGACCAAGATGCGCAAAACGCAGCGACCAAAGCATATAAGGCGTTATTCAATGATACTGATTCCAGACGGAAAATTCGTGATTCTTTATTATCGCGTAAAGATAAGGGTTTTTCAGTCGATGGCGAAGTTGTCGAGCTGCCGTTCTGGAAGAAAGATTTTGTCGTTTTCCAGCCCTGCCACGGGTGTAAGACGACAGGCAGTGTGAAGTGTTTACCCTGTGCAGGTAAAGGGATGGAGCGCTGTCCGCGGTGCGGCGGCAGTGGGATGGGGCATTGTTCACATTGCCATGGCGCACAGATGGTTCAAGGGCAGAATAACCAAAAGGTGCAATGCCCGACATGCCACGGGCGAGGGCGTACGAGCTGCACGAGTTGTAATCAATCAGGTGTGGTGCGGTGTAAGGTGTGCCGCAGTACAGGCACGACCGTTTGTCCGAATTGTAACGGCAATGCTTGGACAAGTGTCGTGCATAGCGCGGGGTTAGAAGCGCGCACGTCTTTTACTTACCCGCGCGAAGATCTGCCGCAAAAGGTTGTGCAATTGTTAGATGAGAAGGGCGCGGAAATTGATCAGGATGCGACGATCGAGATTGTGCAGGAGTCCGTGCATAATAAGCCCGATGAGGATGAAGAGGACGAGCAAAAAAGTTCGCCTGATTATCTGGAAGTTCCTATAAAATATAATGTCACCCTGCCCTATGGTCATGTTGAATATGAGATTAAGGGCAAATCTTATTACACGTTTTTGTTTGGGAAAAATAACCGCTTGACCCATGTGTCGCCATTTCTGGATGATTTGTTAAAGAATGGGTTGCGCAAGTTAAAGGACGCCGCCGAGGAGCGCGGTGATGTTGCCGATAATTTGAGGCAGGCCGCGGAGTATCGAACGCTGAAAAGTGTGGTTTTCTTGGCAGCCAAACATTCGGCAGGTAAAGCCAAGGCGATATTGCGCAAGAATTATCCGATCGGCATATCTGAGCAGGTTATTCAGGAGAGCGTGAATTATGCGGATACGGCGTTGAAATGCGTGACGAAACAGCCGCGCCTGATCGGCTTGGGTATGGCGTTGGCCTTTAATTTATGCGTGTTTGCGTTGTATGTTTTATCGCCATTGCGCGCGCTTATCGTCGGGAATATCGGTAACAGTTCCTTGCACCCTATTTTAGATTTTTCCATTGTTTTCGGGCTTGCCTTCATTGGGGTTGTCGGCATTCAAGCCTTTGCACAATCGGAGCTGAACAGTGTGTTTGATAAGATTATGCCCGACGTTAAAAAGGGGCGGCCGTCTGCAAAAATGGGGCAGATCGGTTTGTGGTGTTACGGCGGATCGATCCTGTGTTTTATCGTTCTGTTAGAGGTAGCCAGACATTTAGGCATGGGCTCAGTGGCTTGGTATAACGCCCTCTTCTGATTCTTTATAAGTCACTTACACTTCATTTTAGATTCAATGTCTTAAGTTAAAGAAAAAGGTCGTCCTGAGCATGTAAGCTACAGAACGACCAGTGAGCAAGGGACATAAATACATGAAAGCAAGAGCTTTCCTACATCCTAATAATTAACAGCGTGTTTGTGGTGAGCAGCCACAAGACATCACAATAGAATGCAGCATTTTACCAGCCGAGCGCCGGGTTCCAGACAATAGCGATGATGGGAGGATGTTTTGAATAGTTTTGAGCAGAGAAACATCGACTAAAGAGGAGGAGGGAAAATTTGAGTTTTTGTGCTTGCACACAATTCCATAATTCGCTTCACGTGAAACAGTAGTCTCTGCCACGGAACGATTATTCGTATTAACACCAACATTAGATGTTTTGCGGGTGAAGGATATCACCGTGTCAGGGAGGAAACTGACTTTATATTTTGTGCGAAAAATATGCATTACACCTAACCTAAAAATAAAACTGACATACATACTTTCGTATATGTCTTTATCTATTTACATAACATCATAAAAGTATTGTTATGACAAACACTATCGTTTCGGATTTAGTTCAGATTTTAGGAATATTTGACTTTTATTGTGTGATTTAGCGCCTTCAAATTTCATAAACTATTGATTTAATTATATAATTAATGTGATGAAAATGAGGGCATAGTATCAAAGGGGCTGGTTTAGCGTGAAAAATAATTTGTTTTGATCACTGAGCTCTATCGATGCTTATGTCCATTCAAGCTTGAGAATGTTACTTCTTCAGCGGCTCGGCCTTTGATGTAGGGGTTTTTGTTATGGCTTGTTATGAATTGATAAGCGTGGAAAGAGCCGCGAGGCAGCACTTAAGAGTGCACTCGTTTTTAAAAACTCAATTCACCTGCTCCATAGACTAGGTGTTAAACGTCTTTGGGGTTGGTTATCGCGTATATGATGGAAGCGCTAAGATGCAACCCAAATATGATTTTTATTGATTCATGCTCTGGAAGAATTCGTCGTTGTTCTTCGTCTGCTTCATCTTACCGAGCAGGAATTCAACGGCGTCGACCGTGCCCATCGGGTTAAGAATACGGCGAAGGACCCACATTTTCTGTAATGTGTCTTTATCGACCAGCAATTCTTCTTTCCGTGTACCGGATTTTTGAATATCAATCGCAGGGAAGACGCGTTTGTCAGCCAGCTTACGATCAAGCACGATTTCTGAGTTACCTGTTCCTTTAAATTCTTCGAAAATCACCTCATCCATGCGTGATCCGGTATCGATCAATGCCGTGGCGATAATGGTGAGCGAGCCGCCCTGTTCCACGTTCCGCGCCGCGCCGAAAAATCTTTTCGGGCGTTGTAGGGCGTTGGCGTCCACACCACCGGTGAGGACTTTACCCGATGACGGCACAACGGTGTTGTACGCGCGGGCTAAACGTGTGATGGAGTCGAGCAAGATGACCACATCGCGCTTATTTTCGACCAGGCGCTTGGCCTTTTCCATCACCATTTCAGCGACCTGTACGTGTCTGGAGGCCGGCTCATCAAAAGTTGAGGAGACGACTTCGCCGCGTACGCTTCTGGCCATGTCGGTCACTTCCTCAGGACGTTCGTCGATCAGAAGAACGATAAGGTAAGCGTCAGGGTGGTTGTGCGCGATAGATGTCGCGATGTTTTGCATCATCACCGTTTTACCCGTACGTGGCGGCGCAACAATTAGTGCGCGCTGACCGAAACCGATCGGTGATGTGACCTCAATGACGCGTTGGACGTTTGCCTTTTTCGTCGGGTCTTCGAATTCTAATTTTATTTTTCTGTCGGGATAAAGCGGGGTGAGGTTGTCAAAATTAATGCGGTGGCGCAGTTTTTCGGGCGGTTGGCTGCTGATCGCCCCGACGCGCAGCAGGGCGAAATATCGCTCTGAATCTTTGGGTGCGCGGATTTCCCCTTCTACGATGTCTCCTGTTCTGAGGCCGAAGCGGCGCACTTGAGAGGGGGAGACATAAATATCATCAGGGCCCGGCAGATAGTTTTCTTCAGGGGAGCGTAGGAAGCCGAACCCGTCTTGTAATACTTCGAGAACGCCAACGCCCGAGATTGGCACATCTTGTTTTGAGAGTTGTTTTAAAATCGCGAACATCATGTCTTGCTTGCGCATGGTGTTACAGTTTTCGATTTCCAATTCTTCGGCGAAAGCCAGCAACTCAGCCGGTGAGCGTGACTTTAATTCTGTTAAATTCATGAGAAGTACTCTTTTATTATTTTTATTCTCTGGTGTTTTTTTCGAGGGATTTACCTTAGTTCTTGTCGGAAGTCACGCTTTAAAAATTTTACGCTTCGTTCCTTACACCGCTATTTCACGGCAAATATACAGACCCAAAATTTAAATGGATTTTGTTCAAGACTTAATAGCTCTTATAGCCCTAGTTTTCATATGAGTCAAGAAAATTGATTCGTTTAGAAATTCGAGTATAAGTTTTATTTATTAACAAGGGTTTAAAATGGTTTTGCGATGGCGAAAATGACGATGAAAATCATCAAAACCGTCGGTACTTCGTTGAAAATTCGGTAGAATTTCGCCGATTTTTCGTTGTTATCGGCGGCGAAGGCTTTCAGGTATTTCAGCTGCACGTGGTGTACGCCTGTCATCAGCAGGACGAGGGAGAGTTTCGCGTGCATCCAGCCCGAGATTTTGAACAAGTCCCAATGCGCGTACAGCATCAGGCCGCCGAACAACCACGCCGCGATCATGGCGGGGTTCATGATGATTTTGAACAGGCGGCGTTCCATGATTTTGAGCGTTTCAGACAGCTCCGACCCTTTTTCCGCATCAGTGTGATAGACGAAGAGGCGCGGCAGATAGAGCAAGCCCGCCATCCACGCGATAATCGCGATGACGTGTAGAGCCTTGATGTAATCGTAATAGGGGTCGAGCATTTTTTAATCCTTTATGCTGCTTTTTTCTCGATTTTGTCGTCTTCTCTGTCAAGTGTGCCGTAGCGCATGCAGCAGCGTTTGAAGTCTGATTTGCAAACACATTCGTAGCCTTCGGCGGTAATGTCGGAGCGGGTTTCGTGGTCTTTTACCAATTTTGCGAGGCCGTCGATGTAATCGGGGTGTGTGCCCACCGTCATAGCGCGGTAATAGCCGTGTTGCCCCATTTTTTCGGCCTCCTCCTTATATTCGATGTCGAGTTCGACGAGGGTTTCGACATGTTCTTGGGTGAAGGCGTGGGGATAAATGATAATCGCTTTTTTATCTTCGGCTGCTTTTTCAATGGCTTCTTCAGTGCTGGGGCCGATCCATTTCATGGGGCCAACGCGCGATTGGTAGCAAATTTCCCAATCAAGCTTCTCAATTTTCAAATGAGCGGTGAGGGCGTCTGCGATTGCCCTCGCGCTGTCTTCGCATTGTTGTTGGTAAGGGTCGCCGTTCTTAATCGTTTTTTCGGGCAGGCCGTGGGCGGAGAATAGAACGCGCGGGTTTTTGTGCCCGTCTTTTACGGCCTGATGATATTTTTCCGCGATGTTTTTCACCGATGCCTTCACGTAACCGTCATTTTCAGGATAACAGCAGATCATGGCGGTTTCGACATCGATCATGCCTGCCTGATAAATTGCCTTTTTCCAGACCTGTAGCGATGACCAGGTGGTGGCGGTGGAAAATTGCGGGTAGAGGGGCAGGAGGAGGATTTTATCCGCGCCCCAATCGCGCACCTCGCGCACGACCTGCGGTGACATGGGGTGCCAATAGCGCATGCAGATGAAGGATTTATATTTGTGTTTTTCTTTCTGGCTGCCCTCCTCTGCCTTGAGCGCTTTATCCAAGGCTTTTGCTTGTTTGACGGAATTTGCCAGCAAGGGCGATTGATCGCCGAGGAAGGAATAGCTTTCCCCTGCTTCGCGTTTGGAGCGTTTACGGCTGATGAAGGAGGCGAGCAAACAGCGGAACGGGATGGGCAGGCCGATAATGTTTTTATCCATGAAGAAATTGAGCAGGAACGGGCGGATGGCGTTTTTGGAATCCGGCCCGCCAAGATTGAACAGCACGACAGCTATTTTTTTCGGAGCGGCTTTTTTGCCTTTGGCGGTCTTGTTGTTTTCTTCTGCCTTGCTCATTTTCGATAGTCCTTAATCATTTTCACCAGATGTTCCACGTGTTCAATCGGGGTTTCTTTGTGGATGCCGTGGCCGAGATTGAAAATAAAAGCCCCCTGCCCCAGATCGCCAAGAATTTTTTCCGCCGCCAATGTGAGTGCGTCGCCGCCCGCGAACAGTGCCACGGGGTCAAGATTGCCTTGAACGGGAAGCAGGGGCTGTAATGTTTTCGCGCTCCAGCTGCTGTCGAGGGTTGGGTCGGTGCCAATCGCGGTTATCCCGGTGTTTTGCACATATTTCAAATAATGTTGCCCCGCGGCGCGCGGGAAGCCGATGATTGGCGTGTATGGGTGGGTATCGCGGATAATCTCCACCATGCGGCGGGTCGGCTCGATCACCCATTTGTTGAAGCTGTGCGCGTCCAAGACCCCTGCCCAGCTGTCGAAGATTTGTACGACTTCGGCGCCTGCGTTGATTTGGTTGATGAGATATTGCGCCGAGGATTCTACCAGAAGGTCGATCAGTTCGCTAAAGCCTTCGGGGTCGGTATAGCTGAGTTTTTTGACGTTTAAGAAATCTTTGCTGCCCCCGCCTTCGACCATGTAGCAGGCCACTGTCCACGGCGCGCCGCAAAAGCCGATCAGGGTTGTTTTATCATATCCCTCCTCAACCAGCATGGATTTGGTTTGTTTCAAGGCTTCGTAGACAGGCGCGAGTGTGGTTTCGAATTTTGAGAAATTGAGGGATCTGAATTCCGCCGCGCTGCGCATGGGCGGGAGTTTCGGCCCTTCGCCTTGTACAAATTCAAGCCCCTGCCCCAGCGCATGCGGGATGACGAGGATGTCGGAGAAGATGATCGCCGCATCCATTTCGAAGCGGCGGATGGGTTGCATTGTGATCTCACTGGCCAGATCGGGATTGTAGGCCATGTTGAGGAAGCCGCCTGCCTTTGCGCGAAGCTCTCGGTATTCGGGCAGGTAACGTCCCGCTTGGCGCATGAACCAAAATGGTACGGTGGATGTGCGTTCGCCGTTTAGGGTGGCGAGCATCGGTTTCGGATCGGTGCTGGTGTCTGGGTTTTTTTCTAACATGGGAAGTATCATTTATGGAATCTGAAAGCGTGACAAGCCCCCTTTTTAAAAAAATAATATATTTAATTTTAAAGGTTTTAGTAAATTGTAGGTGCTGTGAGTCATGGGGATTAGACTCTATTCACAAAACTATACACATAAGGTATGAGGCTTGAGTCGAAGAGCTTTATTTCGAGTCGCATCGAGTCGAGTCTTTTTTATTCTTTTTGAAAATTTTCGTTTTGCACATGGGGGGGAGTCACGTATGGGGCATGAGGGTGAAATGGGGTTAAGTTCATCCCCGCACTTATACAATATCGGTTCGCGGAGTCGTGCACAGGGTTTTCCCCTGTTGTTTTTTAGGGGTTTGCTTGATTTTTAGACATAAAACCAGCAAACTTTGATTTGGTTACGTTTCTTTAACGAATCACCTCGTATAAACGTTCCAACATTATTCTTACTTATTCTTTGCAGAGACACCCCATGTTCGATGAAGCCTTTACCAAATTAGATGTTGATGAAACCGCCGTAGTTCTTGATGTGGTGAATAAAAGTATACAGGGGAGCTTGTTTGATCCGTTGGAGACGACGATTTTATCGATCAACCTGCCGTTTTATCCGGGATATAATTTTTTACATGTTGCCGATCATGCCTCGCACCCGCCGTTGGAGCGGTTTGTTTTTCGTAAAGAGGGCGCAGAGGAGTACATAATTCTGGATTGGCGTTTCGATACAATTTACGCGTTGAATGAAAAGGCGGATTTCAAGCTGGATGAGAAATCGGTTTTAGAATATGTGCGGTTTTTCTTCTCTTACGTGAAGGGCCGGCATGGTCGATTTATTCTGTGTGAGAGTGCCGATCATGTGAAGTGGAAGGATGAGCCGCCGGCAGAGGTTCGTAAATCGCTCAACCAGGCGTTGAAGCCGCTTGAGCTGAAAGAGAAGACGAAAGAGGGCGTTTATGTGCTCAAGGCCTATATGATGTTGAAAGACACATTGTTTACCGTGATTGTGACGGTTGACCAAGCGGGGAAGATCGGCATGACGGATCATGAGATTTTAATCGAAAATATTCCCGTTCTTGATTCCCTGATGGCATCTTAATGTTTCTTGCCGCCTTTCCTTCCCCTTGATTTTGAAACAGAGCGCGTTAGAAAATGTCTGTTTTATTTATTAGTATTCCTAATATATATATTTAAAAATATTAAAGAGCCTAAAAAATTGTAATGCGGGTGTACAGTCCCGTACAGGTTGTGGGTGATATTTTCCAGATTATTGTTAATCAATTTATATAGGGAAACTAAAATGAAAAAGTTTTTATTAGGTACAATGGCTCTAGGTCTTCTTTCGTCTGGGTCAGTTTTGGCCGGCGATCATTCGCATGACAAGCATGATCACTCCATTACAAAGCAAGAAGTTTTGGATGCTCAAAAAGCATGGGGTGACGGCATTGTAGCTATTAGCGATGTATACGTGAATAAAGGTGATTACAAAGCGCGTGCTTCAGAACATATTAAAAGTTTATACGCCTATGACCAAAGTGAGGTTTTGTTTAAGCCGACCTTGGCATCGGATGACCAGTTCCGTGAATCATTTGATGAGGCCTTGTCTTATTTCGTAGGCGGCAAAATCTCAGAAGATAATGGCTTTGCGATTAAGCCGTGGTCAAAGGTGAGATTCGGTGACCAGCAAATTATTACTGACTCGGACTCAGCTGTTGCTATGGGTAATTATTTCTTTACGCCCGTCGGCAGTGATGAAGAGACAAAAGTTGAGTATACATTCGGTTACATGAAAGACGAAGACGGTAAGCTGCGTATTAATGTGCATCACTCTTCTTTGCCGTTTTCAAAATAAGTATGAAAATTTTTGATTAATCCCTCTCAAGCCTCCGATTTTTTCGGGGGCTTTTTTTGTTGGGGAGTGGGGCGCTTTTTTATCGGCAAGGTCGAATTTTGTGTAAGATGGGCGGTATGACGATGTTTGATAAAATTGCTGAACTTTTTTATCCGCGGGAATTGAAGGAGATGATTGCCGAGCTGCGCGCGCAGGATGATTTGAATGAGGCGGCTTTAATTTACCTCAATAAAATTATAATCATTTGCTTGTTTATTTCCATTTTCGTATTCTTTTTTCTTGTCTTTTTTGAAAGTTTCATATTTGCAGTAATTTTGACTTGTTTAGTAATTTTTCTATCAGTGCGTGAAATAGGTTTTCACGTCTCTGTTTTCAAAACTATGGTTTATGGGACTGTTGTAAAATGTCGAATCGACGAAATAAAAATAATTGAGTTTATTCGTTTCTTTCCTCACTGCAAAATCCACTGTTCTTATGAAGATAAGGATCTGGTAATCAAAAAGGTTCCGATGGAAATTGTAAATTCTAATGAATTACAAAAGGATCACGAAATTTCTGTTTGGTGGTCTGAACTTGATGGGTGCGAGCCAGTTTTAAATATTCCTGAAGTAATGCAGACTCATTGTCTTAGAAAATATCCAGCAGAAAAAATATAAGGCTATTTTTAACCCTTTGTTTACGGGGTGTTAAGGGGTTGTTAAGTCGTTCGGCGCTTTTTTTGGAAAAAGCGTCTTTTTCTTTGTGTTTTTCAATTTTTGGTAGGAAAGCATTAACGATTGGAGGGCAATAATGAGAAGTGTCGCGGGCAATCTGTGACGGATGTGAGTTTTCCAAATTGAGAGTGGTCGGAACCATGAGCAAAAAATATGATGATTATTGCAGCGAACAGATGATCCATAATCGTGTGTGTGGGGTCTCTTATACGCTTGATGATATGCAGCCAGTAATTTGCACGCATATCGGTGATCAGCCGCTTTATTATATGGATGAGGAAATCATCGAAGAAGAGGAAGACACACTTGATTTAGAAGAGTTAGGGTTGATGGCGGATGAAATTCGCGCGTTGAAGCAAGAAATTGCAGGGTTTGAGGTGAATGTTGTTCATGTTCCGGAAGAGACCATGAAACGCCACACTGAGTTTGCAGAAAATATCGATAGTATTACGGGCGGTGCGTCATTCGAATTGAGCGCCGAGGAACAGGGCGAGCGTTTGGCGCATATTGTTGATGTGTTAGGGCGGAGCCGTTTGGGTGCGGCCTATCTCAACATGGCGGAAAAACATAATGTCGATATTAGCTTAAGCGCGCAGGTTGAAAATGCGTTTTATGATCGCCGCGCGGAAACGATTTTGATTTATCCGCATATGGACGCTCAAGACCAGATTTTATTGCTGGCGCGGGAATTACGCCGCCACTGGCAGCACCGCATGGGTGCGTTGATCCATCCACTGACATTCAGGCCGGAGCATGCGATTTTGGTTAATCGCGCGCAGGAGGCTGACCGCGTTGTGTCGATGATCCGTATTGCGTGGGAATTGCAATTGGCGAATTTTAAAGATGTGTGGGAGCGGGTTGAAACATCTCCCTTATCTGATCTGGCGCGGAGTTTTGCGCGCGAGGCCTTTATGGATTTCAGAACAATTAATAATGGTGAAGCGGCGGCCGGCGTTTTTGAAAGCTGGTTCCTATCTGAGCGTTGCCGTTATTATGATCGCGTGATTATTCAGGCGATGCTGTCTGATCATCAGGGCTATGTTTTTGACAATGATCAGGCATCCTCAAACGTCACTTTGGATTTGATTTCAAAATTAGGCGAAATGCCGTTTGGTAAAAATTATTTGGCGCAACATGCCGCAATCATCGTGGATGACCCGATTTTTGTGGAAGTGCGCGATCGTAGTAATGCGAATTTCCTTTGGTTTATCAAATTCGAACGATCATTTAAGGAAGCGGAAAGCGATTTGTGTCTTGACACAAAGTTATCCACAGGTAATGATGACCCTCTCGACGTCGGTTCAGACATTCAAGGGGAACTTCATGGATTATCGCAAAAACAAAGCGCAGACATTATACAATTTGTTGAATTTAGAGAATATGCCCGCTCAAGTCAGCGGGGGGAAGTTGGCGTCGGGAAAGGCTGTGATGTCATCGATATCGCACAATGGGCGCCCGTCTCATCATAATGATAACTTTACTGCGTATGCCGATGAGGCTGAATCCATGGATGTTGATTCCAATTCAAATGACAAAAAAGTGATTGATCTGACCGCGCTGGACGAGGCGTATGTTGAGCATCAATGGTTACTGGCCGATCTTTATGAGCGGCCTGTTGCGCTTGATCTGTTTGCCGATGGCGCAGATGGCGAGATTTACGATTATTCTGATATTCTGTCTTGGTGTTTGCGGATTTTGTCCTGCAGCACGTCTGCGCATGCGTTGATTGGTGAGGCGTTGGATAAGGATTGGGTTGTCACGCTTGATGATCTGGGCGGCAGCGGATATTCGCTGGATGTGGAAGAGCGGATGTTGACGCTTGATCATAACGCGCTTGTTCCGTCTGCGCTGGGGCGGTCGTCTTACTTCCGTAATATGACGATGGTGACGCTGGTAAAGGCGCTGCGTGATATCTGGCAGGAAAAGCGTCATGGCGGGTTTGATGAGGTGTATAACCCTGAATCTGTTGTCATGCTGGAACGTTTGCGCGCCGCGGATTTGGATGTGTTTTCTGTTCTGGCTGCGTGGGAAATTCGCGTGGAAGGGTATGAGGATTTATGGCGCACTGTTTTGGGATCAGAGCAGAGCGATATGGCGATGATTTTCTCAGGCTTTGTTGAAAGAGAGCCGGAAACGCAGTTTAACGGGCAGGCGTTAAAGGCGTGTTTCATACAATGGTATCGTGATGATAGCCGCATTGACACATGTGATCGTGAAACGCTGGATTATCTGGATGATGTGTTGTGCAATTCATCGGCGATTAATCCGTTTGGAACGAAACGTCCGAATAAAATGGATGTTGAGGTTTTATCGGTTATGCCTGATCGTTGCGCGTATTTGCAGGGGCTGGGCGCTGAGATTTTGGCGGATCCGTCCTACAGCGAGATTGAGAATGAGATCAATGCAAGCCATTTGACGCATATCTTATACGATCTGGAAGCGATCATCGTTGAAGATGTGCCGTTCCGTGATGCAGGCCTCGCGCGTAAAATTTTCCCTGTAGAAGAGTCTTAAAAAGCCAACAAAGCGATGCTTTGCTTGGCATCTGAAGATGGCTGGATTTAAAAAAAATTTAGAAATTTTTAGAAAGTTATAAGCTCTTGTTGCGGCGGAGCAGGACGTAGAGTGCGCCGTGGCCGCCGTCATTTTGTTTGGCGGGTTCGGTTTTTAAAATAAATTGTTTCAGCGGCGCTTCGGACAGCCATTGCGGTGTTTTTTGCCTCAAAACGCCCGGTTTTTGATCCAGAATGTGAGTGTTTCCGCTTCTCGATAAGCCTTTGCCTGTGATGACCAAGATACATCTTTTTCCCTGACCGTACGCGGCGGGGATGTAGCGGCAGAGTGCCTCGTATGCTTGATGTTGGGTCATGCCGTGCAAGTCGAGCCGCCCTTCGATGGGGAGTTGCCCGCGTTTTAAACGTTGGGTTGTGCGGCGGTCGGTTTCGTTGCTTTTTTCGTGATTTTCTTCACGTTTTGTTGGCTGTGGCTCTGCTTTTTTACGCTGACGTTTCGGTTTTGGTATGGTTTGTTTTTCTAAAGGTGCTTTTGCGGGCGTGGTTTGAGATTTCTCAGGATTCAGCGGCGTGACGTCTTTTGTGGCAATTTCCCACAATGTTTGTTCGTCTTCGCCCTTTTTTTTTGCGGCTTTACCCGTTTTAGATGTATGCAATTTATTGTTTTTATCATCCATGATTGATACAATTTAATCTTGATTACTGTTTACCGGATTTATGCATGGTACATCACTTTAACCTAATGAAACGAAAAAATTTTTTCTGTTCTTTCTTTTTCCTTATTCTGTTTGCAGGCTTTGGGTTTTTTTCGACGTCAGCTCTTGCACAAGACCATGATATTTTGGAAAAGTTTCCGCCGGAAGAGAAGGCTATTTTTGCGTTTTTCAGGGCGGCGAACACACCGCCTGATTATGATTTTTGGATTAAGAGCAGCTGGCAGTATGAAAACAGAAAGCCTTCCGAGCAGCAAAAATACCTGATTAACGAGATGTTGCGCCTTGGACAGGGGTTTGCTGAATATGACAACACCAAGCATGTTATCGTTTTGTATATTGATGCGATGACGAAATATCATAAAGCTGAAGATGGGAAAAGTGCCCGCATCAGTTTTCGCCTAAACGGGGTTCGCGGCAATGAAATTCCTACCTTTGATTTCCCGTTTGGAGACGGTTTTGTGTCGCTTATCATAAGGAATTTAGACGCGTTTCGTGATCTGCCTCTGTCAGAGAAAAAGGCAGAGGCAATTTCGAAACTCATTCCTTATGATGATGACGAATTTAACACGACTATGGAAGTTCATGTTCAGGTCAAAAATGCGGAATATGGCGAGCCGATCAAGGTGAATGGACGGTTTAAATGGCTTATGGGTGGTGAAGTTGCCTATATCAGATGTGATGCCAATGACTTTTTTTCCGGCAGGAATGAGATGCTGTGGGATTATGTGGCGAGCTGGTATCAGGAGCAATATACTTTGCTGACATCGCCGAAGCAGGAACAATATCCGCACCCTTACGATTTGTTCAAAGATTGATCGTATTTGATTGCGCGCCTGAATTCTGCTATTTTTAAATCATATAATATTAATTGCATTCACGGTGTACTATGTTTTCGATTGTTCAAAACATCAGTTCTGCTTTGCGTCCGGCCAGTAATGATCATACATATGATCGGAAAGGCGGGAAAAATCAGCATGGGCAAGGCCGTAATGATCATGCCGCGCACGATGATAAGGGGCTGTATGAAGCACATGAGACTGGCTCTGTCATGCAGGTGCGTTCGGTCTTATTGTTCTTAGAAGATTATCTTGAAAACCAGCTTTTGCCTTATAAGGTGTCTTTGGAAAAAGATGATAAAGATAAAAGCGATTTTGTGAATAAATGGCGCGGGCCTGATGCGGCCAATGGGAATGGTGGCGCGAATAACCCCTATAACGCGGCAAAAGTCTATGCGCATGTTTCAAAGGGTGTGAATGTTAGTGCGCGCCGTTTGGAAGGAAAGCCGCGAAATTTGAGTGAAGAGTTGCGCGATGTATATGCCCTTATCAGGCGGTTGCGTAGCCTTGAAGAGCGCGGTGTGACGTCTATCCGTGTGCCGCATGATATTCCGTTCTTGCGCGGTATTCGCTATGCCGTTGACAGCTTGATTGACGTCTAAATTTTATTATTCCGCTTTTTTTAACTGATAACCTGTTTCTGTAGTGGTGACCATGTCGGGTTTTGTCGGGTCGGCCTCGATTTTTTGTCGCAGGCGATAGATGTGAGTTTCAAGGGTATGCGTTTCAACGGTTTTCGCATAATTCCAGACTTTTTCAAGCAGTATTTCCCGTGATAATTCCTTGTCTTCGGCTTGATGAAGGTGGATGAGGATGTCGACTTCTTTATCGGTTAATCTTATATGATCGCCGTTTTCGTTGATCCAAGTGGCGTGGTGTGTGTCGAGCGTGTTGCCGCCGATTTTGAGCATACGGGTTTGGGCTGTTTTTCTTTTTCGTACGATATCATTTATGATGTCGAGAATTTCGCCAAAGCGTGCGGGCTTCTCAAGATTTTTTTCGGTCGTGTCGGTTGTAATTTTGATTGTTTCGGACTGATCATCTGTTTTGAAACGGCAGATTTGTTTTAGGTCTTCGTCGATGAAATGATCGTCGATGACCATGCAGGTTTTTTGATCAGCGTGGATGGTGATGGTTAGGTTTTCAAGATTTGCGGGCATGGCTGTGTTTAATCGCGTTCTCCGAAGATGGCGGTGCCGACACGGATGTGGGTTGCGCCGTGGGGAATGGCGTGCTCGTAATCGCTGCTCATCCCCATGCTGAGGGTTTTCAGGCCGTGTGTTTTTGCCATCTTTTCCAGCATGGCGAAGTGGAGCGCAGCGGGGTCATCGATGGGCGGGATGCACATAAGGCCGGTGATGTTCAAGCCGCATTCATCTGTGCAGAATTTCAGGAATTCGGGTAGCTCTTCGGGGGCTATGCCTGCTTTTTGCTCTTCCTCGCCGGTGTTGACTTGAATGAGGCAGGGGATGGATATATTCATCTTTTCCATTTCTGCGCCAAGTTTGCGGGCGAGTTTTTCACGGTCAACGGTTTCGATCACGTCAAAGATGGAAAGGGCGTCTTTAATTTTGTTGGTTTGCAGCGGGCCGATGAGGTGGAGCTTTAGATCATCGTAGTTTTGTTTGTGCTTGGCCCAGTGTTCGATGGCTTCTTGCACGCGGTTTTCGCCGAATGTGCGGTGGCCTGCGTTCAGGGCGGCTTGTAATTTTTCAGGGGGCTGGCGTTTGCTGACGGCGATGACATTAATGTCGCGCGCGTTTCTGCCCCAATGTTCGGCTGTTTGTTCGATTTGCGCGTGGATGTGATTTAAGTTTTCTAAAATCATTGTCTTAAGAGTATGTGAGTTTTAGTGCTTCATGCAATAAAAAAGAGCGTCACGAGGACGCCCTTTAAATTCTTTATTGGTTCAAATCAAATTAGAAGTTGATTTGTGTACCGATAACAACAGCTGTACCATCGTCGTCTGCTGTACCAACTTCAGCATCGAAGTACTGAACAGAACCGCGCAATGACATGCCCGGGCCGTACTGGTATGTAGCACCAACTGTATAACGGTCGACTTCAGAATCTGTGTCATCATTATCAGCATTTAGGTAAGATGCACCTAGCTTGAATGGACCTGATGTGTAGTCAGCACCAACAACAATTGTGTCAGTTTCGTTTGAGTCAGCATCTTCGTTCAAGTATGCAGCACCGATACCGAAAGCAGCGATGTCTAGGTCAAGACCAACGTTGAATGCATCGTAGTCTTCTTCCGCTGTTGTGTAACCAGCACCTGCGATTACGCCAACATTCTGGAACTGACCTTCATAACGAACAGCACCTTCAATAACTGAGTCTGTTGTTGTGTCCAAACCGAAGTCACCAGCATCATTGTTAGATGATGTGTATGAGATACCAGCTTGGAAGCCGCTGAAGTTTGGTGTTAGGTAAGTGAACTTGTCAGAACCACGTGTTACATCTTGTGCGTAGTCAAGAGAGTCATCACGTGAACCCGTTGTACCAAAATCAAATGGTGATACGAACTGACGTAGACCATCGATGTTTGAGTCAGCTGAAGGAGCAGCAACCTGTAGAAGGTATGCAGCGCCGTCTTCGTTACCGAAGTTTACGCGACCCCAGTCACCTGAGAAGTATAGGTATGATTCGTCGATTTCGCTTGAGTCTTCGCCGTCAACAGAAACTTCAAAGTGTGCACCAACTGTCAGACCGTTGTCCAAAGTTGTTTCGCCACCGATGTGTAATTCTGTATCACGGATGATGTCAAAAGATGAATCTTGTGAGTCTGTGTCAGAGTAAGCGCCGTAGCCCTTAAAGTAACCGCCAACCTCTAGGTTGACTTCAGCATATGCTGGAGCAGCGGCAAGAGCCAAACCACTTACAGCAACAGTTGCTAGTAAAAGTTTTTTCATTTTAGTTTCCTCCGATCAGCCTTCTTTTAAAGGAAGATATGATCATAGTTAGTAGTTAATTAAATCCAGAAAAGGATGTCGTTAAAATGTTATTTTCAACGTAATGTTTTAAACAACATCGCAATTACGCCAGTAAAGACAGGAATCGTCAACGAGAGATTCTAGTGTTAATTACTCTTTTTTTGGGAGCGTTGCATTTTTGCAACAGGCATGACATGCGGCGGTTCTGTCTTTGTTTTTGTGTATGGTCACCTGTTTTCATGGCTCTATGGTCTTGTCGGTGGTGTGGGCGCATGGTACATAAAAAGTCAGATAACATTAATAAGTAGGAATTTTTATAGCATGCAAAAAATATTGTTTGGCCGATACCCCTTTTTTAAATGTTTCATGGTTATGGGTGCGGGCGCATTGCTGTTGGGTGGGTGTGCAGGCATTGAGAGTGAAGCGAAGTATCCGACAGGGATGGATCGTAACCAGACAGGTGGCGAGAACAATATTTACGG
>CAZPMH010000016.1:29305-54249 GCA_964587815.1 uncultured Micavibrio sp.
AGTATCCGACAGGGATGGATCGTAACCAGACAGGTGGCGAGAACAATATTTACGGTGAGCGTGAGTCGATCTTCGGCGAAGGCGGTATCACGGGGTTTAACAAGCGTAAGAAAAAGAATACCGAGCTTGGCGGCGGTGTTGCCGTGAACAGCTTCCTTTGGCGGGCGACGTTGGATACGGTGTCGTTTATGCCATTGGCCAGTGCCGACCCGTTTGGCGGTGTGATTTTAACCGATTGGTATACTGACCCCGCTACGCCGAATGAGCGTGTGAAGGTCAATGCGTTTGTTTTGACTCGCGAGTTGGAGGCGGACGGCATTCGCGTGCGGACGTTCCGTCAGGTTCGCCAAGATGGCGGATGGGTGGATGCGCAAACATCGGAAGGCACTGCGCGGACGTTGGAAGAGACAATTTTGACTCGGGCGCGTCAGTTGCGTATTAAGCACCTCGGGAATTAAAACAGTTATTCCCTTTGCGTATAATTATTAAACATAAAAAGTAAAAACCAATGTCTGAGCGTTACAATATCAAAACCACAGAAGCGAAATGGCGTGCACAATGGGAGGCGGCGGATTGCTTCGCTGTTTCCGAAGATGCGGATAAGCCGAAATATTACGTGCTGGAGATGTTCCCCTATCCGTCGGGGCGCATTCATGTCGGGCATGTGCGTAATTATACGCTGGGCGATGTGGTGGCGCGGTATCGCAGCGCGCAGGGGTTTAATGTGCTTCACCCGATGGGATGGGATGCATTCGGCTTGCCTGCGGAGAATGCGGCGATTGAGCGTGGCGCGCATCCGGCGAAATGGACGCATGAGAATATCGCCTCGATGAAGGCGCAGTTGCAATCAATGGGCTTGTCGATTGATTGGAGCCGTGAATTTGCGACGTGTGACCCTGATTATTACGCGCATGAGCAGCGCATGTTCTTAAAATTTTTGGAAAAGGGTATCGCGTTCCGTAAAGAGTCGGTTGTGAATTGGGACCCCGTTGATAATACGGTTTTGGCGAATGAGCAGGTGATTGACGGGAAGGGTTGGCGCACGGGCGCGGCGGTTGAGCGCAAAACCTTAAATCAGTGGTTTTTGAAGATTACCGATTATGCGGAAGAGTTATTGCAAGATTTGCAAGGGTTAGAGCGCTGGCCTGAGAAGGTGCGCGTGATGCAGGAAAACTGGATCGGGAAATCAGTGGGCCTACAGTTTACGTGGGATATTGTGGATAGCGATAAGACGATTGAGGTGTATACGACACGTCCCGATACGCTGTTTGGGGCGTCGTTTATGGCTTTGGCGCCTGATCATCCGATGACGAAGGAGCTTTGTGCGGGCAAGGACGGGTTTGAAGAGTTTCTTGCCGCCTGTCAGGCGCAGGGCACGTCGGAGGCGGCGATTGAGCAGGCGGAAAAGCTGGGCTTTGATACGGGTTTTACGGCGACGCATCCGTTGTTGGGGCGTGAGGTTCCTGTCTATATCGCGAACTTTATTTTGATGGATTACGGGACGGGCGCGATTTTCGGTGTGCCTGCGCACGATCAACGTGACTTTGATTTTGCGACGAAATACGAGTTGGATATTTTGCCTGTTATTTCGAACGATACGGACATGAGCGAAGCATTTACGGGCGAGGGCGCGCTGATTAATTCCCAGTGGCTGGACGGGATGAGCATTGAAGAGGCGAAGGCCGAGGTGATTAAACGCTGTGAGGAGGGCGGCACAGGTTTTGGCACAACACAATATCGCTTGCGGGATTGGGGCGTATCGCGCCAGAGATATTGGGGCTGTCCGATTCCTGTGGTGTATCGCAATTCGGACGGGGCGTGTATTCCCGTGCCTGATGATCAGTTGCCTGTGACCTTGCCGGAGGATGTTGATTTTTCAAAGCCGGGCAATCCATTAGATAATCACCCGAGCTGGAAGCATACAACTTGCCCTGAAACAGGTGAGCCTGCGACGCGAGAGACGGACACGTTCGATACGTTTTTTGAGAGTAGCTGGTATCAGTTCCGCTATTGCGATGCGGGGAATGAAAACTTGCCGCTGGATAAAGATAAGGCGGATTACTGGATGCCGAAAGGTGGCGGGGTTGATCAGTATATTGGCGGAGTGGAGCATGCGGTTTTGCACCTTCTTTATGCGCGATTTTTCACCAAGATCATGCGCGATTGCGGATTTGTGAATACGGATGAGCCGTTTCAGGGGTTGTTTACTCAAGGGATGGTGACGCATGAGACGTATCAGGATGCAGACGGGAAATGGATTTTCCCGACCGAGGCCGTGAAGAAGGGCGAGGATTGGGTACATGCGGAGACGGGCGAGCCTGTGACGGTGGGGCCGTCGATTAAGATGTCGAAATCCAAGCGCAATGTGATTGACCCTGAAGAAATTTTGGAGACTTATGGCGCGGATGCGGCGCGGCTGTTTATCCTCTCTGACTCCCCGCCAGAGCGGGATTTGGAGTGGACAGAAAGCGGCATTGAGGGCGCATGGCGGTTTGTGAATAAGGTGTATGCGTCAATCTCCGATATGGACTTAGCGCAAGGATCGGACGCGGATTTATCAGATAAGGCGAAAGATTTGCGCCAGCTGACGCATAAAACGATTAAAAATGTCGGTGAGGCGATTGATGCGTTTGCGATGAATAAGGCGGTTGCTTATTTGCGCGAATTTTATAATGAATTTTCGAAATTCAAGGCGGCCGATGTTGGTGATCAATTCGCCCAGCGCGAAGCCGTTGAGGCGTTTATCATTATGATCAATCCGATTATGCCACATTTGGCGGAAGAATTATGGGCGGATTTGGGGCATGAGACGATGCTCGTTGATACGCCGTGGCCGTCTTATGATGAGGCACTGCTTGTGTCTGATACGATTACGATTGGTGTGCAGGTGAATGGTAAGGTACGCGCGACGATTACATTGCCCGCCGATGCGGATCAGGCCAAGGCGCAGGACGTTGCGCTGGCAGAAGAAAAGGTTCAGCGCGCGATGGACGGGAAGACGATGCGCAAATTTATTTACGTGCCAGGCCGTATTGTGAATGTGGTCGTGGGATAAGGAAAGTTTTATGATGCGGTTTTTACCTTTATTCGCTTTGTGCGTTCTGTCCTTTCCCCTTGCATCGTGCGGGTTTTCGCCGATGTATGGTGAGCATTCGAGCCATAGCAAGAATGTGACGGCGAATTTATCACAAGTGCAGATCGGTAATATTCCGAACCGTGAGGGGCAGTTTTTACGCAATCAGTTGATTGATCAATTTTATAAGGACGGGCGGCCTGAAAACCCCGCTTATATTCTGCAAATCTCACCGATTAGAGAATCTGTTACAGATTTGGACGTGACGCGAAGTTCTGACGTTACACGTGCGCAGCTGCGCCTAACCAGTACAATGATTTTAACCGATGCGCAGAGCGGTGAAGAGTTGCTTCGGCGCGGATTAAGCGCAACGTCCAGTTATAACGTTTTGGCCGAAGAATTTGCGACGCGTTTTTCCGAGCAGAGCACGCGTGAAAACGCATTGAACGACCTCGCGCGGCAGATTGAATTGCAGTTGGGGCTTTACTTTAACCGTTAATTTTTGCGTTTTAATTTTTAAGGCTCTTTGAACGGTTTTCTTTGACATATTCTGTCTTTTCGATTTATAACATCAGTCTTGATTTGAAACGGTTTCGTGCCGTTTTCAAAACGCGGGATTTGAAGGATCAGCTTGCACCGCGAAAAATATGCTAAAGCGCCGCAGCGTTCACTTTTTCCTGTGGTTTCCGACATTGGGTGTATCGACGGGAAGTGTTGAATTTTCATAATTTTCCAAAAATCGATATACTATATTTTGCTAATGTAGAAAAAAACGCGCCCTGGGTTGGGCGTTAAGGGATAAAAAAATTATGGGACAGTCAAACAGACCGGAATCAATATCAACGCCGTTTTTGGCACAGCTGTCACGCGAGAGCGGGCTTTTGCTCGATTTTGAATTTGTGGCGCAAAATCTGCCTGAAGATGCGGGCAAGGATTATGTGCGTGTGAATATGGCAAGCGGCGAAAATGCACAAAAGCGTGCGGCTTTGGCAGAAACTCATGTGATTACAACGCGTGACCATGTTGATTTATCAGGTGCGCCGAACGTCACCGCGAACGGAATGGTAATTAAAAATTCAGGCGATTTTCATGTCGGTTTGCCTGATGTTTTCGATTTTACTTTGAGCCGTGTTCATGCGGCCTGTATGGATGCGCTGCAGCTATACGGTGCGGATCGGTTTAAAGATGCGCAGTTACAAATGGTTGTTCACCGCACAGATATTGAGCCGGGTGATGCGCACAGGCCTGTTTTTGCGAAATGGCATAATCACGTGAATGATAACGGGAATATTGATTTTGCGTATCTGTTCCACGATATTTTGGGCACGGAATATCAGTTTGATACGCATAAAGGGCAGGGCATTGAGCGCACCGAGCTGGTTGCGCCGAATGGTTTGATGACGCGTATGGGATCAGAGCTGATGCACAGATCGCGCGAAAATGATACGGGCGAGGTTCAACGGCGCGAGTGGGGGGCTATTCTTGTTCACCACACAAAGCCGCCTTTGACGCGTGCAGATAACGGGCGGAGTAGCAATCGCGGGCTTGTGGGGCGTGATAGTCCGAATTTCGATATTTTCGCTGAAAAGGGGCTTGAAAGTTTGCAGATTGATACAACGACAACCATTTTGCCCGAGACGCGTACCTTAATCGAGCATTTGGGCGTTCAGCCCAAACCCCGCAACGGGCTTGAGCTTTAGCGATTTCTTTTCAAAGTCTTACATAAATTTCATGCCTGATTGTTTGTTAAAGTGTAACTTTTCGGCCTATAATCAGAATTTAAACTTTTAGGACTTTTTATTTAAGAGATTGCCATGTCAGAAGTAAATGCGAATGATTTAACCGAAATTAACGGCGCGGATGACGTGTTTGATCTTTATCTCGGCTCGGGCGAAAATGTTAAGGCGGGGATTGAAGTAGAGTTGTGTTTCTACAATCCCGATTCTCCTGATTTGGACGTGATGAGCCTTTGCCAGAACAAGGTTTTGAAAAACTCGGCGGCGGCGGTGTTGCCCGGTGATTGGGTCCATAATGAGCCGACGAGTGAATTGCTGGAAGTGGCGAGCATTGCGGCGTCGCCTGATAATTTGCAATCCGTTCTGGATGACACGAATAAGAAGATCAAGATTTTAACCGAAAAGGCTGAAGGCTTGGGGCTGAAACGTTCTTTCTTTCAGGAATTGCCTGAACGGACGGCTGATGATCTGCTCTCGCGCATTGTGCAGGTTGATCGATACAAGGTGATGTATGACCCGTATCGCGCGGATATGAAAAAATGCGTGCAGTATTTTGCGGTGTGCAAATCCAATCAGGTTTCGGTCAGCCATAAAGACCCTGAGCATTTGCTGTCGAATGTGCGCAGGCTTTACACGCTTGCGCCGTTTTTGTTTATGCTGAGCGATAATAGTTGCGGGTTTAGCGAAGGCCAGCCGTTTAAAGGGCATGCGGGCATGTCGCTCCGTCATAACGGATTGCTGGAGGGGCGCGGCGGTGTGCTTCCGTATGTGTTCAGTGCGCAGAGCGGGGAGGAGTTGATTGCATCTCATATCGATCATGTGCTGAACAATCCGCTGTTTATGTATTATGACCGCGAAGGCAATTTGACGGGCGTGCCGTCAGGAGATTGGGGCGTGACGTTCAATACATTGAAAGAGCGCGGTTTGAATATCGCCAGTAATTATTATCTGGCGCAAAGTGTGTTATGGCCGGATGTGAAGATTGCCGTGTTGAAGGGCGCAGATGGCGCGGTGACAGGGCATCGCTATGAGGCGCGGATGTTCGGTGTCGGCATTCATCAGCATCAAACGGCTTTTGTGATTACAACCTTGCTCGCGTTTCATGATGCGTTTGCGCGTGGCGTCGATGATTTGCTCGCGCGTTACGGGTTTGATACGGCGGATTTGACGGCGATGTATGATTTGGTTATCAGTTCCTACGCGCAGGCGCGGGAGCATAACGGCAAGTTTTTCGATATCAATTACGGGCATGGCACGATGCAGGATTTTGCCCGCGATTTTGCTGACTTGGTGGAGGCATCGGCGGATGATCTCGGCCTTTGGGATGCCGCGCAGGCGTTGATTGCGATTTGTCGCACGGGCTGCACGGACGGGAAGGTGAACCGCCTGTTGTTCCCGACGCTCAATGATGTTCTGGCGCAGCAGCGCGAGCATGACCCGCGCATTTTTGATAACCCGAACCAAAGTGTGCGCATGGCCTATGAGAAGGTGATATCCAATATGCAGGACAACCCTTGCCAAGCCGTGGGTGCGGTTTAAATATTTCCCCCCCTAATTGATGTGTTTATTTGCGTGCTTCACATCTTTGTGTCGGCGAGATAGAGTAGTTCTCATGAAAATCACGTATCGCAACCTCGAATCCTTTGTGAAATCGCCCGACCCGAAGGCGCGGGTTATTCTGGTGTACGGCCCTGATCAGGGGTTGGTGTCGGAACGCGCGGCGGTGATGGGCAAAACGGTTGTCGCGGATTTGAATGATCCGTTTAATGTCGCGTCTTTATCGACCGATATGCTGAGCGAGGATGAGGCGCGATTATCAGATGAAGCGCATGCGATTTCGATGATGGGCGGAGATCGCTTGATCAAAATTGAAGACGGTGCGGATAAGTTGACCAAGATGCTCAAAGATTATCTGGAAAACCCCAGCGATTCTGCGCTTATTATCATTCAGGCGGGGGCTTTGGCCGCGCGGTCATCTTTACGAAAATTGTGTGAGAGTGCAAAAAATGCGGCGGCTGTGCCGTGCTACGTTGAAGATGAGCGTGATGTGGCGCGGTTTATTCGCGATACGCTGGGCGCGGCGAATTTGCGTGCTGATCAGGATGCGATTGTCTGGCTAGCGGCCAATATTTCGGGCGATCGGGCGAAGGTGCGCTCGGAATTAGAAAAGCTGATTACCTATATGGGAACGGAAAGCCAAACGGTGAGTCTTGCCGATGTGCGTGCGGCGTGCGGCGCGGCGGGGGCGCAGGGGTTTGATGATCTGGTCTATGCGGTGGCGGGGCGGAATTCTCACGCGGCGATGACGGCGTTGGCGGTGTTGATGGAGGAGGGCACGGCCTTTGTTGCGATATTGCGTACCTTACAAAACCATTTCCGCCGTTTGCATCAGACACTGTCTTATATGCAGGGCGGATCGAGTGTGGAGGAGGCGATGAAAAAGCTCTCTCCGCCAGTATTCTTTAAGCAAAGCAACCAGTTTCAAGGGCAGTTGCGTACTTGGTCGCTTGCCTCGTTGGAGATGGTTTTAGCGCGCCTGAGTGAATTAGAGGCGCAGTGCAAAACAACAGGCATGCCCGTGGATACACTCTGTTCACAAGCCGTTCTGGCGGTGAGCAAGGTGAGGGTGGGTTAGCATGTTTGTGTGCCGCTTTGTTTATATGTATTATGTTCGTCAACATTAGGGAGAGACGTAATGAGTGAGAGTGATGGCGGCGGATCGAATATCGGGCGCGATATTTTGGGTATTTTTACTGCGTTTTTCGGGGCGCTTTTAAAAGACTTGCTCGTTATTCTTTTGGTATTTGTAATTACAACCGCGATTGCGGCGGGGGTGTGCTGGTTCTACGGCGTACCGCTCTGGGTTTCCCTGATTGGCGGTTTCATCTCTTTAGGCGTGGTCGTCGCGCTCAAATCAACCAGCATTTTTGATTTGTAGTTTTTAGCAGCCTTTAAAACACATACCTAAACGAGGTGACCAGTTGGACTTGGTCGGTGTTGCCCGTGCGGGTGTAGTTTGTGCCGGTGTTGAAGGACAGGCCGCGGGCGATGTCGTGTTGCGTGCCGAGGGCGACGGCGTGGAGTTCGGTGTCGTCCAGTTCTGATATTGCGCCTTCCAATGACAGCGTGTGGCGTTGCATTTTGAATTGGATGCCTGCGCGGCCAAAGGTGTTGGTTTCGTCTTCTGTGCTGAAGTCAACTTTTTCTACGCCAACCTCGCCTTGTACGATGAATGATGCGTAGGTTACCGATCCTAAAACAGAGCCGCCAAGCGTTTCGTCAATGTCGGAGACGCCGAAATTTTCCTGTAGAGAGACAAAGTCTGCGTTTTCACGGCCTTCACCGTGGCGGATGTGGCCTGAAAGGAAGACGCCGTATTTATTGATATTGCGTTGGAAGGTTAGCCCGCCCTCAACGCGGCCTTCTTGGTCAGCGGCGGCGGCGATGGTGAAGGAGTTTAATCTGAGCGCATAGCTGGCGGCGGTTTCATCCAGTTGCCCGATTAGCCCCGCATTGTTCAAATCAGCGCGGCCGACAGCGACAGGCGGGTGGGTGAGGTTGAAAATCTCGCGGCTGACATTCCCGAGTGACAGCGTGCCGATTTCATCAGAGAGGGAGAAAATGATCTCGTCATCGTAGTCTTTACCGTTGGGCAAGCCGAGCCGTTCGTAAAAGGCGTTATACTGCGCCGAGAGGAACCAGCTGTTCGGGAGTTGGGTTTCGGCGGTGAAAAAGCCGAGTGCGATGGTGTTGAATAAATTATCGTTCGTGCGTGTGTTGTGTTCGAAAGATTGATCGAAAATAATGTCTGCGGAGAGCACGGCGGGGCCTAGCTTATAGGCCAGCGGTTCTTCGAAGAAGGAGAGTGAGTCGCTGTTGACTGCGAAGGGTGTTTCCAGAGCTTGCGCCGCTGCGGGTTGCACGCCTGTTGTCAAGCATGCGGGCAGAAGCATGAGGGCTGATAAAAGGGGTTTGATGGTTTTCATTTCTTTGTTCCGCTTTTTAAACTTTTATACTTTTTTTGCAAACACATTTTTAAAGGCATAATCGGCGAGGTCTTTACCCACACGCAGGCCTTCGACGTTATCCGCGCTCCAGTGCACGCCGCCATATATGCGGCTCATCCCGTTTTCTTCGGCGGCTTGCCAAACGCTGTTCCAGGTGCGGTACGATTTGGAGAGGTATCTGTGCCAGAGGCGTTGATCAGGTGCGCCTGCGGAGAAGGTGATTTTATCTCGGCCTAAAACAAGCGCGATCATGCGCGCGGAAACGCCGCTGAATGTGGAATGCCCCGATGTGTAGGCGGGGAAGTTCGGCGTTGGAATCAGGCTTTGCCAGTTCGGGTCACGTGTTCCCGCAATCTTATCATTGCCGAATTGGTCGGCGCGAATGCGAATGGAGGTTTCGGGGCGCACGATGTCGTAGTGGTATTTTGTGTCCCATGTTGATATGGCTGCATCGGATTGACCCATGCTGAGCAGGGCGAAGGCCTTTGCCTGTTCGATCATCGGCATATCCATGTCTTGCCATAATTTCATGGCGATGAGTTGCCAGTGGCCGGGAACGCCAGCGCCGCCGCCGCCATCTTGCCAGAAGAAAGCAATCTCGGTTTGGTCTTCGGTGCGGGTTTTGCTGTCATACGCGCCGAGTTCTTTGACTTCCAGATATTCATTTGCAAATTGGTCGCTGGTTGCCTCGGGGAAGTCGATGGCGCGAAATTGCGTAAGGTTTGGCATGAACCATGGCTTTAACTGCCCCCAACCAGGCAGGAGCGGGCGGCTGTAAGTTTGGAAGGCGGGGCCGAATTCTGCGCGATAGAACGGGCCTGTGGTCGTCCATTGCAAGATATCACCGCGGCGGGGGTAATTGCCGTGATAATTTTCCGCCATAAAATCCTGTGCGCCGTCATTGGTGCGCATTTTAACAATCGCTTTGCCGACGGTACGTCCCCATTTGATGCCGTCTGCTTTGGCTTGATCGTTGGGGAATTTATTTAAAAAACGTTGTAAGTCGACCGTGAAGAGGGACTGAAAGCCGTCGCTGATGGCAATCGACATTGCGGTTGCGTAGGCCACGTCGATGTTTGCGCCGTCAGGCCCGTCATTGTAGCCGAAGGGCGATGTATAGTGTTTTTGAATGCCGTTTATCGCGAGGAAGCCCGCGAGGTGACCCATCGCAAAAATGCGTGATGCGCGCGGCGGGTTGAATTTTTTATTCCGCACCGCCTGCACCATGATATCTGTCCAGAATGTAATGGTGTTGCGGTTTTCGGGCTCGGTGTAGTTTGGCAAATACGATTGACCCGTTGTTGGCCCTGCGGTACAGCCTGAGAGGGACAGCCCGCCCAATGATAGGCATGCCGCGCCGAACATGCTGTTTTTAAGGAGGGCGCGTCTGGTTAATAATGTGTCTTGCATGGTTAAATCTTTGATTTTTGACTGTTCGTTGTTTTGCCTTAACCGTGGGCCTTATTGAAGGTCAATCGGCAACATGTTCGGGCTTGGTAAATCTTCAGTGATAATCTCATTTGAATTTAAAGCATATGTCGGAACATTTGAAAAGGCGTTCAAAACTGTTTCATGCATTTTTGTACCTTTTTTGAACAATTCCAATTTCATTTGGCGGTGGGAAAGCCCCTCGATGATGTGCAGTTCCGCAGGGTTTTCGTAGCGTTGCATTTTGTTGACCAGCATGCGTGAGGCTTTGACCGCGTCTTCGCGTTTATCGGTAACGAACACATGGAAGGGTGACGTTGTGCGCGTGCGGTGAACCTGTGATAAAGGCGAGGCTTCGATAATTGTTTCGAACTCTGTACCGAAGGCTTTTTGACGCATTTTTTCGATTTTGCTGTGTTTCGACGGAACAGACAGATCAAAGCTGGCTGTATCTACGGGGACGATGGCTTGGAAGCTGTTTAAAGTCAGGCCGTGTTTTGCAAGGTATTTCGGGTTTGTGCCGACCAGTGCGACCAGATGTGCGCCAGCGGAATGGCCTGAGAGGACGATGTTATTAGCATCGCCGCCATATTGGCCGATATTATCGCGTACCCATTTCACGGCCGCTGCAACGTCTTGCACATGGGCGGGGTGTTTATGTTTCGGGGACAGGCGGTAATTGATGGAGACCATGATCACGCCGTTATCGGTGTAGCTTTGGGCTTCCCGTTCTTTTACAACGCTTTTATTGCCGATTGTCCATGCGCCGCCATGGACGAAGATATGAACAGGGCGGTTTACGGAGTCACCGACGGGTGTGTAGATGTCTAAGCGGTGCTTTTTATCGTCGGAATTGGCAACGTAGGAAATATTTTCATGTTTAACAATGGTTTCTGCTTTTTTCGCGTTTGCATTATTGTTGATCAAGCCCAAAGCCAAACAAATCGTCAGGGCGATAAAGGTGTAATATTTCATAGTGTTGCCTCTCTTTACTCATCTTGATATAGAATGTTGTACTTTAATTTGATTTTGAAGTATAGTTTTATATTATGAAAAAAAGAATTAACGGGTTTTGAGTATTTAAAAAATGGGGTTTGACCTTCCAACATCAGAAGAGATGAGTGCGGATATCGGTGCGTCGGTGTTTGCGTATCAACCTGCGGATTTTCCGCATCATGACGCGTTGGTTCAAGGCGCGATTACGCCTGAGCAGTTGGATGAACGCGCGGAGGCGATTTTAGAGGCGTGGACAGCCTATGCCCCCGAAATTAAAGGCAATTACGAGCTTTCCCAAAATATTACAGAGTTAGCCCGTGGCTATAACGCAGAGATTTGCGGCCTTGTCGATGATAAAACGCAAACACCGTATTTTGCCATGACCTTACCAAGCACAGCATTAGATGGCAGTGATTTATTCACGCTGGGCACAGGGATGCGGATTGACGGATCGCACGGGAATATTCCGGCTGAAGACCGCGCTTATATCTCGGTTCAGCATGAGCTTGGCCATGCGGTCGGTTTTGTTAAGGATGAGGCGTTCGGAACCTTGTATGTTGAGGAGGCATATGCTGAAGGCTATGCGTTGGATCAGTACATGCAAGCGGGCGGATCAATTGATGTTGTAAAAGAAGCGATTGATACGCGCGCGCTAGAGGCGTTTTTCGCGCAGGATGATGAATATTGGATCGCGCCTGCCTTGTCTAATCGGTTTTTTGATAGCGGGTTTGATGACAGTTATGACGGCACGCGTGAGACGCATAAGGCTTTGCAGGCTTATGTTGTTAATCGGTTGTTGGATGAATATGACAGCCGCCATATTGAAGAAGCAATTTCTGACGGCGTTCTGGTCAAGAGTGATCTGCGTGCGGTGGTGTCTGCCATTTATGATGCCGCGCAGGATGAGCGTGAGGATGAACAGGTGCGCTGGCTGGCGCAGATGGTTTTGGACGGCGCGCATGCGCATGTGCCTGACTTGCTGCCTGCGAACTATGCCGAAAGCTCAGGTCATTATGCGAATGATGATGACGATGTGTACAGCGCAGAGCCGATGTTTGTTTGACTCCCATTAAATTTTGAAAATTAACGCTCCCCAACCAGATGGTCGGCGAGGTGTTTGATGTGGGTGATTTCGTTGGTTTGAATCGGCAGGTTTTGGTTCACGCCTTTTTTCTTATTCAATTTCGGGATGGTGGCTTTTTCGAAGCCGAGTTTTGCGGACTCTTTTAATCGCACATCAGGTTGCGCGACTTGGCGGACTTCGCCTGCAAGGCCGATTTCACCGAAGAAGACCGTATCGGCGGGTAATGTTTGTTGTGATAGCGCGCTGATTAGTGCTGCGGCGACGGCGAGGTCGGCGGCGGGCTCATTAATGCGGATGCCGCCCGCGATGTTTAAGAAAATATCGTGGCTGGAGAGTTTAATGCCGCATCGCGTTTCCAACACCGCAACAATCATGGCGAGGCGGTTATGATCCCACCCTAACACGGCGCGCCTTGGAGAGGCGAGCGAGGAAGGTGCAACGAGGGCTTGGACTTCGACCAATAAAGGTCTTGTGCCTTCTAACGCGGCGAGGACGGAGGAGCCCGCCGCATCTTCGTGGCGTTGAGAGAGGAAGAGCGCGGAGGGGTTATCAACCTCAATCAAGCCTTCGCCTGCCATTTCAAACACGCCGATTTCATCAGTTGGGCCGAAGCGGTTTTTCACGGCGCGAAGTATGCGGAATTGGTGGCTTCTGTCGCCCTCAAAATACAGCACTGTGTCGACAAGATGTTCTAAAACGCGGGGGCCTGCGATTTGTCCGTCTTTTGTGACGT
The DNA here is from genome assembly GCA_964587815.1 of uncultured Micavibrio sp. Classification (GTDB taxonomy): domain Bacteria; phylum Pseudomonadota; class Alphaproteobacteria; order Micavibrionales; family Micavibrionaceae; genus UBA1672. The sequence continues at coordinate 42,363 of CAZPMH010000016.1, forward strand.
GGCCGACGAAGATGACGGATATGCCGCGGCTTTTCGCCATGCGAATGATTTCTTGCGCGGAGGTGCGGACTTGCGTAACTGTGCCGGGGGCGCTTTCGATGTTATCGACATACATGGTTTGGATGGAGTCGATGATCATCAACTTGATATCGTCTTTTGTGGATTTTACTGTTTCGATGATGTCGCGCACATTTGTTGCGGCGGCGAGTTTTACGGGCGTATCACCAAGGCCGAGGCGGTTGGCGCGCATGCGGATCTGGTCGGTGGATTCCTCGCCCGAGATGTAAACGCAGGGCACGTTGTTGTTGGTGAGGGCGCAGACCGATTGCAGGAGCAGGGTTGATTTGCCGATGCCCGGATCACCGCCAATTAAAATTGCCGCACCCGGCACAATGCCGCCGCCTGTGACGCGGTCAAATTCGTCGATGCGTGTCAGGTGGCGGGGGTAGCTAGCGGATTTTTCATTGCGCAGATCGACAAAATCAATTACGCGGCCTTTTTGTTTGCCGCCTAAACCCTTTGGTACGCTGGCTTCGGTGACTTCTTCGGTGATGGTGTTCCATTCGCCGCACGCGTCGCACTTGCCTGCCCAGCGGGTGGAAACCGCGCCGCACGCGTTACAGACATATGATTTTTGCGCTTTTGCCATGATGTGAACAGTAGATGGAAATTACCGCTCGATCAAGACGGAATAGAGGGTGTAGTAATCGTCGATCGCATGATGGAAGCAGCCTGCTGATTTGCCCCTTAATTCGGGTACAACGCTGGGGCCGCTGCCGAGGGTGACGCCACCGCCGCCCGTGTATCCGCCTGTTGAGGAGGAGGGGAAGGTTGAGCTTTGATTTGAAAGGGCGCGGAAGGTGGATGTTGTGCTGATTGTGTATTGGGGCGGATTGCCGTTCGGGTTTTCAACACCCAGTTGTCTGTTTGCCTCAACACAAGCGGCGCGCGGAATATTAGCGATAATCAGCAAATCGGCCGCTGTGCCCTGACCATCTGAGTCGACATCGTTATTTGTCGTTCCGATTTCTTCAATTCTGTTTGAGATGATGCCGTATTCGGGAGAAGTGGATGTGTCTAATCTTTCGGGTCGGGTCTGATAAGGCACACCGCCGCCATCGGGGTGAAAAATCTGGCATTGTGTGTCTGAGCCGTCGCCGTAGAAATTGTCGTTTGTTGCTCTTTCCCTTGAGACGTGCCAGAAGCGGATGGTTTTATCGGTGCAAGCGCCGGAAAAGGTGACGCGCTGTATCGCGACGCGTACTTGTGTGAAATGGTTGAAGACTTCGGAGAGTGCGACATTCAGGGCTTCTTTGTTTGAGTCTGCGCCTGAACGCGATGAAAATGTCACGGCATATGATAATGCGGCAAACAGGGCGACAGCGATAAGGATGAGGAATAAAACATTGCCTTGCTGTTGTTTGCGCCCTATGCCCATGGTCTTTACCCTTCGCGCTTGAACGACCATTTGAGGGTTGCGCTGGCGTCCTTCATGGTGGTGTAGAGCGCGATTTGCTTGGTCTTGCGTGGTTCGTTCCCGCTGCCTAAATACAGGCTGTCTTCAAGTTTTATGGTTGCGCCTGATTGTTTGAAGCGCCAGCCAATACCGCCCGGGATGCGGAGCAGAACTTCCGTATCGTCCTGAACGAGGGATGCGGTGACGGCGGGGTGGATGTGGAAGCGTAAGGCGATTTCAACGGGGTTGACCAGATCGAAGGCGCAGCTCATCTCATCTGCGCCGCGGAAGTCGTGGCCTTCATCTGTGATGTAGAGTTTGCGCGTGTGGGTGATGCCGTTTAACGGTGCGTATCCGTTATGGGAGGCAACGATCAGGGCGGCGCCTTTCATGCTTTCGCGGTGGGCGGTGGTTTGGGTGACTTTGCGCCCGAAATGTTTGTCTTTTTTAATCTCGCATGCGTTGCGGTGATCAAGGCAAGCGGTGTTGTGCCCGCCTGTAAAGCGTAGGGCTTCGCGCCATTTGGGGCAGGTGGGGTGCGTGCCGCAATTGGTGATTATCCGTTCCTTACCGTAGGAGAATTCGAAGGCGAGCGGGGCGGCATGGTTGGTTTTATCGTAGGGGTAATTCGGGGCTTTTCCTGTGTCCATCACAATCAAGCTGCGGCCTTGTTCAATGCGTTCAAAACCCGTATCGGGCAGGGATGCGCGGCGTTTTTTATGTGTGCCTGCTTGTGCCAAAATGGAGTCGATATAATCGATATCGCCTTCCTGTGTCATGTGGAACATGCCGAGCTTACGATCACGGTAGCGGAACAGGCGCAGGGCAGCGCTCAAATTCTCAATCGTTTCGGTCAGTGTTTCGGGCACGGGGTATGCGCCCGCATTCAGCGCGATGCGGATATCGACCAGAACTTCCAGCGTCTCCAACATGATTGCGGGGCTGCGGGAGATGTGGCCGCCATCGGGCAGGATTTGTTTCTTCTGCACATTTGCCAAGGCTTTTAAGCCGATATCGAGCCAGTGTTCGTGATTTTCCAGTGCTATCCCCGCGTAGAGCAGGCCTTTAATCGTTTGGAATGTGGTTGTGCCGTTTGTTCGGCTGAGGCAGTTTTGCAGATGTTTTGCCTGTCGCACGAGGGAGGAGAGGAATTTGTCTTCCAGGCTGACATCATACGCGTCGCAGAAATAATCATAATGGCAAATCCACATGGTCAGGCGGCGCGCGGTTAAGTCAGGATGCCAGATGGATGCGTTCCAGTATTTGTGGTGATCCAGCCAGCTTTCGATCATCAGGCGGCCTTGCTCGCGCGCACGGGCGGTGCCGTGGGTGCGCAAATCACGCAGCCAGCTGAAGCTGTGGATGTGGTCTGTCCATAACTCATCGGCGTCTTCGGGGCTCCACCATTCGGCGAACCATTGCGGGCCGTTGCGGGTTTGTTCATTCACGCCCGCCGCAGAGAGTAGAGCTTGTGCTTTGTCGGCGTCGCCGGGCCAGGGGTCGACAGGCTTTACAATCAGGCGGTCGGGCGTAGAGGAGAGGAGGCTCCAGTTATAAAGCGGTGTGTTATGCGTGAGCATGCCTGCCTTGGTTTTCAGGGCGTTTAAAAGATCGAATGTTGTGTTGGGCATCTTGGTGTTCCCTTCCTCTTTTTCTATCCTCTTAAACTTTGGATATTTTCGGCATATTTGTCGGGGCCGTCTTTGAATACGGCTGTGCCTGCGACCAGAACATTTGCGCCTGCCGCGATGCAGTCTTTGGCGGTTTGCGGGTTTACGCCGCCGTCAATTTCCAGATCAATGTCACGCCCTGTCGCGTTGATCATAGCGCGCGCGCCTTTGATTTTATCCAGCACGGGGATGAAGCTCTGCCCGCCGAAACCCGGGTTGACGGTCATAATCAGGATAAGGTCAACCATATCCATGACATGTTTGATGCTCTCAATCGGGGTGTGCGGGTTGAGGGAGACGCCCGCCTTTACGCCCTTGGCCTTGATATGTTGCAGGGTGCGGTGCAGGTGGGGGCCTGCCTCAACATGGGCTGTGATGATGTCTGATCCTGCGTCTACGAAATCGTCAATCAGCGGATCAACGGGGGAGATCATGAGATGCACGTCGAACGGTTTTTGTGTCGCCTTGCGGATGGCCTTGACCACGGGCGCGCCAAAGGTGAGGTTAGGCACAAAATGTCCGTCCATCACGTCGATATGGATGTAATCCGCGCCTGCGCTATCGATGGCTGCGACTTCCTCCCCCAGTTTTGAGAAATCGGCGGAGAGGATTGAGGGTGCGATTTTAACGGCGTTGGACATACGGCTACGAACTCAGCTTTTATAATGTTGCATTGAAAGCGACGCAGAGATGCGTCAAAGATATTTTTAGTTTAGCAGAAAGGCTTTGCGATATCCAGAGGATGCGTGCGAGTTTCTTTGACAGAATTTTCAGATTTGCCGTATAGTTAAAGCTATGGATAATAATATGTGTTTTGCATTATATGCCGTCGAGCGGGGAACAGGATTTGCAGAGTCTAATCCTGAAGATGATGCTTATCACAGTTTTTTGGTTCTTCGCGATGAAACACCGGGGAAAGAGCCAAGAATCGTTGAGGAATTGCATTTTAAAATGCAAACGGAGGGGTTGGCGGCAGGACAAAGGCCGTATCTTGCGCCCGAAGTAAAATCATTTGATCGCGATTTCAGTAAATTAAAAACTTTCGGCTATATCGGCGGCGGCGCGGATGTTATGCGCCCGATTTGGGAAAAAGCGGTTGATCTTGGTCATAAGTTGGGTGATTTGCATATTCCTTTTGATCAGCAAGGCGCAACAGATTCGGCGAATTGCCGTGCCGGTGTTCGCGCCATTATCGAAGCGCTGGGTTTGGATTATGCTCCTGTTCTGGATTATCACGGCACGCGTGGCGGAAGCGATACGCACTTGGTTGCGGAGCTGCCTGAATCTGCGTTCGATGATATACCGGAGCTTTAGGCATGCAGCCTGTTTTCGTTGAGAAGCATAAATATTTCAAGACGCTAGAGTATGATTGGGGTGCAGTTGACTCAACGGGAAAACTGGGATTTTTTTCAAGCTCAGGATTTGGCCCTATCCCACGTTTTTGTCACTTAAGACAGAAAAAAGATGAATTTCAATTACATGACAGCTTAATTTTGAGACCTAAAGTTACAGAGCCTGTACGTTTGCAAGAAGTAAATGATGACGTAAATATCGATGATTGGTTACAAGTTTCTGAACGCGGCTTTTTTGCTTATGATTGGTGTCATGACCTTAAGAAATATCGTTTGATTTCGATGCCTGAAAAAGCGCTCCACCGAAGCGATATTAATGACGATTTAATCAAAGAATTCCTGTTTGTAGAATTTGATTGGCCTTATGAAGAGGATCATAAAAACGGTTTAGTTTTAAACGGCGTTACCGTTATTTGATCATATTCGAAAATTTAATCTTTTACCAACCGTGAAACGAAGAAGCCGTCGATGCCGCCGTGTTCGCTTAGGTGGTGGGGGAGGATGCGGAGGTCGCCTTGGTCGTTGATCAGGGTTTCATAGCCGCCGATTTCGTCTTTTGTGATGGGGTGGCGGCTTATGTTTTGATGCGCGCTTAATGCCTGTTCAATTTGATATTCGCCTTCTGCCTTCTGCAGAGAGCAGGTGCAGTAAATCAGCGTGCCGCCAGGTGCGAGAATCTCGATGGCGCGGTTAAGCAGTCGCGTTTGAATTGTGATCAGGCGTTCGATGTCTCTGTCCGATTTTAAATAGCCCGTATCGGGGTGGCGGCGCATGGTTCCGGTGGCGGAGCAGGGCGCATCAAGCAAGATGTATGCGGGCGCTTCTTTCGGTGTCCAGTTTGCGGCGTCGGCGATTTCGATTTTGACGGTGTCTTTTAAGCCGATGCGCTCAAGGTTTTCTTCCACCTTCTGCATGCGTTTTGCGGAGCGGTCGATGGCGGTGACATTCGCGCCGAGCGCGGCAAGTTGCATGGTTTTTCCGCCCGGTGCAGCGCACATATCGATTATTTGTTTGCCTTTGATGTCTCCGAAGAGAGTTGCGGGGATGGCAGCGGCGGCGTCTTGTACCCACCATTTGCCTTGGTCGAAGCCCTCTAATTCCTTGATGTTGCCGCCACCGATGCGGCGCAGACTGCCCGTGGAGAGTTCGGAGGCTTGGAGCGCGTTTCCGTAATAGCCGCGGTCGTCTTTGCTTTTCACCGTAATATCGAGCGGGGCTTCGGTCAAATGCGCGTTAGCGATTTTGGCGGCCTCGACCATGCCGTAATCAGAGACCCAGTGTTTGAGCAGCCATTCAGGCGTATTCAGGCGGCCTGCATCCTGTTGATCAAGTCTGGATTTACCGCTTCTGATAAGGGTGCGCAGGATGGCATTCACGAAGCCTTTTTGTTTTTTCAAATTATGGTTTTCGCACAGCGTGACGGATGTATCAACGGCGGCGTGGTCGGCGACCTCCATAAAGAAAATCTGCGTGATGCCGAGGCGTAGAATATGCAGCAAGGTGGGCGTTTTTATTGTGTTCGGGCGGTCTTGCGCGTGGGTGATTAAATCATCAATCTGCCCCAAACGCCTGAGCGTGGTTGTTAAAAGCATGCGGGTAAAAGCACGGTCGCGCGGGGGGAGCGATGCGAATTCAGCAGAGCGTTCCAGCACGACATCAAGTGCGTTTTTACGATCTAGCACTTCGCTGAGCATAGACAGAGCGCATTCACGGGTGGTCAGACCGTTGTCCTTTTCTTCTTTCTCAGTATCTGTCTCGGTTTTAGATTGCGGCGAATTCATTTGATCCCCTTGGCGGTTTTGCTTTACTATGACTATATGACTGATAAAAAGCAAACCCCAAAAATTGAGAAAGACGGTGACCCGTCTGACCTTAAAGGCGAAAATATTCAGCCGCGTCCGAAAACGGTCAATAAAGCCGAAGATATGGAAGAAGAGGTTGGCGGATATGAGCACAAAGCCGAGCCGACACGGTATGGCGATTGGGAAACCAACGGACGATGTACGGATTTTTGATATGAAAAAGACTTTACTAACAGCGATGATGATGTTTGGCTCTCTCTCTCCTGCGTTTGCTCAAGGTGGGGCGAAGCCGCCTGTGATTGTTGAGATGTTCGGCAAGAATGCGTGCGGAGATGATGATATTACCCAGCGCCATGTTGAGAATGTCATTCGCCAATATGATAATGCGATTTTGATCAATTGCCGCAAATATCATGACTGGGATCAGGTGAACACGCAGTATAACCACACATTCTGCACTGATCGTATGCGGGATTATCGCATTAAATTCCGCGTCGGGACGCAATCAACGGTAGGCACGATGGTTGTAGTGAACGGGCAATGGGATGCAAACAGCAGGGACGTTGCGCCCGCGGTTCGATTAGGGGCGACGGATAATATCACGCCACTTAATATTGAGCGGCTTGATGAGACGAAGATCAGTCTTGATTTTCCGATGACTGAGGGGGCCTTGAAGACCAAGGGCGCGCATATCGTCCTCTATGCCTATGCGCCGAGTACCCGCACAGAAGAGGTGACGGTGGATGCGGATGCGCAGCTGAATATGGCGATGATTGAAAAGATTAAAAACCGTCAGAGCGTTCCTTTTGTCGGTGAGACCGTCGCGTCTGATTATTATTTCCGCCCTGTTGTTGCGCGCCATGATTTGGGGCTGTGGCATGGTGAGGCAAAGAAACTTGTTGTCTCGCTTGATGAGATTGATTTGCTGAAATTTGATGACACGCCCAATGCTGATCTCAGCTTTGTTGTTAGCGTGCATGAGGGCGATAGTATGGGGCGCGTAATTGCCGGTGGTGAGTTGATGTCAGATGTTGAGAAGGGCTATCTTCTGCCGCGTACCGACCCGATTGAATTTAAGTATGTCACCCCCGAAAACCCTCTGATGCAGTAGGGTTTTTGAATCTTACTCCCCATTTTCAGAGTTCTGCCCTTATGAAATTTGTTTCTTTTGCAGTCGCGTTCGTTTGTTTTTTAGCTTTTATGGGTGGCTTTGTTTTTGCTGACGAGCCAGCAGAGATAAGTGATAAATTTGGTACTGTTTTCGCTAAATATGATGCTGAAGGGACGATTGTCGTTTTGGATATGCGTGCGGGTGAGCGCAAAACTTATGTTCATAACCCGAAGCGCGCGCAAAAGCGGTTTACGCCAGCCTCCACTTTTAAAATACCGCATACATTGTTCGCATTGGATGCGGGCGTGGTAAAAGATGAATTTCAGGTTTTCCCTTGGGATGGCGTGCGGCGTACGATCGGCGTTAAAATGTATGATGAGATTTGGAATCGAGATCAAACATTGCAGACGGGATTAAGATATTCCGTTGTTTGGTTTTACCAGAATTTGGCGCGTAAAATAGGGCTGGAGCGTGAGCGAGTTTATTTGGAGAAAGTTGCTTACGGTAATCGTAAGGCCAGCGATGTGATTGATGATTTCTGGTTAGACGGGTCGCTCACTATTTCTGCGCATGAGCAAACAAATTTTTTAGAAAGACTTTATCGTAATGCCTTGCCGTTTGAAAAAGCGCATCAATTGTTGGTTAAAGATTTAATGGTGACGTCGGCGAACCATCATTACAAGGTGCGCTCCAAAACAGGATGGGCAGAGCCGGACGGTCAAGCCGGGGTTGGCTGGAATGTTGGATGGGTTGAGACAAGTGACGGCGTTGTTTTTTTCGCGCTGAATATTCACACGAAAAACGGGATGAAGGATTTATCTAAACGTATAGATATTGCCGTTGCTGTCTTGAAAGAGATCGGCTCGCTTTAGCTAGTCTTTTAATCAGCCAATTCAATAATTGCGGGGACGTGGTCGCTGGGTTTTGTCCAGTCGCGCATGTGTGAGGGGGCGTTGTAGGATTTGAGGCGTTGCGCGAGCGGTTCTGTCACCCAGATATGGTCGAGGCGGCGGCCGCGGTTCGATTTTTTCCAATCTCTGTTACGGTATGACCACCAGCTGTAGCTTTTTTCATCCTCAGGCACGAAGTGGCGGGCGGTGTCCGTCCAATTTAGCGAGGCTTTCATCGCGTTCAGCTTTTCGACCTCAATCGGGGTGTGTGAGACGACTTTGAGCAATTGTTTGTGCGACCACACGTCATGTTCATGGGGCGCGATGTTGAAATCACCGACGACGACAAGCGGGCTTTGGGCTGTGTAATTCGAGGTAAAGAATTCGGTCATTTCATCCACGAAATCGAGTTTATGTCCGAATTTCTCATTCACGGTGCGGTCGGGTTCGTCGCCGCCCGCTGGAATGTAGAGATTGTGCAGTTCAAAACCATCGAATTTGGCTGAGATGTGGCGGCAGTCGTCCTTGCCGACACGGGTGTGGATTTGCGCATCGGTAAAGGGGATGCGGGAGAGGATCGCCACGCCGTTATAGCTTTTCATGCCGTTAAAATGGATGTGCTCGTACCCTGCAGCCCTAATGTCCTCTGCGGGGAAATGCTCGTCAGGGGTTTTGGTTTCCTGCAGGCAGATAATGTCGGGCTGTTCTTGCTCGGCCAGATCCTTGACCAGGCCGATGCGCAAGCGAACGGAATTGATATTCCATGTGGCGATTTTCATGATGATTTATGCCCTGTGTCTTAGAAAGGCAGGCCAGTGCCCGCGCCGGCAGGAAGGCCCATGGATTCCATCATCGCGGCGGTTTCTTCCTTGATTTTGTCGTCCTTGGCATCGTTTGTGTTGTTTAATGCGGCAACGATTAAATCTTCCAGTGTTTCTTTGTCAGAGCCGATCAGGCTGTCATCGATGGAGATGGATTTGACTACACCGCCGCAGCTCATCGTGACCTTGACGAGGCCGCCGCCTGCTTCGGATTGAACGTCGATATCGCTGAGTTTTTCTTGCATTTCCTGCATTTTGAATTGCATTTCCTGCGCTTGTTTCATCATTTTTTGCATGTTTAACATGGGTTTAGTCCTTTTCTGATGGGGTTTGACTGTCAATTGTTTCGTCTTGCGGTTTTTCCTGTTTGCTTACCTTTGTCAGGGTGGCTTCGGGGAAAATTTGAAGAATTTCGCTGATCATCGGGATTTGTGCGACTTCTTCAAGTTCTTTCAGGCGTGCGGCTTCGTCTATTTCGGCGATTGTCGGTGCGCCGCGGCTTTGGCTTATGGCGACCATCCAGTGATGATCGGTGATGGTTTTTAATGCCTCACGCAGATTGTTTGAGAGTTCGGGAATGGCCTCTTCTTCGGGGCGGAATTCCAGAAGGCCGCTCGGTTTTTCGGCGTGGAGTTTGTGTTCCAGTTTCACCAAATGCGCGAATAGATAGAGCTGTTCCGCTAATAGATATTCTTTGTGGGTGCGGAGAAGGGCGATCACATCTTCCATTGTGTTCAGAACCTTGAGCGGCTCTGTTTGCGGCACGACGGAAAGTGTGGGGGCTTGCATGGTTTCGGTGATCATGTTTTGGCCGTTGCCGTTTGGCACTGTGTGCCCGCCCTGTGGGGGTGGCGTGAAATCCTGCGCGTGAACGGTGGAGGTTTGATCTTGGTTTGCACTGCCCGTTTGTTGTGCAGGCGCATTTGCGGTTGCGCCGCCGTCTTTCAGTTTTTTGATCAAGTCTTTCGGGTCGGGCAGGTGCGCGGCGTAGGTTAAACGGATGATCAGCATTTCCGCGGCGTTTTGTGGGTTTGGTGCGGTGTTGACCTCGCTAAGCCCTGCGAGCAAGATTTGCCAAGTTTTCGATAGGGTCGGCATGGACAGGGATGCGCCAAGGTCACGGGCGCGCTTCATCTGGTCGCCTGAGACGTTGTATTTTGCATCGTCTAATTCTGGCACGGCGCGACATTTGGTCAGGATGTGGGTGAGTTCGAGCATATCCTGAATGACAATGGTTGGCTCGCCGCCGTTTTTGTAGATGGTATCGAGCACCTCTAAGCCCTTGGCGGTTTCACCTTTCAGGGCGTGTTCCAACAAATCGAATGTTTGCATACGATCGGTGAGGCCAAGCATGTCGCGCACTTGCTGCGCGGTGATGGTGTCGCCAGAGAGGGCAATGGCCTGATCGAGCAGGCTGAGGCCGTCGCGCACCGAGCCATCGGCGGCGCGGGCAATCATGGCGATGGCTTCATCGTCGGCCTTAACCTTTTCCTGATCGCAGATGGATTTGAAATGCGGGATGAGTAAATCTGCGCCGACACGCTGTAAGTCAAAGCGTTGACAGCGCGAGAGGACGGTAATGGGTACTTTGCGAATTTCGGTGGTGGCGAAGATGAATTTCACATGCTCGGGCGGTTCTTCCAATGTTTTGAGAAGCGCGTTAAAGGCGTTTTTGGAGAGCATGTGCACTTCGTCAATCACGTAGATTTTGAAGCGCGCTTCGGTCGGGGCGTAGCGTACGCCGTCTAAGATTTCGCGGATGTCGTCTACGCCTGTGCGGCTGGCGGCGTCCATTTCTATGACATCGGGGTGGCGGTCTTCGGATATGGCCTGGCAGAGCGGACAATCTGATGTGTCGCCGATGGTGGCTTCGGCGGTTCCGTCGGGGCCTTTGTAATTTAAGGCCTTTGCAATGATACGGGCGGTTGTGGTTTTCCCGACTCCGCGCACACCTGTCAGCATAAAGGCATGGGCGATGCGCCCTGTTGTGATCGCGTTTTTGAGGGTTCTGACAAGGGCGTCCTGACCGATCAGCTCGTCAAAATTTTGCGGGCGGTATTTGCGCGCCAAAACGCGGTAGGGGGTGTTTGTCTGTTCAGTCATATCTTATCAGTTTTAAAGGGCTTTGCGCGCCGCCGCAAGAGGGGATTGGCGTGAGCTTTCCATCTATTTTTAAACCAGCATGTTTTGATCGAAATTTTCCGCCGTCCAGCTATTGCCTGATTTGTCTAAAATGGAGAGGGTTGAGGAATCGGATTCTTTCAACTCGTTGACGCTTAAAAATACTCTTTTGGATTCGCCGGGTGCGATTGGGAAATTGACGAATTTCTTTTTTGCTTCTTTTTCGCTCAGGCTTCTGTGCCCGTCAATGTAGGGCGCAAGATAAGAGGTCTTCCCCGCGCTGTCCTTTCCTTGCACGCCGACAAGCATCATTTTGTGTTTGCCTTCGTTTTTCATGGTGACGACCAGAAAGTCGTCGTTGCGATCACATGACAGCGATAACGGGCCTTTTCCTGATTCCAAGCCGAATATTCTTAAAATGTCTGTGGTTTTACTGTCGAACCACACTATGAGCAGCATGAAGGCGGCAAAAACGACGAGGATGGTTACGTACATGGAATATTCCTTTTTTAAATCTGTCTTAGCCTAAAACATTGTCATTTGTAGACTCAACAAGAATCGTTTGCGGGCGCGCTTGCACAATGATGTTCTTTTTTGTCTTTCGCTTCAGTTATTTTGACAGAGGGCGGTGTTTGCAGGCATACTTTTGTTTGAATAAAAAATA
>CAZPMH010000017.1:0-54109 GCA_964587815.1 uncultured Micavibrio sp.
TAAGAAATAAGGTCAGCGCACTTAAGAACACGAAATTTTCTGTACCAAATTCTGCAGGGTAGGACAGAAATGCAAAACAAAGGAGCGAAACGGCAATGGGAAGCGCAAGAACCCAAAGCGGCAACGCCTCCAAGGCTCGCTTAAAGTTCCCCGACTTGATCGCCTTGATCAGGCGCTGATAAAGCCCTAAGTCACCCGCTACATCCCAAATATTCTTATGCGCAGCAACCAAAAAGATCACAAAACCAGGCAAGAAAAGGTTAAAAATATCATCCCCCAAAAAGCCTGCCCCCGAAGTCGGCCATTTATGAACAATGCCCGTAATGTAGAGAGCCAGAGAGGCATAAAACAATAATGCCGCGAAAGGAAAACTCTGGAAAGACAAGCTGCTGCGTGCTGCCCGATGCAAAGCCAAAGCCGCACATACGGTAAAATACCCCAAGGAAAGCAACACAAATTCACCCAAAGAAAAACTGTAGCCAAACCACATCGCATCACTTTCAATCAGCGCAGTATCAAACATTTTAAACGGGTAATACCTGACCTCTAACATAGACGCTAAAAAGCGATGAATTTGAAACGCGCCGAAAACGCACAACAAGGTAACACCGGAATTTTTACGCCATTGCCGCTCCAGCCCGCGCAAACTGCCCCAAGCCGCGCATATATGCATAAAAACAGCAGGCACAACAAAGATCAAAACCAGATTAATCATATCAAAAACATCAGGATAATCTGAAGGCTCCGGCAATGACGGCACAACCTTACCATGCTGTGAAATATCGGTGTAAATATGTGCATAAGCATAAAGCAACGGCACAAAGCACGCGAAAGCAACATACCAAGAATACGCCGTCGCGCCGAAAACCTTACCGATAACAAGATGCAGCGGGCGGATTCCCGAAACCCTGTGCCAATCCCATGTTCTGCTGCGCGTTTCCACAGTAAAGCTGGACGCCGCTTCGGAAACACCCAAAACAAAAAGAGAGAGAAAAACAGCCGGCATCAAAACAAAAAGGCTGCGGTAACTCCAATGCGGGTCAGCAAAAATTAAATTATCCTGCTCTTGCAGAAGGCGCAACGCTTCACGGCTCGAATCATGAAACAAAAAGGATGTGTATGAAATCCCCAACAACACAATCAATAAAGCAGGCACAAGCAAAACACTGAACCACGAAAACCTAAGCCAGCACTGCCGTTGAAATTCAGGCCCAAGAAAACGCAAAATCATAAACGCCTCCCCTTTTTAGGTGTAGGAACGTCACGAATCTCGTCCGCGCTGTTGCTCTCTGCAATATCCATGTAACTTTTTTGCAAACTCCGCTGCATAATCTGAAACCCGTACACGGCAATTCCCTGATCAGTCATACTCTTCAACAAAGAAGCCACATCACGCTCATCTCCGCTAAAGGAAAAATCAAAGCCTTTATCAGTGCGCTTGACAGATTGAACACCATCTAGGCCACGCACATGACTCAAATGATCGTCTTCCAAATCAAAAGCGGAAACACAAACACTTGAAATCGCTTGCTGTTCTGGTGAATTCTGGCTGATATAATCGCGCACACGCCCGTCACGAATAACCAACATATCAGTGCAGTAATCCTCCAATTCCGCCAGAATATGCGAAGAAATAATCATGGTCATGCCCTGCGCCTTCAGCCGAGCGATAAGCGAAGACAGAGCTACGCGCGCTTCCGGGTCCATACCCGAAGCAGGCTCATCCAGAATAAGAAATTTCGGACTATGAATCAGCGCCATCCCAATTCCCAAACGTTGCCTGTATCCGCGCGATAAAGTATGAGCAGGATTATCCATCATCCCCTCTAAACCGGTATCCGCACAAACCTCCTCCAAACGTTGCAACATTTTTTCGCGTGCCACGCCCTGACATCCTGCCATATGCATTAAACATTGACGAACGGTAAGCTGATCATAAAGGCCGAAAAAGTCTGACAAATACCCGATTTTACGATGAACCTCGCGTGGAAAATCCAGCGTATTAGCCCCGTCAATAACAACCTGCCCCGATAGCGGAGTATGAAGAGCCGCTAAACACCGCATCAACGTTGTCTTTCCGGCACCATTCGGGCCAACCAAGGCAACAACACTATTTTCTTTCACGGAAAAAGAGACGTCGTGCAGAACCTGCTTGCCCGCATATTCAAAACAAAGATTAGAAACCTCAATCATGCTGACATCATGGCCTGAGTATAAGCGAAAAACAAGCGGATAAAAAAAAGCGTCTAGCGATACAGCCGAAGCCAACACCAAACGCTTTTGAGTTCATTTCAAACCTAGGAAACTTAATTACTCAATCACTCACAAATATTACACCGCGCAAAAGCTGCACGAGGGTGCTATAAACACCAATGAATAAAATTTGTATGTAAATTAAGATAAGCATAAATTGTAGTTAAGTGCAATAAATTCTTAAATGCCGACTTAACATACCACCGCGATTACTTTAAGCCGCCTGTTTTTTCGACGTTAATTGCAAGAAAACATCTTCCAAATCGCTTTGGCTTGTTGTCACATCCAAAACCTCGTATCCCGCGGCAGAAAAGGCTTTCAGGGTTTTCGAAAAATCATGCTGGCCTGTGCTATAACGCACGCACACATTCCGCGCCCCTTGAATACTGGCATAATCATCACTCAAACCGTTCGGCAAGGCATCAATATCACGATCCAGATGAAAAACGATATCTTTCGAATCGATTCGGCTGATCAGCGCGTCTTTTTCCTCACACGCAACCACTTCCCCATCATTGATAATCGCAATACGGTCGCATAATTCCTCGGCCTCTTCCAGATAATGCGTCGTCAGCAAAATCGTAACGCCCTCATCATTCAAGGCCTGCACACTCTTCCAGAGCTGCCGCCGCAATTCAATATCAACTCCCGCGGTCGGCTCATCCAAAACCAGAATTGGCGGATTATGCACCATCGCCTTCGCCATCAATAAACGGCGCTTCATACCACCCGATAAGGAGCGCACATACGCATCCCTCTTATCGTACAGCCCGACAATCTCCAAAATCTCTTTAGATCGCCTCTCCGCTTTCGGCACGCCGTATAAACCTGCCTGTAATTCGAGCGACTCCAGCGGCGTAAAATACGGATCAAAATTAATCTCCTGCGGAACAATGCCGATTGAGGCTTTCGCATTGCGCTCATTCTCATCAATGTCAAAGCCCCAAATTTTCACCGTGCCCGATGTTTTCATCACCAGCCCCGCCATGATATTGATCATGGTCGACTTTCCCGCACCATTTGGGCCAAGCAGCGCAAAAACAGAGCCCTTCGGAATGCCCAAATGCACATCCTTTAAGGCAACCTTCGCCGCCATGCGCTTGCTGGCTTTATAGGTTTTGTTCAAATCAATAATTTCAATCGCATTTTCCAAGCGTTTCGTCCTTACGTCTTAAGCGCGATAATTCGCTTTAATCCAAGCCATGGCCTCGCCGTCATCTTTCAGATAAGCCTGCCAAAACGCAAAGGCCGCATCCAAAATCTCACGCTCATGCTGCTCGCGCTTCGGGTTGTCTTTCAACTTACCGCGCGTGCCGTTATAAACCATGTGGTCGCCATCTTGTAAGACCTGCACATAATGGTCAACATTCGGCGCGTTATCCTTAATAATCAACCTGTAATCGTAATCGTAACCATCCAGCGGCGATTTATCATCCGTGCCCGTCATGTGAAACAACGGCATATCAATGCTGCCGTAAATCTCTTCTGGCCTAGAATCGGTCAAATGCCCAATCGGCACAGGGCTATAGAGAATACCGCAAGACAGACGCTCATCACGGAGATTCATAAGGCTGCCGCTCTTATCAGGAAAGCCCTGCCCCGCCATCACCTGCGTCGTCATCGCGCCGAAAGAATGCCCCGACATGCCCATGCGTGAAAAATCCATATGCGCGCCGACATCCGCATTTTCCTCTGCCCATTTCGGCAGTTGGTCAAGCGTGAACGGCACGTCATACATGCGGTTCAACGTATCTTCACGCGAGATTTTAACCTCACGCAAAATATCCCACGGATGGCCGGGCTTCCCCTCCCACAGGCTGCTATCTGTGCCGTAATGCGTGAGATGAACCAGTGTAAAGCCCTGGCTTGCCAAGAATCGTGAGATGAACGAGGCCCCGTCGCGATTGCCGCCGAAACCGTGGCTCCAGATAATAACAGGCATTTTTTCAAGCCCATGATCAACGGGATGGTAAATTTTATACGGAACGGCGCGCCCATCACGTGCGGAGTCAACAAACTCACCACGCTTTAAAAGAACACGAAACGGTTCCGCTCGTTTTATATCATCAGGGGTCCACGCCATAAGGGGAAAGGCCTATTTTTTGCGGAAACTATCGAGTGAGATAACTTCACCACTCTTATCACCGCCACCATCAGGCGGGCTGTCCGGGTCGTCATCGCCGTCGGGCATTTCTTGTAAGATCAGCTCTTCTTCCGCGTTCATTTCCCCTAAAGGCTGGAACTGAAGGGCAAAATTGACTGACGGGTCGGCAAAGATACTGATGGACGGTAACGGAATAACCAAACGCTCAGGCACGTTATTAAACGATAGCGTCACTTCCATACGCTCTGCATCCACCTGCAAATCAGAAAATTGATATTGCAAAACAATCGTCATCTCACCGGGATAACGCTCACGCAAATAATCAGGGATTTGAACACCGGGGTAATCTGTCAAAAACGTGATGTAAAAATGGTGATCCCCCGGCATCGCACCTGTGGAATTATAGTTTTCGATTACATCGGAAATGGCCTCTCTCACAACACCGCGGAGCGCGCCTTCCACCATTTTATCGTATCTTAATAAATTATCTTCATCAGTCATATCTTATATGTCGCAAATTCTGCCCCTACAAATCAAGTGCCGTTAATGTTTTTTGTACATTTATACAAACTCAGCATAACGATATGAGAGAATTTTAAAACCTATATTTTTTTAATGCGTTTTGCATTTCTGTACATTTTCCAATCATCTGAATTGGCTGTTTGTTGAACCATCAATGGCACAAGCAAAATAAGATATGCCAGCAAAACAGGCCACAAAAACGTATGCGGAGACTTGCCCTTCAATGCAGGTCGCGCTTCATTCTTTTTCAATATTTTATAACCAAGCATAATAATCGGGCACACCCACGCTCCCGCGGTCAAAAACACAACCACGGTCACCATATCAGTCGCGTTCATAACACTGACGACGGACAAAACACTCCAAATCACAAAGCCAAATGCAATCGTCGCCCCCCACCCCGCGAAACAAAGCCCCGCAAAGGCAAGAACACGCTTAAGGCTACCGCCCAAAATATTAGATACACTAAGTTTTTGAGAGCGCACTTTATAAAAAAGATAAGCGCAAGCAAGAATCAGGACGGTAATTTCACCAAAAATTTTCAAAGGCTCCCCTGCGAAAAAATGGTCGTAAAACCCCACAAGCAGGGAAAGAACAATAACACAAAAAAAACTGTCTTGTTGGCCTTCAAACACGGCATCGGTATAGCTCTGCTTTGGAACATCACCACTTTTATAAGCGCGCCACATCCACAACGTACCCGAAACAACAAACGCCATCGCGCTCATCACACAAAAAATATAAACAAGGGCAGGAACCTGATATGTATCAGCTTCGGAAAATACACTATCCATTTTTAAGAGAATACAGCATGAAAACGCCGCGATCAAACAGAATTAAAACCCTGGGTCCTGATGAACAGCACGTGAGCGTTGCTCCGTTTCAAGAATAGACTCCGCCGTGGGCAGGTAAACATCATCACCCAAATCATCAGGTGTAATCCGCAACATCGCGCCGTCTAAACGACCGCCCATTTGCGCCAGATCTTCTTGTGATAAAACAATTTCGTACGCGCCCTTATCCTGTTGTGAAAACACGTGGTCATCAGGAAAGGAGGCCGCAGACGACGTCCCCGTGATGGCAGCAGTAGCAACAACAGCCAATCCGGCCTTACGCACCCAACTCAACGGGCGACCATTTGCTTCCTGTCCCCAACCGGGTTCTTTCAACAACGCTTCTTCTGATTGCGTCACGTGATTCTTAAGGGCGTTCAAGCGAGACTTTGTATCCAGTGTCGCAATGGTCGTATCTTCACCGTCAACCTTGCTTATAATCGCTGAGCCCCCGTGACACGCCATGATGATTTCATAAAGAACATCATTTTGACCTTCAATCAAAACAGCCGAAGGGTCGCCGTCAGACTTCGTCGGCTCATAATAAACAACACCGCCATTTTTAACCGTGTTTATAATTTCAGTATTAATCCGTGCTGCGTCTTGTTTTTGCGTCGTCATCTGACGTTGCGCTTCCAACTCGGCTTCCGCCCGTGTTTTTAACTCCAGACGCTCGCTTTCAATGCGCCCGTCCAACGCGCTCAAGCGTTGGTTTCTTTGTGTGTCGGTAAACGCAGCAGGGTCATTGTGCCTAAGCTGCAATCCGGCCCCTCTGTTATCAACCATCTTATCAAAGGCGCTGTATGTCCGTGCACTGCGATGAGAAACCCTTGTGAAGTCCCTTGTATTGGCAAAACGCTCAACAAATGCTTTGGCTTCTTCGGGGCTACGCGCTTCAAGCACAAGGTTATCCGTACTTTGCGCTTCAGATAAAGCACGCTGATATTTTTGATTGATGCGGTCACCTGTCGGATTGAACACGCGGTACGCACTGCCCGCATCACCATGAACAGGGCTGTGATTGAAGTTAACAATCAAATTCTTGCTGACATTCGCCATCGTAACGATATTTTGATCAACATCGTAAAATGTCCGCGTGTTTCGATCATTCACAACGTCTAATATAATTTGAGCAAACTCATCCTCTGACTGAACAGGAAGTGACTCGCCGAAACGCTGTTCAGAATCGGTAAACTCGTTTACGCCGTAATGATCATGCCCGTCTTTGTAACCGAGCACATGCTTATCGTAGGCATGACCATGCCCGATCGAAGCAATAATGTCGTATACATCAGGCGTCATATACTACCCCGGGCCTCCTGCAAGGTCATCACCCTCATTCTGAGGCCCCAACAGCTTCATCAAATCTAAATTATCAATTTGCGCGACAAGCGAATGGTGAAACTCATCATCAAGCCCGGGCACATCGAGTGTCTCCGTGTTGCTGACAATATGCGAAAGCGTTCGCAACTGATCAGTCGTCATAATAGTCGGCGGCTCTTCATTTTCCATTAAAATGGCAAGATTGCGCAAATTGTAATGGGAAACATTACTTAAAAGATCAAGCGAATCGTAATGCTCTTCTGCCGTATGAACAATATCGCATAAGGCATCCCACTCATCCTGTTCGCAGTCAAATTCAACGTAGCCCGGATATTCTAACTGAACCTCAATCATACCTGTTTCTCCTTCGAAACGTATGTTTCATTTCCAATCGGTGACAGCGCAGATCTCTTGCCTGAAACACCAACATTTAACATCTGCAACACAACAGAATCACGACGCTTCGGATCAACGCCTTTGAGCGTTAATGTATCCGTACGACTAACAACCGCGCTCAACGCCCAAAAATCACGCTCATGCATAATAAAAGGAGCCTCTTCTGCCATATCAAAAACACGAAGCAAATGACTTAAATCATCTTCTGAAATATTGTCTAAATAGAAATCGATAAGATCGTAAAGCGCGAGGGATTGCCCCAAAATTGCACGCAAAATCTCGAACTCTTCATCCGAACAGCTAAACTCAACGTGGTCAACGATTTCAGGCTCAACGATTATCATGTCAATCTGGAGAGAAACCCGTGGGTATCACTCACCCTATATTATTTTTATTTATTTGAAATTAGTATAGGGCGCAGCGCGATTATTGTCAATTTTAACACTTATTATGACCAAACAAAAAAAGCGCAAAATAAAATGCCTGCACTTCTGTTGCGAGGTAGCAGGCACACCCCACCTAAGATGCTAAATCTCAGGAATTAATTGTAGCGTACAACGCTGCCAAATTAGGCGGCGATTGCAACTGGGCCAGCGACGTTGTCGTTAGCTGCTACTGTAGCAAAGTTATCATTTGCATTTATAAAATTAGCCCGATAACGGCGGATACAATGCCGGACACCATTTAAAATACCTTTACTGCGCGCGTCGATCCTATTTCGGCCCCACGCTTATAAACACGAACTCTGATGTTTCCGATCAGAAGGCTGCGACTGCAACCCGCGGACAATTCCGCGTTTTTGTTTATAATGGTGGAGCCGCCGGGTACCGCCCCCGGGTCCGCAACGTTTATTCCGTACAAACGTGTAATGTCATAGTTGGTTACCCAACACTTCTATTATAAAAGAAAATCAGGAAATGTCCAAACTTATATCGGACGCGCTGTAAGGTCGGCATCATTTGACTGCGATGGAGCGACAGGCGTATTTGTGATGGCGTCATTCTGACCGATCAACAATTCTCGGCGCAACTTCATCTCAAGCGTCTCACCATACTCTTCTGCATTCTTAGCATTAACGGTAAAACCTGTAATAACATTCTCTTCATGGTAACGGCGGAGCAAATCTTCAGAAGAGCCGGGCCCCGAGAACAACTCAGGCCTTTCGCGCAACAATGTATTGATTTCCTCATCGCTAAGGCCATCATCGCTGCGAAGCATCTCCAAAACCATGGGATCATCGTTTCTGAGCGCCCTGTTTAAATCTGAACCATACTCAGGCATAAGAATAGCGTTGACTTCAACACCTTCACTTAAAGCTCTGTCGCGTTGAAAACGAACATTTTCAAATTCTTGGGCATCATCCGAATTTGCAGGGTCAAGATCACGTCGGCTTCTTTGAGTGCCAAACCCATCAGCACTTACATCTGTAACTTTGCGGGACAGCGGGCCGTATTGTTCATTAACTTGCTCATGAATATCTGTACCAAGCGCAAGCGCATTGGAAGTGTAAGTTCTGGAACCAAGATCAACCCGCTCCATAGCCTCGATTTCTCTTGCCAAACTCTCAACATCTTCTGCATCACGCAGAATACGTGGCTCAACACGAACTTGGGCTTGATCCGAGAACTCAATGTAACTCAAGACAACGGGCGTCCCGCTTTGCGCCATCGCGACAACATCATCCGAAACATTTCGCAAAGCCAAAGCTGTGCCCTCACGTTGAACAGTATATTCATTATCATCAATGGATTTGCTAGCATCAACAGCCATAACCAAGGACACCGGCGAAACAAAAGCGGTTTTTTCCACCTCATCTGTGCCGGAACCGTCACCCCAATCCAAAACCAAACCTTCTGATCCTGCCATATCACGCCTACTCATTATTTTTTATTCTTATATTTAATGTATGGAAGAATCAGAAATATGTCAAAAACACTCTTCATTATCAGTGCGAATCCTGCGAAAACTATTCTCATGAAACAATATCTCGACCTTATGCGCCATGTCCTTGAAAACGGCGCCATTAAAGAAGACCGCACGGGAACGGGCACACGCTCGGTTTTCGGGCATCAAATGCGCTTTGACTTGAGCGAGGGCTTTCCACTCGTTACAACCAAAAAATGCCACCTAAAATCCATCATTCATGAGCTTTTATGGTTCATCGCGGGCGACACGAATATCAAATACCTGAAAGAAAACGGCGTACGCATCTGGGATGAATGGGCCGACGAAAACGGCGATCTCGGCCCCGTCTATGGCGAGCAATGGCGCAGTTGGAAAACAGCAGACGGCAAAACAATCGACCAGCTTTCAAACGTGATTGAGCAGATCAAAAACAAGCCTGACAGCCGCCGCCTTCTCGTCGTGGCCTATAACCCCGGTGTCGTCGATCAAATGGCCTTGCCGCCCTGCCACGCCTTTTTCCAATTCTACGTGGCAAACGGCAAACTCTCCTGCCAGCTTTATCAACGCAGCGCTGATATTTTCTTAGGCGTCCCCTTCAACATCGCCTCCTACGCGCTCCTCACCATGATGATCGCACAAGTCACGAGGCTTGAGGCAGGTGAATTCATCCATACACTCGGTGACGCACATCTCTATTCCAACCATTTGGAACAAGCCGAGCTCCAACTCTCCCGCGAGCCCTATCCGCTCCCGCAAATGAAAATAAACCCCGATGTGACATCAATTTTTGACTTTAAGTACGAAGATTTCGAACTTTTGAACTACCAAGCCCACCCCCACATCAAAGCCCCCGTCGCAGTATAAGGAAAAAATGTTAGAATTGCTAAAATATATCCAAACAGAATGGCAAATTTTATCTAGAGCGCCTTTTATATGTTTTATTATTATTCTCCTTTCTTTGAGCATTGGCTTTAAGACATCCGATCTTTTGAACGACCGGGAAAATAGAGCTATAAAAGAACAACTAAAACTTTCTAAGGCTAAAAATTTAGAAAACCGAGAAAAAATAACGAAATTTCAAAAAAATTATTTTTTCAAACAATTAACTAATAATCAAATAAAGCCGATAGAACAAAACGAAAGCGTATTAAAAAAACAAGACGATTTTATTGCATTTGAAGCTTTGGGAAATAGTCAAATACATATAATCGGGGGTAGTATGGAGCTAGGTGCTAAACAAGTAGCAAAATCAAGCGATGAAGCAAAAATAAAAATGGAAAACACAAATATATATGATTAAAACCTCCCTCATCGTGGCCATGGCCGAAAACAGATGTATCGGCAAAGACAACCAAATGCCGTGGCATATTTCTGAGGACCTCAAACGGTTCAAAGCCCTCACCACAGGTCACCACGTCATTATGGGGCGTAAAACATTTGAATCCATTCTTAGCTATTTGAAAAAACCGCTCCCGGGTCGTGAAAACATCATCATCAGCCGATCAGGCTACGAAACCGACCATGACGCATCAGTCTTTAAAGACATAGAATCGGCTATTCAATACGGCCAAGAATCAGCCAAGCAACAGAATAAGCAAGAAATTTTCATCATCGGCGGCGCACAAATCTACACACAAAGCCTGCATTTAGCCGACTGCATCCACCTGACCAAAGTTCATAAATTAGTCGAGGGAGATGCCTTTTTCCCTGAGATTAATCAAGACAACTGGACAGAAACAGAGCGCGAAGATCACCTTGATCATGATCCGCCATACAGCTTTATCACCCTAGAACGCGCGTAATTTCAGCGCAGATGTCACCGAAAGCTTGCGCCTCCACGCCATCCGAATGCGACAGCACAATCGGTTCACCCGCGTCAGACTGCAATCGAACAGTTTTGGACAACGGCAACGCGCCTAGATAAGGAATGCCAAGCCTTTCCGCCTCATCCTTCGCGCCGCCATGGCCAAAAATATGCTCTTCATGCCCGCACTGGCTGCACACATGAACACTCATATTTTCAACCAGACCTAAAATCGGCACATCCGTCTTGCGGAACATCTCCACCGCACGCCTTGCATCAATCAACGCGATATCTTGAGGCGTAGACACAATTACCGCGCCCGAAACCTTCACCTTCTGAGCGAGCGTTAACTGTACGTCCCCAGTCCCCGGCGGCAAATCAATCACCAGATAATCCAATTCTCCGCCACCATATCCCCACGCCACGTCACGCAACAATTGATAAAACGCCGTCTGCACCATCGGCCCGCGCCACACCAAAGCCTGCGACTGGTCCGTCACAAACCCGATCGACATAATCTGCATACCGTGCCGCACCAACGGCACTAATTTCTTCTCATCATTCAACGGCGGCTTATACACCTCATCCCCCATCATCAGCGGCTGTGACGGCCCGTAAATATCGGCATCCAGCAACCCAACCTTATGGCCGCTTTTGGATAAATGTGCAGCCAAGTTTGCAGAAACCGTGGACTTTCCAACGCCCCCCTTGCCCGAGGCGACTACAATAATATGCCGCGCAGGCACATCCACAGGCGGGTTTTTTGCCATGCCGTGCGGATCATTTTTGACCCGTTTTTGCACCTCTTCACTGCGTTGCGCGGTCAACACAACACTCACCTTTTCAACGCCCTCAAGCGACTGCACTTGTCGTTCAACCTCCTGACGCAACGGCTCCATCGCCTGCCCCATTTTCGGATCAACACTTAAGACAACAACCACATGCCCGTGATCATCAGCCTGCACGCTTTCGACCATGCGCGCCTCAACAATACTTTGCGATTGATCGGGCACAACAACCCCCGCCAACAATCTATGCACGTCGCGTTCAATGCTCTGGCTTTTTGGTGTTGTCATAAACTACTCACAGTCTTTCAATTTTTTAATATGGATTTCACCCTCTCGGGCTTGCTTTCCCGCGGAAAAAAGATATTGTGAAACAATTCGAAACTCAAGAGTGAATGCGCAAACAAACGAAATATGCGCCGAAGAAAGATTTTAGGATTATGAGTCAAAATAACGGTTCAGGCGGAAAAAGAAACAACCCGTGGGGCAGCGGCAATTCAGGCGGCAATCGCGGCGGCAAAAATCCATGGGGCAACGGCTCAGGCGGCGGCGGTGGAAACCGCGGTGGTGGCGGCAACCGCGGCGGTGGTCGTGACCCACAGGATTTAGATGAAATGATCCGCAACGCACAGAACGGCCTGCGCGAAATTCTGCCGGGCAATATGAATGGCGGCGTTGCCATCGGCCTGCTTATCCTTGCCATCATCCTTTTATGGCTCGCGAGCGGCTTTCACATCGTCAACCCGGGTGAATACGGCGTGATACAACGTTTCGGCGCATGGACAAGAACACAAACAACAGAAGGCTTAGGGTATCACCTCCCCGCACCGATCGAAGAAATCACAAAAGTAAACGTCAATGAACAGCGCAGCATGAATATCGGCTTTGTAAAGGGCATGTCATCAAGACGTGGCAACGGTGACTTCGCAAAACGCGATATCTTGGAAGAAAGCCTGATGCTGACCTCTGACAGAAACATCATTGATCTGCACGCCACAATTCAGTGGGATATCAAATCGGCTGAAAACTTCCTTTTCGAAATCGAAGATCAGGAAAACACAATTAAGAAGGTCGCCGAAAGCGCGATCCGCGAAGTTGTCGGTCAAACCGATATGTTCCCGATCATCACAAAAGGTCGTACGCAAGTCGCCAACCGCGTGAAAGAAATTATCCAAGAAAATTTAGATGAATATAATTCAGGCGTAAACATCAAGCAGGTTCTGATCGAAAAGGCAGAAGTACACCCCGATGTTCAACAAGCCTTCCAAGATGTTCAGTCTGCTCTGCAGGATGCGGAAAACACACAAAACGTCGCACAAGCCCACCGCGAGAAAATCCTCCCCGAGGCTCGCGGTCAGGCGATTAAACTGGTTCAGGAAGCAGAAGCTTACAAGCAATCAAAAATTGCACAAGCCACCGGTGACGCTCAACGCTTCCAATCCATTTATAAAGCATACTTGAGCGGTAAAGATGTAACCAAAGAACGCATCTACATCGAAACAATGGAAGATGTGCTTCGCAATGCTGAAAAAATCATCATGGATGGTGGTTCAGGCGGTAATCAGGGTGTTGTCCCCTATCTTCCGCTAAACGAACTCAACAGAAACCAAAGACAAAGCGGTTCATTACAATAATACAGAACTGAAAACGAACGGATATATAAACGGATATAACATGAGCACGAAAACATTAATTTTATTCATCGTTCTGGCAGGCGCACTGGTTGTTGCCTCACAATCTTTCTTCATCGTTGATGAAAAAGAACAAGCCATCGTCCTGCAACTTGGTCAACCAAAAGGCGAACCGCGTGGCCCCGGCTTACACCTCAAAACGCCATTCGTCCAAAATGTGCGTTATTTCGACAGTCGCGTTTTATCCATCGATCCAGCCGCAGCCCCCGTCGTTATCTCAAGCGCACACATTAAAACCGCCGAGGAAAAAGCCGCGAAAGAAAGAGAAGATGAAAGACTGACAAAGGAAGGCCTTCCGCTAACCGAAGGCCCCAGCATCGAGAATGTCAGCGCCGAGCCGATCATCGTCGATACGTTCGCACGTTACAAAATTGTTGAGCCATTACAATTCTTAAAAACACTGGGAACAGTGCGCAACGCGAACGCGCGCCTCGAAAGCATACTGAACGACTCAACTCGTTCCGTATTGGGTGAAACAACCTTGCCTGAAATCTTGTCCGAGGAACGCACACGCATCATGGGCGAAATCCAAAGCCGCGTGAACAACAAGATTCAAGAAGACAATCTCGGAATCGAAATTGTTGACGTCAGAATTGTTCGTGCAGACTTAACTGACGATTTGCGTGCCTCAACCGTACGTCAGATGAAATCCGAACTGAACGAGCGCGCGACAGAACGCCGCTCCAAAGGTCAACAAAAAGCCTTGGAAATTAAATCCACTGCTGAGAAAGAGAAAACAATTATTCTGGCCGAAGCCATGCGCGACTCAGAAATCATCAAAGGTGAGGGCGACGAAGAAGCCATCGAAATTTATGCCAAGGCCTTCAACGTGGATAAAGAATTCTACTCCTTCATCCGTTCCATGGAGGCCTATAAAAAGACGATGGCAAATCCTGAAACGCGTTTGATCCTTTCACCCGAAAGTGATTTTTTCAAACACTTCAAAGATAATAAGTAGTAACAAAAGACGAGGTCATTGAGATGATATTCAAAACGAAACGTCAAAATTACGTAACGTACAGCTTAGTATGTTTATCTCTAATCGCAATCGGCGCGATGGGAACATCATACGTAAAGGAAGCAACCGCTCGTGATGAAACCGCAATAAGCACGGTACAAATGGTTCCTGCCAGCTTCGCTGATTTGGCAGAAAAACTATCGCCCGCTGTGGTAAACATCTCTTCCACACAAAAAACAACCGTGCCGGAAGACTTCCCGGAAATGCCTCAATTCCCCGAAGGCTCACCTTTTAAAGACTTCTTTGAAGACTTCATGGAACGTCGCGGCCGCGGCGCACCAATCCCGCCTGCCTCCTCACTTGGCTCGGGCTTCATTATTGACGCAGAAAACGGCTACATCGTAACCAACAACCACGTCGTACGCGATGCGGAAAACGTCCGCGTCACCTTTGTCGATGACGTCACAGTCGATGCGGAAATCATCGGTATTGATGAAAAAGTCGACATTGCAGTTTTAAAAGTCGACACCACCGACCTTGACTTGAGCGACGTTCCCCTTGGCGACAGCGACGCCTCACGCGTTGGTGACTGGACTGTTGCCATTGGTAACCCGTTCGGCCTTGGCGGCTCCGTAACAGCTGGTATCGTTTCAGCCCGCGCACGGAACATCAACAGCGGCCCCTACGATGACTACATACAAACAGATGCATCTATCAACCGCGGAAATTCTGGCGGCCCGCTCTTTAATATGAACGGCGAAGTTATCGGCATCAACACAGCGATCTTCAGCCCGACAGGCGGCTCCGTCGGTATTGGTTTCGCAATTCCGTCTGCTTTGGCCGAGCCGATCATCAATCAAATTATCAAGTATGGCCGCACACGCCGCGGTTGGCTGGGTGTACGCATCCAAACTGTAACCGATGAAATCGCTGAAAGCTTCGGCCTTGATCGTGCCCGCGGCGCACTCATCGCGAGCGTCACCGAAGACGGCCCCGCAGATAAAGCGGGCCTTAAGGCAGGCGACATTATCTTGGAGCTTGGCCAACAAGAAGTTCAGGAAATGCGCTTCCTCCCCCGCTTAGTCGCCGAAAATGACGTCGAATCAAAAGTGGAGCTAAAATACTGGCGTGATGAGAAGGAACAAAAAACAACTGTTACAATCGGTGAGCTCGAAAAAGCCGAAGAGGAAGGCTTGCTCGACAGCCCTGTTAAATCAACAGGATCAGGCATCGAAATCCCTGATGTCGGCCTAACCGTCAAACCCTTAGATAACGCGCTTCGCGACAAATATAAAATTCAACCCTCCATCGAAGGGCTGGTCATTACAAAAGTTGAGCCTGACTCAGCCGCATTCGATAAAGATCTGGTTGAAGGCAACGTGATTGTTGAGATCAACCAGCAACCGCTTAAAGACGCTGATCAACTCAGCTCTATCATAGAAAAAGCGCGCAAAAACGGCCGCAAGTCTGTCCTTCTTCTGGTCAATGATGAGGGCAATCCACGCTTCGTACCGTTAAGTGTGCAGAACAAATAAGCATAGGAACGAAATAATAAATCAAAGAGCGCCTCGAGCGCTCTTTTTTATAGCCTAAAATCCACAAAGCGAGACTTTTTGAAAAAGCCACATTAATATACCGCCATGAGTAACAATGAAGACAAACACACAATCCACATCATCGGCGGCCCGACGGCCAGCGGAAAAAGCGCCCGCGCCCTTGAACTAGCCGAACAAAAAGACGGCGTGATTATCAATTGCGACTCCCTGCAAATTTACGACGGCCTTCACATCCTGACCGCACAACCACCCGAAGAAGACTTAAACCTAGCCGAGCACAAACTCTATAGCCATCTGCACCCGAACGAAGCGTGCTCCGCAGGAAACTGGCGCGAAATGGTCGAACCGCTGATCCATGATATATTCAGCAAAAACAAAACCCCGATTATCGTCGGCGGCTCAGGTCTATATATCAAAGCACTGACCGATGGCCTGTCCCCCATGCCTGACGTGCCACAAAAAGTGCGTGACCAAGCCATGCAAAAACAGCGTGATCTAGGAAATCCAGGCTTTCACGAGGCCTTAAAAAAACGCGACCCCGAAATGGCAAACCGCTTTCACCCCTTTCACACCGCCCGCCTCGTCCGCGCCTGGGAAGTTTTAGAAGCTACAGGAAAAAGTTTGGCAGAATGGCAGAAACTCCCACGCATCGGCCCGCCTGAGAACTGGCATTTTGAAACGGAAATCATAATTCCTGAACGTTCTGTTTTGCACGAAAGATGCAATGCGCGCTTCACTTGGATGCTCAAAAACGGCGCACTCGAAGAAGTCGAGGCATTCTCGCGCCGCGTCGAAAGCGGAGAAGTACATCATAACGTCCCAATCCTAAAGGCACTCGGCTATCGCGAACTCCTCAGCTACATCAATGGTGAAAGCAATAAAAACGACGCGGTACAGCGCGCGCAGGCACGGACGCGGCAATACGCAAAGCAGCAAATAACCTGGTTCAAAAATCAAATTTTGGAAAAAGAAAAAGCCACATAAAAAAAGTACCACCCTGATCGGTTTCGTGTGTGTGGGGGAAAGAAATGACGATCAGAGTGGCACAAAGATCTCAATGCATAAGCATGAGATATTTCGATGTTTTTTATATATGCGCCTTGTAGAGCAAAACACACAGTCAAGTCAAGGAAACATTCTCAAAAAATGTATAAAAAGATATATTTTTGAAAAGCAGAAAATTTATCGCATTGAAAACGATAAAAAATTCTTGCTTAAACCTAAAAAAATCGGTTAGGCTTTCAGCATGTTATATCGTATTAAAGTTTTAAAGTCTGTACTCGTGCTCTTGGTCGTCGTCGTGTCGATCGGGACGTTGCGCGTGTAAACTTTTAAAACACACGAATTCAAGGCAACGCCCCAGCAAATAAACGGGGCGTTTTTTTATGTCTGTAATTCTGAAATAACGAGAAACGAAAGACAAAGAGTAAACACACTAAACAAACGAAACGAAATAAGGTAACGTACAATTCATCGAAGTTGAGAGATTAAAAATGGCCAAAGAAAAAGAAAAGACAGAACAACAAAAAGCAAAACCTGCAAAGAAACAAAAAACCATGACCGGCGCGGAAATGGTAATTCAAGCTCTACTCGAACAGGGCGTGGAAGTTATCTTCGGCTACCCTGGTGGCGCGGTTCTGCCGATTTACGATGAAATCTTCAAATCAGGGAAAATCAAACACGTCCTAGTCCGTCAAGAAGGCGGCGCTCTGCACGCAGCCGAAGGCTATGCTCGCTCAACAGGAAAAGTCGGCTGCGCACTCGTAACATCAGGCCCGGGCGCAACCAACGCGGTCACGGGGTTGGCCGATGCCATGCTGGATTCCATTCCCCTTGTCTGTATCACAGGGCAAGTACCGACATTTCTGATTGGAACAGACGCCTTCCAAGAAGCTGATACCGTTGGCATCACCCGCCCCTGCACCAAGCATAATTATCTGGTTAAAAACGCGGACGAACTCTCTAGTGCAGTGCATGAAGCCTTCCATATCGCACGCTCAGGCCGCCCCGGCCCCGTCGTGATTGATATTCCAAAAGACGTACAGTTCGCAAACGGCGCCTACGTTGATAAAGACCACGCGCAAATGCATACACACTACGTTCCCGAAACCATGCCAAACATGGACGCAATCGAGGTAGCAGTAGAACTTATGGCCAATGCGAAACGTCCCGTATTCTACACAGGCGGTGGCGTTATCAACGCAGGAGACGAAGCCAGCGAGCTTTTGCGCGAATTGGTGCGTGAAACGGGCTTCCCCATCACATCCACACTTATGGGCTTGGGCGCTTACCCCGCGCGCGATGATCAATGGCTCGGCATGCTCGGCATGCATGGCACGTACGAGGCCAACTGGGCGATGCATGATTGCGATGTGATGATCAATATCGGCGCACGCTTTGACGACCGCGTGACAGGCCGCACGGATAAATTCTCCCCCCTTTCGAAAAAAATCCACGTTGATATCGACGCCAGCTCAATAAATAAAAACATACAGGTTGATATCCCAATCGTGGCCGACGCCGCCGAAGCCTTGCGCGCGATGCTCAAAGTCTGGCGGGATAAGGGCTACAAACCCAAAACCGAATATCTGAAAGAATGGTGGAAACAAATCGAAACGTGGCGCGCCAAAAACTGCCTCGCCTATAAAAAAGACGACACCATCATCAAACCGCAATACGCGCTGGAACGTCTGCGCCATTACACTGAAAAAGATGAGCGTGATGTATATATCACCACCGAGGTTGGCCAGCACCAAATGTGGGCGGCGCAATTCATGCCCTTTAACGAGCCTAACAGATGGATGACCTCTGGCGGCCTCGGCACAATGGGCTATGGCCTGCCCGCCGCTGTAGGTACCCAAATGGCACATAAAGACGGGCTTGTCATCGACATCGCCGGTGAGGCGTCTATCTTGATGAATATTCAGGAAATGAGCACAGCCGTTCAATATAACTTGCCCGTTAAAATCTTCATCCTAAACAACCAATGGATGGGGATGGTACGTCAATGGCAGGAACTCTTACATGGTGAGCGCTATTCGGAAAGCTACACCGAGTCTCTGCCTGATTTCGTCAAACTCGCCGAAGCGTACGGTGGTATAGGCTTACGCGCAGAAACCGTCAGCGATCTGGACGGCGTGATCGAAGAAATGATGACAACCGATAAAGTGACCATCGTTGATGTCTGCGTTGATCAAAAGGAAAACTGTTTCCCGATGATCCCGTCAGGCAAGGCGCATAATGAGATGATCCTCTCCCCCGACGCGGCCGCTTTCGATAAAACATTGGTTTAAAAAGGTAATATCAATGAGCATGGTCAATATTTATGTGTCTGACAATTCAGCAGAGGCACACATGCTCAAACATTTCCTTGAACAAAACGGCATCATGGCACTCATCCAAGGCGAATTTCTGCAAGGCGCTTTGGGTGAGATCGGCGCGCACAACCACATTCGGCTTTCCGTCATCAACGAAGACGTCGAACAAGCCCGCGCCCTCATGAAAGAATGGGAAGAAAAAACCAGTGACGACAGCAACGCCTGATACCCGTACAGAAGAAAAACAGGACGAAAATAAAGCAGCCAGACTCGCATCTTACGCCGTTTTTACGTTGTTCGTTTTATGCCTGCTCCCTTGGTTCTCAACCTATTATAATCAAGTCGTAAACACAGACATCGCCTATCTGACCACCGCATCAGAACGTCTACTGGACGGCCAAAAAATGAGCGAGGCCTATTACGACACAAACCCACCGCTCAGCATCATCCTGTCCGTACCCTCAATATGGATATCCCAAACTTTTGGCGTTGAGCTTTTTCACGCGATAAAAATTTACCATCTGTTGATTCTGGCATTTTGTACGCTTCTGTCTGCAATGCTAATCAAAAACATAAAAACGCTCAAAGTTGAGGAAAAAACATTAGCATTGATGGGGTTTTTATCCGCCGCAACATTTATGACCGCGTATGATTTCGGCCAAAGAGATCATCTTCTGGGGCTCTCACTCTTCTCCCTTTTTATCCTGCAATACAAACAAACCTACAAAATAAAAACAGGAAAAATCGTCAAACTCCTGACCCTGACGACAGCAAGCGCCTTTATCCTGCTCAAACCGCATTTTGGTCTCATCCCGCTCTTCATGTTCGTATACCGAGCGGTAAAACAAAAGCGCATCACCGTATTTCTTGATATAGATTTTATCGCCCTGTCTTTGGCTGCAATTGCATATATTGCGATCATACTGACCTACTTCGGAGATTTTACAGCCACAATCCTGCCCGATGTAATTGACCTCTATTTGGTTCAATCCAGTGAGAATGCGCGGTTCTCAAGCCTCTCAACAATGATTATTTGCGCCGTTATTCTGGCCGCATTGATCATGCTGACAGGCGTAAAAAATCATATGATCATTCTTCTGGCAATCGTCTCAGTCATCAGCTTCATCCCCGCCATCATTCAGGCAAAAGGCTGGTTTTATCATGCCTTGCCCGCCTACATGCTAATGGGCGCAGCCCTCGCACTTCTGATACGCTCATCCATAATCAAAATCATCGGCGGAAAACAGGAACGCTCCGACGCGTTTCCCAGAATATTGTCTTTAATTCTGTCCGCAGGCATTGTGTTTTATGTCCCGTCCGCCATAAGCCAGACGAAAAACCCGACCTTTACGCATGAAAAATACCAAAACACCGCTTTAGTCGACCTCATCAAAAACTGCGAACAACAAAGCGGACAATGCCCGTTTTACGTGATGCACAACATCATAAACCTGCCGCATGAACTCAGCC
The DNA here is from genome assembly GCA_964587815.1 of uncultured Micavibrio sp. GTDB lineage: Bacteria > Pseudomonadota > Alphaproteobacteria > Micavibrionales > Micavibrionaceae > UBA1672. The sequence continues at coordinate 20,918 of CAZPMH010000017.1, forward strand.
TCTATTCAGGACAAGAACACGCATCACGATTCCCTGTCCCGTGGTTCATGGCACCGCTCATCGCGTTTAACTATGATCCCGCCAACACACATCTCACGCAGGAAGACGTTAAGCGGTTCGAAAACAAATACGAAAAAATGATGATCGAAGATTTTAAAAAATACGATCCGCAACTGATTTTTGTCGCAAATCTGGAAAACCCTTTCGGAGACGGCAAATTTAACCTAAAAGAATATATTGAGAATTACGGCAGCGAAGAATTTATCAATATTCTGGGGAATTACGAACGCGATCAAAGCATCAAAATCAAACAGACAGATTACTTTTATCAACCCTATCCGGGCGATGAATACATAAAATATGACGTTTATAAAAAGATAAATGATTAAAAAGAAGGCAGAAAAAATGACCACAAAGACAAAAACCAGAAAGAAAAAAAGCCTGAGCGTTTACGCGCCGACACCCATCCAGCATGAGGAGGAAACCCACATCCTCGCCATTCTGGTAAACAATGAACCGGGCGTTCTGGCGCGCGTCATCGGCCTGTTCTCTGGTCGCGGCTACAATATCGAAAGCCTGACCGTTGCAGAAACGGATCATGAAGCGCACCTATCCCGCATCACAATGATTTGCACAGGCACGCCCGATGTCATCCATCAAATCAAGGCACAGCTCAGCCGCCTTGTCCCCGTCTTAGAAGTTTCCGACCTCACCATTGAAGGCGCACATGTCGAGCGCGAACTGGCGCTCGTTAAAGTCGCCTGCACTGGCGAAAAACGCATCGAAGCTTTGCGCAGCGCCGATATCTTCCGCGCGCGCGCCGTGGACAGCACACTGGAATCCTTTGTATTCGAAATCACAGGAACCACAGAAAAAGTCAACGCGTTCATCGAAATGATGCGCCCGTTAGGCCTTGTCGATGTCAGCCGAACAGGTGTTGCGGCAATCTCACGCGGGAAATCAGCAATAGGCGCGTAAAAAGCCATCTTTTGCTTGATTAATCGGCAAAAACCCTGTTTTATACGCATTCTTTACAGACAAAAAATTTAAAGGTTTTTTAAATCATGGCACACAGCAATGCAGCTCAGGATATTCCTGAAAACCAAACATCATTGAATGTTTACTACGACAAAGATTGTAACCTTGATCTGATCAAGTCCAAAAAAGTCGCCGTTATCGGTTACGGCTCACAAGGCCACGCTCACGCACAAAACTTGAAAGACAGCGGCGTTGAAGGCATCATCATCGGCCTGCGCGAAGGCTCATCTTCTGCAAAAAAAGCGCAAGATGCGGGCTTTGAAGTTTTAGCTCCTGCACAAGCTGCGGCACAATCTGACGTGGTGATGATCTTGGTTCCTGATGAACATCAGGCCGATCTCTACCGTGATGAGTTGGAAGCAAACCTAAAAGAAGGCGCAGCCCTCCTTTTCGCACACGGCCTAAATATCCATTTTGAATTGATCAAGCCACGTGCTGATCTTGACGTGTTCATGGTCGCACCAAAAGGCCCGGGCCACACAGTACGCGGCGAATACCAAAAAGGCGGCGGCGTACCATGCCTTATCGCTGTTGCGCAAGACGCGTCCGGTAACGCGAAAGACTTGGCTCTGTCATACGCATCAGGCGTTGGTGGCGGTCGCTCAGGCATCATCGAAACAACATTCAAAGACGAATGCGAAACCGACCTGTTCGGCGAGCAAGCAGTTCTTTGCGGCGGCGCATCCGAACTTGTTAAGGCCGGCTACGAAGTATTGGTTGAGGCGGGCTATCCACCTGAAATGGCTTACTTCGAATGTCTACACGAATTAAAGCTAATCGTTGATTTGATGTATGAAGGTGGCCTTGCAAATATGCGCTACTCCATCTCCAACACAGCGGAATTCGGCGACTATGTTTCCGGCCCGCGCGTCATTACATCTGAAACCAAGGAAGAAATGAAGCGTATCTTGGCCGACATCCAGTCAGGCAAGTTCGTGCAAGACTTCATGGGCGGCAACAAAGAAGGCCTAACCCGTCTTGTTGAAATTCGTGAACGCGAAGCAAAGCACCCAATCGAAGACACGGGCGCGAAATTGCGCGCTATGATGCCATGGATCGGTGCAAACAAATTGGTCGATAAAGACAAGAACTAAGGGGCGTTTCGCACGAAACTGCATTTTGAAAATAAAATTTCGTAAAAGCCCTCAAACGTCTGAGGGCTTTTTTAATGGTAAAAGTGACGGCTATGGAAAAAGCGGCAACACAGGAACAGACTCTGCCTGATATAAACGCAGATCGCATCTTTATTGCGATTGGCTGCTGCATTGCTGCGCACCTCATGTTCTGCATTATGGGGGCGTGCGCGAAGTATTTATCAAGCGCACACCACGTTGCCGAAATTGCTTTCTACCGTAACATTATCATTTTAATTCCGCTTTTCTGCGTCATTTATTTCAGCGGCAAAACGCATCTATTCAAAACCAACAAGCCGAAGCTCGTCGCCTTTCGCGCTGTTATGGGCGGGTTCAGCCTGATCGTAACTTTCGGCGCGCTCTCACTGCTGCCGATGTCATATGCAACTGTGATTTTTTTCACATCAACAATTCTCACCCCCGTGCTCGCCTTTCTATTTTTAAAAGAGCATGTCGGCATTCACCGCTGGCTCGCCGTTCTGTTCGGCATGACAGGCGTTCTTATCATCGCCCAACCCAGCGGCGATATCAGCACATTAGGGCTGGCCTTCGCCCTTTGCGCAGCATGCCTGCACGCCTCTATGTTCATCGTCCTGCGCAGCCTTAAAACAGAGCGCGTAGCCACAATAACTTTTTATTTCATCCTCGCAGGGACGCTTATTCCCGGGTGCTTCCTCCCCTGGGTCGCAAAGGCAATAGACCCGAGCCAACTCTGGATATTTCTGCTGATGGGCGTTTGCGGTGGCTTAGGCCAGGTCTTCCTCTCCAACGCCTACAAATACGGCCCCGCCGCGCTTGTCACGCCCTTTGCGTACTCTGCAATCATCTGGAATACAGGCCTCGATATATTCTTCTGGAAATATGATTTGGATATCACGGCCGTCATCACGGGCGCAGGGTTTATCATGACCGCCCAACTCTATATCCTTTATCGAGAGTATATGAATAAAAAACACGAAAAGGCGCGCACCTAATGCTGAAAAACACCACTTTTTTAGGCATAATGTTCGCCCTGATCAACGCGTTCATGCTCGCATCCATGAGCCTGTTCGCAAAGCTCCTCGCCGAATATTTCGGCCCCGTCGAGGTCACGTTTTTCCGTAACCTATTCTCACTCATTGTCATGTTCCTCTGGCTTTGGGCTGCAAAAGATTTAATCAAATTAAAAACCGACCGCCCGTGGGCGCATCTGTTCCGCGGGACAATCGGAACAATCGGAATTGTTTTAGGGGCATGGGCGCTCTCTCTTATGCCTTTGGCCGAAACAACGATTTTGCTCTTTACCGCCCCGCTTTTCGTGGTGCTGCTCTCCTATCCCGTTTTAAAAGAACCTGTCGGCCTCTATCGTCTAGCAGCCGTGCTCTGCGGATTTGGCGGCGTTCTGATCGTCAGCGTTCCGAATATGGGAACGGAAAATGCACTCCCGCTGCTCGGCATCGCGGTCGGCTTAGGCTGGGGGTTTTTCGCTGGATGCGTGGATATCTGCCTGCGCTGGATCGGGCGCACAGAAAACTCAACAACCACAGTGTTTTACTTCGTCCTGTTCGGCACAATCACAACCGCTCTGCACTGGCCCTTCGCTGAAGTGAAACCAAACAGCTTCTCCCTTGATGCCTTCTGGATCATCGTAGCCCTCGGCATGACAGGCGTCCTTTCCCTTCTGGCAAAAACCCAGAGCTTTCGCCTTGCCGAAGCCAGCCTGATCGCCCCCATCATGTACACCATGATCATCTGGACAATTATTTTCGACTATGTCTTCTGGGAAAAACAGCCGCAAATCACAACCGTAATCGGCGCAATCGTTATCATTTTCAGCAATATGGTAATTTTATATCGGGAAAATCGGAAGAAAAAGATACAGCCGACCAAAGTGCCTACAGAAACACAGCCGTAAAGCCAACAATAAGACAGTTCACAGCCGCCAAAAGGATCGCACATAAAGTCATCACCATCCCGATGGTGCGCAACTTACCGGCACGATACTTATGCTTTAAAATGCCTACCGGGTGCAAGATACGCCCGATCAGAAGCAACAAACCCGATGCGTGGACAACATACAGACTAACGCCTTGATATTCCGCCAAAAAAATAAGAAACAGAGCAAAAGGAACGGTTTCAACAAAATTAGCATGCGCACGAATGAAGGGCCTTAGATACGAGTCCTCACCTTCGCCTAAGCTAATTCTGTTCTTAATACGCCCGCGAATAACCAAGAACAGAAGAAACGTATAAATAAAAGATAAAAGCCCTGCATACAGTGAAACAGCCATGGTTAATCACCCTTCTTCTGGCACCAGAATATATACATACCAACAAAAGCATCAGGGTTTTTCTGCTCCCATGCTGCCCACTTTTCCAGCATAACCGCATCAGCGTCATCTTTGTTCTGGCGTTTATATTTATCAATCGTCTGCCGCGGCAAATAGAACTGCAAAAATTCCAAATCAAGCCGCTCTAGCATCGCCTTAACCTCAAGCAGGTCATATTGATGCTCTTGTACATGAAAAAGCAAATCACGACATTCAGGCAACGCATAGTAATCATAAAACTGGCGTATATTTTTCGCGGCTTTCAATTTCACATGGTCTTGCAAACTGTCGCGGAAACCACGAATAGAACCAGCATCAGAGCCGATATTTTTCTTCTCAATCTGCGCCCGCGCCTGATTAACCGCCCAACGTGCATCACGGCTATACAGGCCAATACGCATAAGCCCGTTTGGCTTTAAGAGATCAGTCAAAATCTCCCACCCTTTTTCAGGCTCTTTCATATGGTGTAGAACGCCTGCGCTTGTAATATAGTCAAATGTCTCATCCAGTTGGCCAAGGTTCAAAATATCACCTTGTGCGAACGTCACATTTTTAATACCCAACTGATCCGCCTTATATTGCGCATAGGCCAAGCTCGTCTTACTCAAATCAACCGCTGTAATCTGCGCATCAGGAAATACATAACTCAACTGAATAGCTTCCTGCCCTGTACCACAGCCCGCATTCAGAATTTTAACGCTTTTTTTCTTCAAAGGCGCTTCAATCTTTTCATTGAAAAGGTTTTTCGCAGCCACACGCCAACGCGGATAAGGGAAATCCTCATATTGATCTTGCACGTCTTTCGAAACGCCGCTCTCAACAGGAACAAGCTCTTTGATTTTATCCTTAAGATCACGCTGCGCTAAAGCGCCCTCAATTTGCGATTTGGGGATTTGAGACACATGATCACCACCCTGCAAGCCACGTGCAATATCAGCTGCATTCGGCAACGCTGACAAATAGCTGTAACAACCATAAAGCGCAACATCGGCCAAAGCAGGCTTTTTCGAAGACGTAATCTTTTTCTTCAGCTCTTCAACGATTTTCAATTCTTCTTCTGTCGCAGAAAAAATATAATCCGTCAAATGCGCATACCGCATCATCGCGCATGTGATCAGCTCGATATCCTCGGGATCAGCAAACAAAGACCGCCCTTCTGCATGCGCCTCTAAAATATAACGGCGTAGATAAACAAACCAATGTTCAAAAACAGCATCAGGAACAATAAACTGCCCCAATCCTGTCAGGAAAAAGGCGTCAATCAAACCATCAACAGGCATCGCATCCAACCCTTTTTTAAAGGCTGAATATTTCTTATGTTTTGATAAATTATAATAACGGCCAAAGGCAGGATCATTGCTAACAACGCTCAACCAAAACGCCCCCAGATGCTTTAATTCAAGCGTCTCGTCTTCCATACACATCAAAACGATACCCTGCAAATTCGGGTTCACGCGCTTCTTCACAGCATTTCCTGATACCGCGCCGATAAATTTTTGCCGATAATCGTGATTTTCAGGATCATACGCCACCGCTTGCGCGTAACATTCAATCGCCGGCTGGCCTTGAGACTGCATGGAATAAACATCCCCCAACAGGGCAAAAACGACAGGGTCAGTTTTATCCATGCGCACCGCATGCGTTAGAGCCGCAACCGCGCGTAAAACATCACCCAACTGCACATAAGCATGCCCAAGGCCATGATAGGCCGAATGCACAGGCTCAATATCAAGAATGCCTTTAAAAACCTCGACAGCCTCCTGATAGGATTCACCCTCAATCAAATCCCACCCTGATTTTAACGCATCCTCATGGTCGTGTGTACTCTCAGCAGACTGTGTATTAGACAAGACAACTCCTCAATCTTTAAAAGACTTAAATTAAAAAATATGAACGTAAGTTTTTAGTAGCTCTGGAAACCATACTGGTTGTATAAACCCATCGGCTCTTTTTTCTCGCCCTTCAGATAAACATAAAACATGCCGTTATCTGACGCGGGCGTAATTTGAAAAACATAATCAACAAATTCAAGAACGCGACGCTGATCAACACCGGAAAGCTGAACAAAGGGCTCGCCAACTTCTAAAACAGGAATATTACGATTATCCGTATATTGATTGGTGACGATTTTATATTCGTAGAAATCACGCATAACACGCTTTTCATCGCCTGCATCTCTAATCCACGCCTCAGGTGTCCATGCATCACCATCCCATAAGGAACGTTGCCTGATTTGCTGCTCATTCAAGTAAGGCTTAAAGTCTAATTCTTTAACTTTCTTGGGAAACAGACTCCAACCATTGCCCTTGCGCGCAAAACCCGCGTCGGAAAACCCAATAACGGCAACAGCAAGACAGATGAAAAAACTTAAAAAACGCATACTCTAAATCCTTATTCAAATCATAATTCTGTTAATATAAATAACATGTTAACCAGAAAGATGATATCTTAAAATCATGATAAAAGCTATTGATACAGCAATTGCCGGCCTAAATAACGCATCTGCGCAGATAAATCGCAGTGCGCAGCGTATCGCATCCTCCACCGCGCTAAGCCCTGTATCAAGCATTTCAGGCGGCCAAATTCCGTCCCAAATCCCGCCACAAGGCATCCTCTCCATTCAGGAACAAGCCCAAGGAGGCGACCTCGTAACGGATATCGTCACCCTCAAAACCGCGAGTCTGTCTTATCAAGCAAACCTCAAAACCATTGAAACAATGAATGATCTTTTTGACGACCTACTCGATGCTTTTGACGACTAAAAACGAAAACACCTCTTGATATCGCTACAAACATTCATGCAAAATCTCTTTTATGAAATTTTGCTTTTTCGGCTACGACTATTCTCTCGATATCGCCGTTCGCTTGATCGCGGACGGGCATGAACTCATCCAGATTTTCACTTTCCCCTGTGATCAGCGCTTTTCTTTTAATCGGGAAATGAAAGCATTCGCGGCGCAAAAGAAAATCCCGCTCACAGAAACAAAGCCAACGCGTCAGGACATTGAAAACCTCAAAAACAAAGGCGTCACGCTCTTTCTGGCTGCAGGCTATATGTACAAAATCCCATATGAAAATTGCGCAAAAACCTATGGAATAAACGTACACCCCGCACTTCTGCCCCAGGCGCGCGGCATCATGCCCCTGCCCTATGTTATCGCGGAAAACCCAAGCGCCGCTGGTTTCACGATGCACAAATTAACCGATGAATTCGACGCAGGGGACATCCTGCATAAAGTGCCAATAAGAACCGACGAAAAGACAGATATAGAAACGCTTTCCTCACAAATCGCCATACATTGCCCGGACGAAATATCAAAAGTAATCGCCGATATAGAACGGTATTGGAAAAACGCTACACCACAAAACCAAGCGGACGCAAAAACCTATCCCGAACCAAGCGCGACCTTCCGCGGCCTGAATTGGGATGATAAATTGGAAAAACAGCTTCTGAAAGGTCGCGCCTTCGGTCGTTTCGGCGTCCTTGCGACCATACGAAACCGCTTTGGCGAACAACAAAAATTGGCTGTCTACAATTTCAGCGGCTGGCAGGAAAAGCACAGCCATGAAAACGGAAAACTTCTGCGCGCCTCAGGCAGGGAAATAGTGGTCGCCGTCCCTGACGGCTATCTCTGCCTGAAAGAATTCCAAATCTTAAGGAAACACCCGAAACAGGCATATGCTTAACACACATATTTAAAGGGAATTTCACCGCTTTGTTTTCAAAACATCACATCTTCATGCTATATAAGAAATATTGTCAAACCCAGATCAACAGCATCCAACCGTACGATGAGCACATTCAAAACCTTAAGAAATTTACGACAATGGCAAATATGCACTATCGCATTTTTCTGCATGCTCTGCGCTAGCAATGCCCATGCGCTTGAGATTGAAGATGTTCGTTTTGGCACACATAAAAATTTCATCAGGCTGGTTTTGGATCTTGGTGAAACACAAGACACAAATTTCCGCGCTTTTGCATTGTCATCACCTTATCGAATCGCCATCGACTTGCCCGACTTCAAATGGAACGCAGGCAAACCCGAGCGCCCGCCCCTATCTTTAGTCGAAGACATTCGCCAAGGGCCCCTTATGCCGGGTATAGCGCGTATCGTTTTTGATTTCAGAAAAGCAGTCATGATACAAAACGCCTTCTTGCTGCCCGCAGACGGTACAAACACATCACGACTTGCAATAGACTATAAAGTCGTATCCCCCGAAGAACTCGAACAGCAAAAAAGTAAAATCTTCGGTGCATTAAAGGTGCAAGATCGGGTCGCATCGAGTCAGAAAAAGCCTATTGACGATGTGCTGAAAAACTACACCCAAAAACCATCTGAACAACCAAACCCTGCAGACTATATTGATTATAAGGTTGCGATGCAAAAAGACGGCATCCCAAGACCGCCGCCAAATGCATTACGCCCCAAATCACGATCACAAAACCCCTTTGATGTTAAAAAAGACGCCGTAGCACAAAGGGCAGTCAGAAAGCCGCTCATCGTTATTGACCCTGGTCATGGAGGCCAAGATCCCGGCGCGCTTGGCCCGAATAAAATCTATGAAAAAACAGTCGTGCTCGCCTTGGGTAAGGAGCTTAAAAGACAGCTTCTGGCATCAGGCCGATATGACGTAAAAATGACGCGCGAAAAAGATTTCTATATTCGCCTGAAAGATCGCATTCAATTCGCACGTGACCACCAAGCTGATTTATTTATCTCGCTCCACGCCGACTCCATTCATAAATCAGACGTGCGCGGCACATCGGTCTATACTTTATCCAGAAAAGCCTCCGACGCTCAAACCGCGAAGCTCGCTGAACGCGAAAACCAATCTGACATGATTGCAGGCGTTGATTTTGAAATCGAAGACGAACAGGTCGCCTTTATCTTGGGCGACTTCCTCATGAACGACACGCAAAACCAGTCCAAGTTTTTCGCAAACACCTTGGTTGAAAAATTGGAAAAAAACAAAGTCAGAACATTAAGAAACCCGCATCGCTACGCCGGATTTGCTGTGCTTAAAGCACCCGACACCCCGTCCGTTCTGATCGAATCAGGCTTTATGTCCAACAAACAAGAAGCGCGCCTTCTCAATCGCGCCGACTATCGAAAAAAGCTGGCAACCGCGATGAAAGACGGCATTGACGCATACTTTGTAGCCGTCAGAAACAACGAAAATAATTAGTCGACAAACCAAACGAACGCTTGTTTTTCAAAGTGTTGCATTTTTGCATCTATATTGAAAATGTTATTTCAAAGAAACAAAAAAAACCAAAAATCACTTGAAAAATGGAACCTATTGTACGAAAACAAGTTTGATGAACATAGTAAACGTCTGAAAAGACGGAAAAAGTTAACTAATATATTAAGGAATCAAAATGAAAAAATTAGTAGCAACATTATGCCTAGCAGGAACGACTTTAGCTCTTTCAGCATGTGACACAACATCAATGGGCGAAAAAGATATTCTTCCACCATACGGCCTTGAGCGCACTGCACAGCACCAGAAAAAAGCAGAAGTAACACCTGTTGTTGTTGCTCCGGTTGCTGTTCCTGTTCAAGCAGCGACACCAACAAAAGTGAAGCCGGCTGAGAAAGTATTCCAGCGCGCACAAACAAAATAATTTTTGTTTTGTACAATTATTAAATTTTAAAAAAGACTGTCACATCGACGGTCTTTTTATTATATTAGGAGCTTAGAAATAAACATAGTAGCTCCAAAACTTCGAATATTTTGGGTCTTATAAATTAGGTCACATCCATGAATTCAGTAAAACGCGTTCTGCTTTTCCTTCTTTGCAATTTAACAGGCTTGGCTATTGTTAGCGGAACATTCTACGCGATTCTTCTCTATGATGTGATTGATCCGCAATCAATCTCAATATCTGCAGATGACATACAAAGACTTTTCATAGGTGTACCTATGATGATGTGGGCTGTATGCGCACTTTTCAGCTTTTCGATATTTTTTGTTTCAAAAAGATGGCGCCCGTTTTTCTACATTGCACCAATAGCTACGCCGCCTTTATTTCTCGGCTACGCTGTTCTCGCATATCTTTAAAGATTAGTACAAACCTGAGGGTGACAAACTGCCGTTATAACGCGGCTTACTGGGCCCGCCGATCACAGAGTCCGGCTCAGTTGAAACTGTATTAACAGGGGCAGGCTTACGCGAAGGAACCGCAATAATACCTGCCGCAGGCTCCATATCAGAAACAAGCTCACCATTGTAACTTGGCTTATCACTGCGCCCCTGCTGCTCAAAATAACGCGCAATACGCACAGGGTATCCGTTGCGTTCACGCAGGGCTTTTCTGATCTTCGGCCAATTCAAACGCTTATGATGGCGGCCTGCGCGCGCAATAATTAAATCCATATCGGCGTCGTTAATTTTCTGCTTCTGCACTTCGCCGGTTAATTCCATATTGGTCACATTGTTTACATCAGGATGCGCCTCCAGATACAGCTCATTTTCAATCCAAGCAACCTTCACGGGCTGGTCAATAACATTAACCTTCGTACCAACGGGAACCTGATGGAAAAACTTCTTAATATGCTCTGGATAAAGACGAATACAGCCACTACTGACGCGGCGGCCAATACCATAGGGCTTCGTCGTGCCGTGAATCAAATAAGTCGGCCATCCCAGATAAACCGCATGCGTACCGAGCGGATTATCAGGCCCCGGAGGCACAACAGCAGGTAATTTCGGATCCTCTTTGCGCATGCGCGCTGTCGGGCGCCATGTCGGACCATCCTTTTTGCGTGTTACTTTTGTTTTCCCGAGCGGCGTTTCCAACCCGTCACGCCCGATACCAATCGGATACGTATAAGGCGCCTTATCACCATTTAGATAAGCGTAGACACGCATTTCAGGGAGGTTAATCACGATCCCTTCACGATCAGCATCCGGCAATAAATGACGCGTAGGGAGAATAACCTCTGCCCCCTCACCCGGAATCCAAGGATCAAGCGTCGGGTTTGCCGCACGAATTTCAACAAACCCTATTTCATATTTCCGCGCTAAATGGATCAACGTGTCTTCATAAACGGCCACATGCGTGCCCATATCCCCAACGTAATTCTTTTCATAGCCAGCCTGCGCAGACAGGGGCAACAACCCTGCAATTACGCATAAACTAAAGAAGCGAACAGATCGGCGGGGAAAACAAACGGTCATACCTTGAACTCTAAATTTTTAAATATCAGATAGCTTTATTAAGGCTTGTTATAAACCAAAACACTAAAATCATACAGGAAAAATAACATAAACTAGGATGCATCATCCGACAGAGCTTGAATAATATCGTTTAGTTTATCGTAAGCGCGATCGAACACGCCGCTTTTTGCCACGCGCCCTCTCCCCTCTTGGTACACTTCAAACATCATCGTCTGCGGCCCCACTTTGCGAATCAAGAACTGCACATACGGGCTCTGTGATGCTGACTTATAATAGATATAACTCGCGACGCCGGCATCAAAATCAACATCCACCGTGCGATAGGTCAGCGTTTTTTCGGACGCAGCCCTACAGTAAAGCTGATCGAGTTTACGAAACTGATGGGCAGAAAACCCCGCGGGCTGGACAAACTTGGTATTATGAATTACTTCAAATGTCATAACCTTAAGTATATCAAATCACACAAACAAAGGGAAGATTACGATGGTTTTGCTTCATACGCCTGAAAAACAAGAAAACTTTATCGCACCGGATTTCAAATTGCTGAACTGTGATGACACCTTCAAAACCTTTTCGGACATCAAAGGCGAAAACGGAACATTAATTATGTTCATTTGCAACCACTGCCCCTACGTGATCGCAATAATTGATCGTATCACGGAAACAGCAAAGCAATTACAAGCCCAAAATATTGGCTGCGCGGCTATTATGGCGAACGATACGATAAACTACCCCGCAGATTCATTTGAAAATATGAAAGTTTTCGCTAATAAACATAACTTCACATTTCCCTATCTGATTGATGAAACACAAGAAATTGCAAAAGCCTATGATGCGATTTGCACCCCTGATTTCTTTGGTTTTGATAAGGACAACAAACTCATCTATCGCGGCCGTCTGGACAGCGCAGCAAACAAGCCCGCCGATGAAAACACAGTGCCGGAACTTTATAATGTGATGACAAACATATCAAACGAAGAACAAAAACCCTCAATGGGCTGCTCTATCAAGTGGAAAAATGGCTAGACTTTTATTAAATTGTGCAAATTGGTGAAGGACCATGCAAATAGGCAAAAAAGGGCTGGCCTCAACGAGAAATCCGTTTAAAATGCGTAAAAAACGAAGGTAAGAAAATGGCAGATTTGTTAGTAGAAGTCGACGAAGCACTCAAACAAGAGCGCCTTGAAAAATTATGGAAGCAATATGGCGGCTTTTTCCTTGGCTTAATCGCCGCGATTATTATCGGAACCGCGGCAAACGCAGGGTATTATCATTACAAGGAAAAGAAAGCGCATGAGCAAACTGAGCTTTATTTGTCCGCCGTCGTCGAAGACAGCAGAACAGCTGATGACTTACTTGCAGTATCAGAAAAATTAGACCCTACTCTTGCCGCACTCGCGAAATTTCAAGCCGCAGGCCTTTTGGCGAAAGATGACGACAAAACGGCCGCTATCAATTTGTACGCCTCTATCGAAAACGACAATAATGCGCCCGAATCAATAAAGTTCGCCGCGTTTTATATGCACACAAACCTGTCCGAAGCCATGACCGCTGATGAAAAATTGGCGCGTTTTGAAACCATTTTGGGTCAAAAAACAAACCCTTGGCTTTTCCATGCGCATCTTGAAGCAGCCCTTATTCTGGCCAACGAAAAACAAGACTTTACAAAGGCGAGAACACATCTGGATGCTATCATGAAAGACACAAACGTCATTCAATCTATTCAGAAAAAGGCACAGTCCCTTGACGTGCTGTATAAGCTGAAAGAAAAAATATAGCTCTCTCCACTGCGTATTCACTCATCATTTGAAAAAAGATAAGTTTATTCAGGAAATACAGAATGTTAAATTTAAAAACGGCACTGACCGTATCGACCATAATCCTTCTTAGCGGCTGCTCAACTTTTTACGGTAAAGAGCCCGAACCGCCGATGGAAGGAGAGCGAATTTCCGTTTTAGAATTGCAAAATAATCTAACCGCTGACAAGCCTCTTGCTGAAGGTAAAAAATTCCGCCTCCCCGAAGCCTGGAATAACACAGCATGGCCACAAGCAGGCGGCTACCCAAACCATTCGATGCAAAACTTGACCCTTAATAACGGTGCACAAGAAAGACTCTGGAGGTCTGACATCGGACGCGGCTCCACCGATGCACTTCCCCTGACGGCACAACCTATTGTCGCAGAAGGCGTCATCTACACGCTCGATACAGATTCCAGAGTATCCGCATTCAGCGCATCGAACGGTAAACTTATCTGGAAAGCCAGCTTAGAAAACAAAGCAGAAGACGAACAGGTCATCAGCGGCGGGATATCATTTTCCAACAACACGTTATATGTGACGACCGGCTATGACGAAATCGTCGCCCTAAGCCCGCGCAACGGAAGCATAAAGTGGAAAAAGCGTCTTCCCTCACCATCGCGCGCTGCACCAACCGTGCTTGGCGGTCGCGTCTACGTCGTTACAGTCGATAGCCGCCTGGTAACATTAAACGCAGATGACGGCACAAGCCTGTGGGAATATCGCGGCATTAACGAAATGACAGGCCTTCTTGGCGCGGGCAGCCCGGCAGCCAATAACGAAGTCGTAATCGCAGCATTTTCATCAGGCGAAATCACCGCTCTGCGCGTCGAAAACGGCTCTGTCGCATGGTCAGACAACCTCGCCAACGTCCGTCAATTAGGTGGCGGACTGCAAAGCATGGCAGACATTAAGGCAATGCCGGTCATTGACCAAGGTGTGGTCATCGCCATATCAGTCGGCGGGAAAATGGCCGCCATCGACGAAAACACAGGCATCAGACGCTGGCAAAGAGATATTGGCGGCGCGCACACCCCGTGGGTAACAGGCAATCACGTCTATGTCTTGTCATACGACAACCAACTGATATCCCTCAGCTTAATTGACGGTTCAATCTTCTGGATCACACAATTAGACACATATCAGAATGAGAAAAAACGTGAAAAGCTGATTAAATGGACCGCTCCGATCATGGCATCCGGTCATGTTTATTTGGCCGGCTCTCACGGCTATATGATCAAAGTTGATCCGCATAACGGCAAAATTGTCCAAAAAATGAAAACGGGGCAAAACATTCAAATCCAGCCGGTTGTCGCACAAAACACGTTATTCGCAGTCTCCGACAGAGGCGACCTTCTGGCTTATCGCTAAATCTGGTCAGGCAGAAAAAACTGTGCTATCACTGTCGCAAAATGCAATGACGGTTCAAATGACCCGCAAATAAGGCACAAAACCATGCTCAGATTGGCAATTATCGGCAGACCCAATGTCGGAAAATCAACGATTTTTAATAAAATCAGCGGCAAACGCTTATCCATCGTCGATGACACTCCCGGCGTCACACGTGATTGGCGCGAAACCGAAGCCAAACTGTTCGGTGAACCACTCATATTAATTGATACGGCGGGTTTAGAAGAAGCGTTTGACGATTCCATTCAGGGGCGCATGCGTCAACAAACCGAGGCTGCATTAAAACAAGCCAACATCATTTTGTTCGTTATCGACGGGCGCGAAGGCGTAACAGAGGCAGATCGTCACTTTGCTGCATTTTTACGCAAACAAAAAATGCCCGTACTGCTCGGCGTAAATAAATGCGAAAACACCAAGAGAACAGCGGCAGGTATTGGGGAATCATACGCCCTTGGCTTTGGTGATCCGATTATACTATCCGCAGAACACAATATCGGTTTTGACGAGTTATACGACCGCCTCGCCCCACACTTCCCTAAAGAAGAAAAGATCCAAGAATCAACGCCGTCAGATCATATAAACTTCGATGCACTCGACGAAATTGAAGGGCAGGAAGATTACGTCTTTGAACAAGAAGACGACGACCCCGAAAAGCCAATCAAAATCGCCATTGTTGGTCGCCCGAACGTCGGAAAATCAACACTCCTCAATGCTATAGTAGAAGAGCAACGCGTTATGACAGGCCCCGAAGCGGGCATCACAAGAGACGCAATCACCGTTGATTGGACCTATCAAGAACGGGACTTCAAACTCGTTGATACGGCGGGTTTGCGAAAAAAGTCACGCATCACCGATAACATCGAAAAAATGTCCGCCGAGGACTCATTACGCGCCATCAGGCTGGCACAAATCGTAATTCTGGTCGTTGACGCAAACACGCCTTTCGAAAAACAGGATATCCAAATTGCCGAGCATGTTTTGAATGAAGGCCGCGCCCTCGTGCTGGCCGTCAATAAATGGGACGCCGTTAATGATCGCTCGGAACGGTTAGAAGACATAAAATATCGTCTGTCTACAACATTAGCACAGTCAAAAAATATAGAATTTGCCACAATCTCAGCCAAGAACGCAAAAAACATCGATAAGTTGTTTTACAAGGCTCTCAAAACATATGAGGTCTGGAACAAACGCATCGGAACAGGCGCACTGAACCGCTGGCTTGATCGCATGGAAAGCCAAAACCCTGCCCCCTTAGTTTCCGGTCGACATAATCGCCTGAAATATATAACGCAAATTAAAACGAGACCCCCGACTTTCGCAATATGGGTCTCTCGCCCAAAGGAATTACCGGCATCATATCGTCGCTACATTACAAATGGTTTGCGCCGTGATTTTGATATCCCCAGCGTCCCAATCAGGCTGCTCGTACGCGCAAGCAAAAACCCTTATAATTAACACATTGTAATTATTTGATTTTTCAATATTTAAGTCATGTAGAAACAATAAATTTTTAGGCAAACATCGCTTGCCACCACACGGCTCGCATATTAAGGTCATCGAAGAAAACTACGGAAATAAAATAAGAATACTCTGGCGCAAAATATGACAAACATCATCACAAAACCTTTGAAGAAATTCTTCGCGATGGAAACCGCGCCCGGGATATTATTATGTTTGGCGGCCATACTCGCAATTTTGATGGAAAATTCCGCATTCTCAGGGTTTTACGCTGCCTTTAAAGATGTACCCGTCGCAATCGAAGTCGGCAATCTGAAAATTCACAAACACCTCCTTCATTTCATAAACGACGGCCTGATGGCAATTTTCTTCCTCGTCGTGGGCTTAGAAATTAAACGCGAAATACTGGACGGACACTTATCAAAACGTGAACAAATCACATTACCTGCCATTGCCGCAATAGGCGGAATTATATTCCCCGCTTTGTTCTACGTAGTTTTGAACTTAAGCACACCCGAAGAACTCAAAGGATGGGCGATTCCCGCCGCAACAGATATTGCCTTTGCACTCGGTATCCTACTGCTGCTTGGTAACCGCATTCCAGCGTCATTAAAAGTCTGCCTCGTGGCAATTGCCATCATTGATGACTTGGCAGCAATCATAATTATTGCCTTATTCTACACTTCAAACCTTCACATTATATCACTCGCCTTGGCCGCCATAGGGCTTATCGCGGCCTTCATCTGCAACAAACGCGGCGTAACAAATCTCGGTGTATACTCAGTAATCGGAATATTTATCTGGGTCTGCGTTTTGAAATCAGGCGTTCACGCCACACTGGCGGGGGTCGCACTCGGCTTGATTATTCCCATGCGAATTAAAAACAAGCACGGTAAATCGCCGCTGATCGTGATGGAACACGGTCTGCACCCTTGGGTCTCATTCGGCGTAATTCCGATCTTCGCCTTTGCTAATGCGGGCGTATCACTTAGCGGCTTAACGCCTGAAAGCTTCCTACACCCCGTCACGCTCGGCATTATGCTCGGCCTGTTCTTAGGAAAACAGATCGGCGTTATGGGCTTCACGTTCATCTTTACAAAGCTAAAAGTCTGTTCATTGCCCGAACATGTAAATTGGAAACAATTCTACGGCATGGCATGTTTAACGGGTATTGGCTTCACTATGAGCTTGTTTATCGGAACACTGGCATTTGATGACTTGCAACACGCAACGGCCGTACGCCTCGGTGTATTGAGCGGCTCAACACTATCTGGTGTGCTGGGTGTTATCGTTCTGTTGCTATCGACATCAAAGAACCAACAGGACGCTGAGCCTGCAGCAAAACCGATATCCACTTAAACGGCAACAGTGTCTCTGACATAAATTGCCAAATCAAATAAGTTCTGATCGATCGCCAAGGTAACGATCGCGATGAAGCCACCCATTTCCCATGGAACACGGAAACAGTAGGTTAAAACAAAACCGCAATACAACACGGAAACCAAAGTCAGAAACACAGCATAAGTCTCGAAGACCGTCATATCATGCCCCATCCACAAACCGACAATGATCGGCATCGTCATTAGAATTCCGGGGATGTTCGACCAATTCGATACGTTTAGAAACCTAAAAAAATGCTCCTCACGCCCGAACTGTTTACTGAAAAAATAGATCGCCGCAAAAGACAAAACAAATGAGAGTAAAATACGAACAAAATGAACGCTAACCAATAATTCCCAAGCATAACCGCTTGATTGCATCACAAAAATAATCATGACAAGCGGCAAAAGAACCGCCGGAATAATGAGAGAGCGTATCGCAGATTGCTTGTCAGCGGCAAAACGCTCAACCCCCTTTGGCATAAAGAGAAAAACTTCAAGGCACCCCAACAAACTTTGTTTAATTTCTTCTTTTGAAAACATATGCGCCTCTTCTTTTATCTGAAATATTCAATTTTACAGCAGTATAAATCTCACTACATTGTTTAAACGATCAACTCACGTTCATCTGTCACGATAAGCCGACAACCATACTTGCGAATTACAGAAAACTAAGCTACATATTCAAGTGTACCTCAAACATAAGCGAAAAACAAAAAACTCCTTACCAAAACGATTGAGAGATTAGACATATGGATACACTGGTTATAATCGGCACAAACCTTGTCATCGGTGTTCTGATTCTAATCGCCGGCTGGGTTTTGGGAAACTACGCGCAGACAACCATTAAAAAAATCAAAAAACTTGATGGAACGTTAAAGACATTTCTCGGCGGCCTTGCAAAATACGCTATTTTTGTTCTGTCGATCGTCACAATTCTTCAGCAGTTCGGCATGGAAACGGCAAGCCTTCTCGCCGTCCTCGGTGCCGCAGGCCTTGCAATCGGCTTGGCTCTGCAAGGAACTTTAAGTAATGTCGCCTCAGGCGTTATGCTACTAATTCTGCGCCCTTTTAATGTCGGAGATTTCATCACATCGGGCTCAATCAGCGGGACAGTGAAATCACTCGGTCTCTTCGCAACGGAGCTGTCCACGGCTGAAAATATCTATATCTTTGTTCCAAACAGCAAACTTTGGAACGCCGATATCCAAAACTTCTCACGCAATCTTACACGACGCCAAGATCTTGTTTTCGGCATCAGCTACGATGATGACATTGAAAAAGCATTCAAGACCATAGAAAAAGCCATATCTAAAGACGACCGTATTTCCAAGACGTCCGGCAAAGAGCCGCAAATTATGGTCACAAATCTAAATGAATCCTCAGTTGATATTACGCTGCGTATATGGTCAAAAACCTCAGATGCATGGAATTTAAAAGTCGAAACACATAAAACCGTTAAAGAAGCCTTGGACAAAGCAGGCATCACAATCCCGTTCCCGACCCGCAGGTTAGAGATGCACGAACCGCTGAAACCTGCGAAGGAAAAGAAAACTTCAACAACCAAAAAGGCAGCATAATATATGTGCGGAATAGTTGGTATCTCTGCGAATAAGCCGGTCTCACACGATCTCTACGATGCGATGACCGTCCTCCAACATCGCGGCCAAGACGCCGCAGGCATCGTTACAGAAGATAACGGCCGATTCTACCTCAGAAAAAACAACGGCATGGTGCGTGATATTTTCACACAAAACCATATGATGTACCTGCGGGGCAACAGCGGCATGGGCCATCTACGCTACCCCACCGCGGGCACATCCAGCGCAGCAGAATCGCAACCCTTCTACGTGAACTCACCTTACGGCATCACACTTGTTCATAACGGAAACCTGACCAACCACGAACAGCTCAGCAATGATTTGTTCAAAACGGATCTGCGCCACATAAACACGAACTCAGACTCAGAAGTCCTTCTCAATATCATTGCCCATGAATTACAATCCTTAAAGCAACCCAAACTTGACCATGACGGCATTTTTAAAGCGATCACAAATGTTTATAAACGCTGTAAAGGCGCCTTCACCGTCATTGCGATGGTTTCAGGCCACGGCATGCTGGCCTTCCGTGATCCAAATGGAATTCGCCCGTTAATCTACGGCACGCGCTTAGATAAAAATGGGAATACGGAATATATGATTGCGTCTGAAAGCGTCGCACTCGATACACTCGGATTTAAAATCGAAAGAGACGTAAAGCCCGGCGAAGTCATCTTTATTGATAAAAACGGGACGTTTCATAATAAAATTTGCGCTGAGGAGCAACCGCACACCCCGTGTATTTTTGAACATGTTTATTTCGCACGACCGGACTCTGTCATCGACGGCAGCTCCGTTTACAAGGCGCGCGTAAGAATGGGCGAATATCTCGGGCATAAAATACTACGTGAACGCCCTGACCACGACATAGACGTTGTCATCCCAATTCCTGAATCTAGCCGACCGGCGGCTATGGAACTGGCGCATACAATCGGAATAAAATTCCGCGAAGGGTTTGTTAAGAACCGGTATATCGGCCGCACATTCATCATGCCCGGCCAGGCGGAACGCGAAAAATCAGTAAAACAGAAACTGAACCCGATATCTCTCGAATTTCAAGACAAGAACGTCCTTTTGGTTGACGACTCCATCGTGCGCGGCACAACATGTCGTAAAATCATTACAATGGCGCGCGAAGCGGGCGCAAAGAATGTCTATTTCGCATCCGCAGCCCCGCCCATACGCTACCCCAATGTCTACGGCATCGACATGGCCGTCAAATCAGAACTGATCGCCAATGAGAAAACGGCAAAAGACATTCAAGACGATATCGGCGCCGACTGGCTGATTTATCAAGACTTACCCGATCTTGTGCGCGCAGTCACACCAAGCGATGACCAAGAAGGCAGCAGACGTTTCGATTGCTCAGTTTTTGACGGCAACTATATCACGGGCGATGTTGATGACATCTATTTCGAAAAGCTAAAAGCAAGCAGAAGCGACGCGCTCAAAAATAATATCATAAACGAAGACGAACAGAACCTCGACTTAGCAGGCGAAGCCTAAAACAGAAAAGGAAGCGCAACCGCTTCCTTTCAATCTTTCAAAAATCGGTAAACCTAATTTTATTCGTTATATGACGGTGACGGCGGCTGAACCTGCTCCATCAGCTTATCCATACCATCACGGAATTCCTCAGTATAACCATCCATGTTCGGCTCACTTATTGGGGGCGGCTCATCCAGCTCGTTACCGTCCTGCTCACCCTCATTTTTAAGCAGATCCATATCCATGACCTTTTTACCGATATCGGTCAAATCATCACCATCAACCTCACCTTCGTCCTGCGTGTCAATATAGGGAATATAGCCAATAATAATCTCAGAAATTTGAACCACGTAACCATGTGTCTGGCTTCCGGAAACCCACCCCCACTGCTCCACATTCTCTTTCTCAACGACAAAGTAAACAGGCAGATAAAGCAATCCAAGAACCAAAAGGCCGCGCGCAATACCAAACAAAGCCCCAAGCGAGCGATCAACCGCGCCAAGGCCAAGATTTTTAACCGCAGAAGATAAGAAATGGCTAAGTATCGATAACAAAATCAGGAATACAAGAAAAACGCTAAGATATGCCAAGACAACGGCAAGAATATCATATGGAATGATGCCCATAAAAACCTCGGGCTCCGTTCCCTCTTCCACACCCAATAAGCCGTTCATCGTCGGAATGACGAGTGGCCCACCAATAAAGGCCGCCAAAGCACCGCCAAACATGCCGAAAAGCGTTAAAACTTCGCGGATGAGGCCGCGGAAAATCGCAACCATGATAGAAATAAGGACAATAACAATTGCAATCGCATCAAAAAGCATACCACTCACACCATTTTTAAAGTGACTTAAACTATGGAAACTAACGCAGTATTAAGCGATTAAAGACAATTAATCAAGCCCTACAATACGATAGAGGAAAGAGTGAAAGCAATGAATCACAGCACTTAAAAATAGAAAATGTCTGAATAACTTAAGAGCGCGGCCCCAAAATCATAATCATCTGCCGCCCTTCAAATTTAGGCTGCAATTCAACATTCGAAATCTCGGCCAACTCTTCCTTCATTTGATCATAAAGATCACGCCCGATGTCTTGGTGCGCCATCTCACGTCCACGGAACCGCATCGTGATTTTGACCTTGTTACCATCTTCAAGGAAACGACGTGCATTACGCATTTTCACGTCATAGTCGTTCTTTTCAATGCGTGGGCTCATCTTAACCTCTTTAAGATCAGCCGTCTTTTGCTTCTTGCGTGCTTCATTCGCCTTCTTTTGCTGCTCGTACTTATACTTACCGTAATCAAGCACTTTACACACAGGCGGGCTGGCATTGGGGGACACTTCAACCAAATCTAAACCGAACTCTGCCGCTGTTTTTAACGCTTCTTCCAAAGGAACAACGCCTACCATCTCGCCTTCGGCATCAACAAGACGCACCTCTTTGGCTGTTATATCTTCATTACGACGTGGTCCGTCATCTTTATTCGAACGCATAGGTCTTTGTGGTCTAGAAATTGTATTGTCTCCTTAATTGTTTCATACAAAAATAAACTATCATAAAATTGTTTAGAAAGTCATTAATAAGCGTGTTTTCGCCTCTCTGCAAGCACATTTAAAATGCTTTCGCCGCATGTATTTTATTTGGTAAAGTAAGCTATGGATTACAAAGATAAAATCGTACTCGGCCAACTGCGAAACGAAGAATCTCTGGAACACGCTATTGAGGTTTTCGAAAGAAACGGTTTCGATATGAACCAAACGGTAAGTGATGCCATCACCGCATATCGCAGGCAGAATGGTTTCGGTACGGGCGCGATTGCTGATGACCGAGAAGACATGCATGATTTAATGCACATCCTCATTAATCGCGTCAACGGCACAATCGAAGACGAAGCGCACGCCGCCATTGCCGAAATGGTTTTCCTGCGCGGCCCTTATGATACATACACAGATGAACGCCGTAATATATACGGGCACGAACGCATCGGCTTGCCGGCGGCTATTCCTGAATTTGATCAAGCCTTAGCGCTTGCCAGACAAAGAGAAGTCAAATTAAACGGCTTTCACGGCACATCTGTAAAAACACCCGAAGATGAACTGCGGCAAACCTATGATCAGGCGCGCGAAAAAGATTACTTCATCAAAATGGTCACCAACGGCCGTATTATTGATGATTTCACAACCCGCGACACGCCCGACGTATTTCTGACAATTCAGGAAATGCCGCTGCCCCTACTCGGCGTAACCCAAAGTACATCATCCGTAGGGCTAGAATTCACCGACATCAGGGAAAGCATGAGAGAAAGCCTGATCGCACAAATCCAGAAAGACCCGCCCCACAAAACACAAGTCTGGGATTTGGAAAGCGACGACCGTTTCGGCACGGCACTCTACCAGCCGCCAAACGACGACGCCCCGGGCATGTAAACTTTAAGACCATCTAAGAAATTAAAACGGCGGCTGCGCTTCTTCTTTCAAGCTGGAAATCGCTTCATCAAGGCTGACCACACTCTGCGCCTTTGATCCCAAGCGGCGAATCGCAATCGTGCTTTCTTCCGCTTCGCGTGCGCCAACCACAAACAACGCAGGCACCTTCTTCACCGAATGCTCACGCACTTTATAATTGATTTTCTCATTCCGCACATCCAACTCGGCGCGGATACCCGCATCCAATAGCGCCTGATGAACAGAAGCCGCATAATCATCCGCCTTGCCTGTAATCGTTGCAACAACACACTGCACGGGTGAGAGCCATAGAGGCAACTTACCCGCATAGCTTTCCACCATAATGCCGATGAACCGCTCCAACGTGCCCAAAATCGCACGGTGAAGCATAACGGGGCGGTGCTTCTCACCATCTTGGCCTACGTAAGAGGCATCAAGGCGCTCAGGCAAAACAAAATCGAGCTGTAGCGTTCCGCATTGCCAGCTCCGCCCGATCGCGTCACGAATGTGATACTCGACCTTCGGTCCGTAAAATGCGCCCTCGCCCTCTTCCTCTTCAAACTCTAATCCGGCCGCGCGTAACGCCTCACGCAAGCCCTCTTCCGCACGATCCCAAATCTCGTCTGATCCCGCACGCATCTCAGGTCGAAGCGCAAGAACAACACGCACATCATCAAAGCCTAAATCGTCATAAACTGTCTTCACAAGATCACAAAACGCCATTGATTCTGACATAATCTGGTCTTCACGGCAGAAAATATGCGCATCATCCTGAGTCATTTGTCGAACGCGCATCAAACCGTGCAGCGCGCCATGTGCCTCGTTACGATGACAACAGCCAAACTCTGCTAAACGCAACGGCAAGTCTCGATAGGATTTAATCCCCTGATTAAACACCTGAACATGTGCAGGACAATTCATAGGCTTCAGCGCCATCAATTTATCAAACGCCTCGTCACTCAAAACAGGGCCTTCATCATCCCCGGATGGAATTTCATCAGGCACAACAAACATATTCTCCCGATATTTCCCCCAATGGCCTGATGCCTCCCACAATTTATTATCGATCAATTGCGGCGTCTTAATCTCCTGATACCCAACATTGTTCAGGCGGCGGCGGATATAGCCCTCAAGCTGGTTGTAAATTGTAAAGCCTTTCGGATGCCAAAAGCATGACCCTTGCGCTTCGGGCTGGAAGTGAAACAAATCCATCTCCGCGCCCAATTTGCGGTGGTCGCGCTTCTCTGCCTCCTCCAATTGATGAAGATAAGCGTTTAATTCCTTATCATTGCGCCACGCCGTGCCGTAAATCCGTGTCAGCATCGCATTATTGGAGTCCCCGCGCCAATATGCACCCGCAACCTTCAACAATTTAAACGCTGTGCCAACGTGCTTCGTGCTCGGCATATGCGGCCCGCGACACAAATCAAGCCAATCCCCCTGGCGATAGATTTTAATCTGCTCATCTTCAGGCAAATCTTCAATCAGCTCGGCCTTATACATCTCGCCTTTATCTTTGAAATATTTAATCGCCTCATCGCGATCCCAAACTTCGCGCTCAAACGCCGCATTACGCTCAACGATTTTACGCATTTCCTTTTCAATCGCATCCAGATCATCTGTCGAAAACGGTTCATTGCGCGCAAAATCGTAATAGAATCCGTTTTCAATCGCAGGGCCAATCGTCACCTGCGTTCCGGGATATAAATTCTGAACAGCCTCCGCCATCACATGCGCCGCGTCATGCCTGATCATCTCCAGTGCATCTTCATGTTCACGCTTCACGATCTCAATTGAAACATCATCATTGATCGGCAAAGATAAATCACTCAACTCACCATCCAATTTGATAGCAATCGACGCCTTCGCCAAAGACTTTGAAATGTCATTCGCAATATCTAGTCCCGTAACACCCGCCCCATATTCACGAACGGAGTCATCTGGCATAGTAATTTTAACCATCGGGGCACTCATGTAAAAAATCCTTAAATAAAAATAGTTAATCTCACATACTACAAAGCCTATTACGGAACGTTTTTCAAGCCTTAGACGTATGTAAAATCAACATTTAAGAACAATAAAATTGCTCAACGCAAAAATTAAAAAGCCTAAATTAGAGAAGCTAAATATATGAAATATATAAATTTTTTCATTTTCATTTAGAAAAGCGTATGTAATTATGGATAAATAAATCATATTTTTAGGTCAGTATAACCATAAAATTAAGGTAAAAATCATGACATCAACAAATCAAAACGACACTGAATTATTCAATGAAGTTATGCCGGGATGTTCAGATAAAACGCTTTATATCAAGGTCACGAAACCCATCACAGTCAAAGGGTATAAGGAAAACTTTCTGCCCCGCGTTCACGAAATCATCGACAAACACGGTGAGTTTAGGCTGTTAATTCATTTTGAAAGTTTCAAAGGATGGGAACCTGAAGCGGCCCGCGAAGATATGGAAACATTCGTTAAGCTCTCGGGTGATTTTTCCAAAATTGCACTGGTCAACCCACCGGAGACGGAAGTTTTCAGGCGACAAATAAAAAAGGGCGCACAAAAAGGTGAAGTACGCTTCTTCAATCAGGAAGATTTAGAAAAAGCCAAAGAATGGGTTGACACATAAAATCGGTCAACACCCACATACATCACCGTTCATTCATCGCATTATCAAGCGTCTTGATAAACGGCTTGAGTAAATACTGCATCACACTTTTCTGCCCGGTCAGAATATCAACACTGGCAACCATCCCCGGAATAATCGGCAAAATCTCGCCTTTACGCTTCAGTTCCTTATCATAAGTGCGAAGTCGAACGCGGTAAAAACTGTTCCCCTGATCATCCTCAATCGTATCCGCAGAGATTGAAATCAACTCTCCACGCAAACCGCCATAAATTGAAAAATCATAGGCCGTTAATTTAACAACTGCCTGCTGACCCGGATAGATAAAAGCGCGATCTGAGGGCTGAACCCGTGCCTCAACAATCAACTGATCATCCTTCGGCACAATTTTGATCAAATCCTCACCCGCACGTACAACGCCACCAACCGTATTCATGGTCAGCTCTTGCACAACACCCGCAACAGGCGAACGAATCTCGCGCCTGACTTTGCGCTCCTGCAAGCCACTGAGCCGCTCGCGTATCTCATTCAATTCAACCAAACGTGACGCTAAATCCTCCTGCGCTTCTGCAGCTGCAGCTTGCTTCACTTCCGCTAATCTTGCTTTGGCCTCTTCAATCGCCGAAAGAATACGCGGCTCACTCGTCTTCAAACCGTTCAATTCTGTTTGGCGCTCCTTCAACGCACGGTCAAGCTGTAGTAATTCCATCCGCGGCGCAGACCCACGCGCAACCAGTGGCGCAATCATCGCGCGTTCCTGACGTTGCAATCGAATAACGCCTTGAAGGTCATTAATGCGCGTGGTCAATTCATCCAGCTCCTGTTCACGCTGCTTTAACTGCTCTTCCAAAACCTTCGTTTGCCCCTGAAGCTGAACGCGATTGGCTCGAAACACGTTTAATTCTTCCGCAACACTTTGTGGCGCCTGATCACGAACCTCTTGAGGGAACTCTACAGCCTCGCGATTTTCAGCCTCAGCCTGTAATCGCGCGATCGACGCCTGCAAACCCAAAAACCGAACGCGGTTGGCCTCCAAATCGGACGAAGCCTCAATATTACGAAGCCGAACAAGAACCTGCCCGGGCTCAACAACATCACCCTCTTGCACCAGAAATTCTTCTGCAATACCGGGATCAAGGCTTTGCAAGGCCTGCACGTCAGTGGAAGGAATAATCTTGCCCTCGCCGCGCGTCACCTCATCCAACATCGAAAAATTAGCCCAAATGATGAAAAACACGAAAAACAAGGTGATCGTGACTAGAAGAAAATGCTTCGACAGCGGCAATTGATCATCCGCATCAAAAAACGAAATCGCCCGCGCACGAAACTCCCCTGCACTTTCTTCTGACCACCCTTGATTTTTATCCGCATCGGGCAAAACGCTCCCCGTTTGCACCTGCGGCTGTCCTTTCATATCCTCCGCGCTTGCCATTTTGATGGCACCGATCGGAACGCCCTTATCTGCTTTTTCCTCATCAGACATTCGTTTTCTCCGCAGCTGTACCATATTCGCGCGCCTGTAATTTGCGAATAACCTCATCCTTTGGGCCAAAAGCAACAATACGTCCGCGATCAAGCAGGATCAATTTATCAACCAGCCCAAGCATCGCCCCCTTATGCGTAATCAAAATTGTGGTCTTGTCTTTGCACAACACATCAAGGCGTTTCTTCAAACGATTCTCAGATGCGGGATCCATTGATGCGGTCGGTTCATCTAAAACCAAAATGGGCGGATCATACAGCAAAGCGCGCGCAATCGCGACCGCCTGCCTTTGCCCGCCTGATAGGGCATCACCACGCTCCCCGACTTGTGTATCCAGCCCCGCGGGTGAATCTTTCAAAAATTCCATCACACCTGAAAGCTCAGCCGCTCTCAAAACGGCACGATCAGGCGCCATTTCATGCCCCATCGTAATGTTATCGCGCACTGAACCGAAAAACAGCTGCGGGCTTTGCTGAACCGCACCGACATTACGGCGCAAATCACCGGGATTAATCTGTCGCACATCTGTCCCATCTAAAAGAACGGCCCCCGATGACGGCTCATAAAGATTAATTAACAAACGTTCCAACGTCGTCTTTCCGGAACCAACCGCACCGATAATACCAACGCGCTCCCCCGGTTTAATTTCAAAGCTAACACCGTTAAGTGACGGCGTCGTTTGCCCGGGATAGCTAAACACAACGTCTCGGAACTCAACCTTTCCATGAATATTATCCAATGATACGAATGTCTTATCTAACGGACGCTCAACCGGCCTCTTCATTAAATCATCCAGCTGGTTTAAGGCTTCGCGCGACTGATTAAGCCGAGTCATAAGCCCTGCAACTTGCGCCAAAGGCGCCATAATGCGGCCTGACAAAATCACGCACGCAATCAACGCTCCCATCGAAACATCACCGCTACTGATCAGATGAACACCGACAAAAACAATACCGACACTGGCCAATTGCTGAATAAACACCGCCCAGTTTTGTGCAAAAGCAGACAATTGACGCGTGCGAACAGATGTGCGCGATGCCTTCTCCGTCAATTCCTCCCAATTGCGCTGTGTATTGCCTTCTGCGGCCTGCACCTTAATGGTTTCCAGCCCGATAATGGTCTCAAACAACAGAGCGTTTTTCATCGCACTTTCATGCAGTGATTCTTTAATCACCTTGCTCAGCGGCTTTTGCAAATAAAGCCCCATACCGACAATCAGCGGAATTGCAGCGAGCGGGACAAACGCAATCGGGCCACCGATCAGCGCAATTACACCGATAAAGATAAAGACGAAAGGAAGGTCAATAATCGCAACCATCGTCGCCGATGTAAAGAAATCACGAAGCGTCTCAAATTCTTTCATATTGCTGGCCAGAACACCGGCACTTGGCGGCCTTGCCGTCATCGTCATGCCCATAATCTGCTCAAACAACATCGCCGAAATTTTCACATCCGCGCGCCGCCCTGCATGATCCAGAAAATGCGCGCGCAAATTCCGCAGGAAAAAGTCAAACAAAAACACAACCACAATACCGAACGACAGCGCGTAAAGCGTATCAAACGCACTGTTCGGCACCACGCGATCATAGACATTCATGATAAAAATCGAGCTCGCCAGCCCAAAAAAGTTAATCATCAACGCAGCGATAACAACTTCGGTATAGAGCGTACGGTTCTTCCAAAATGTTGCCCAGAACCAATCACGCCCTGTGTCAATCGCCGCAGGCCCCGCCCGATCATCACTACGCGCGACGGGACGAATAAAGAAAGCATAGCCAGTATAAATAGCCTGCAATGATTCTAATGTCATCGGGCTTTTTTCATCAGGCGTTTCAGAAAACTGAACGACAAAACGGATACTTCCCGCATCCTCTTCACCATCCTTTTGCTCATCCTGATCTTGCTCCACAGCCCAAACAATACAAGCCTGACCATGTTCCAACGCCAACACACAAGGCAAATTCGGCGCAATCGCAAGCGCATCAAGGCTGCGCTCAACAAGTTTGGCCTGCAGATCCGCACGCTCCGCCGCACGCACAAACAGCGCAGGTGTAATGCCCTGCGCAGAAATAGGCAAACCCGCCGTTAAAGACGCCGCGCTCACGCGTCGCCCGTAATGCCCCGCCATAATCCGCAAACACTCAATCAACGGGCTTCTGATTGCCAAACGGTCAGCCTGCAACGGCCAACCGTCCGCAGAACGCTCTTTTGTTTCAACGGAATCCTGACCACCACCTGCAACAGGAGACGCAACAGAATGCGGATTGGGGTCAACAGAAACGCCCTCCGCAGCGGGAGGGCCTGACCGTGCCTTCTTTCCTTTCGGAGAAGAAGCTTTATCTTTTTTATTATCCACTTATAGAAACCTTAAAATTATAAAGGGCTTATAAGGGCTATCGTGCGTCTTGCCTTTGCTCGTAAGACCATTTCTCATCCGATGCAACTTTGCTTTCGCGCGGGTATTCCAAACCCAGTGTCGGCAACAATTCACCTTTCAAGGCAAGCAGTCGATAAACCGCAAATAACTCAAGGAACTCAGCATTAACAGTGTCACTGCGCGAAACGAACAATTCGTTTTGCGAATCCAAAACATCAAGCAATGTACGACGGTTAAGACCGAACTGGTCTTTATATGCTGTTACAACCTTGCTGTTCGCGGCCGCCTGCTCTGAAAAACGTGCCGCACGCTCACCTGCTGCAACCATGCTCGCCCATGTCTGACGCACATCATTTTCCAATGTTCTGGCTGCTTCCGTACGTGCTTCTTTCGATTCTTGGTGACGATGGTTAAATTCACGCGCACGTGCGATGTCCGCACCACCACGGTAAAGATTCCAGTTCATAACCAACAATGCAGATGCACTGGTATCACTCCCCTCATTACCGCCCAAATCGTTACCTGTACGACCATTCAACTGAAGGTCAATCTGCGGATACTGTGTTGAACGCGTACCGCGCGCTTCCGCATAGGCCACTTCAATGTCTGATGTAAAGATATCAAGTGTTGGAGAATGCGCCAAAGAAACCAAAACTTCTTGCTCTACATCACTCTCCAAAGCTTCATAAGGAGGCAAAGGCATTTTGATATTACCGGGCAGGTCTCCAACTTCACGCTTATATTCAGCTTCAGCAAAGCGAAGAGCCTCGCGCGTACTTGCTTCCGTTGCCAACGCAGACGCCAAGCGAGAATTAATCTGCTCACCATCAGCTTGTGTTTGACGACCGGCACGAATACCATCTTGAATCTGACCCATAATAGATCTGTGCTCACGCACGTTAAATTCTGCAATATCAAGAAGCTGCCTTTGGCGCAAAACCTCTAAATACGCCTCAACAATTGAAAGCCCGACCAATTCAGCTGTTTCACGAACACGATCAGCAGCGGACTTAACACGCGCCTGCTGTCTTTTCACTTCGTAATAAGACTCATAACCGTCAAACAATAACTGCGTAATCGTCACACCGATCTCACGCGCCAACAGTTCATTATCGTTATCATCGCCCAATTCATCGCGCGTATTCGGGTCTCGGCTATATTCGTAACCAATACGCCCATCCAAATCGACAGACGGAAGGAACAAAGCCTCACCTTGGTTTAATTCTTCATCCGTTGCTCTGCGGCTTGCGGCAACAACGCCATATTCAGGGTTGGTCGCAATACCAACAGCCAAAGCATCTTCCAGCGTTAAAATTTGATGTGCGTCTTTCTGATCTTGCGCTTGCGCTAAACCACCCGCTACAAGCGTGACAGACACCGCGCCCACTAAAAAAAACTTACGCAAATTATTACTTAACATTATCGTTCAAGCCTCTCACTCAATTTTACCCATTTATACAGTTTGAAATACGTATGAACCAAATCATCACATAAATCAATATTTTTATGAAAAATACCTAAACTACGCCTGGTACATACTCATAAATAAAAACAAAAACTCAAAGGCACTAAATATAAAATACTAATAATACCTTTGATTTTTGCAAATACAGACGCTCTAAACAAGCGCGTCTGTGTCTGTTTTAACTAAATCCACAACTTCTACAGATGTAACACCATCCAGCACAGCCAATTCGGTCGAACCGTTATTACCATACTCTCCGGTCGCATCAAACGAGACAACTGTGTCACCGTCTTGTTCCGTTGCAATCACAAAGGCTTCGATGTCTTCGCCAAGGCCATCATGATCTTCGATCAACTGTGACAGATCAAGATGATCAGCCCCGACTTCAAAGTCAGTAATCGTATCGGCGCCCTCACTAATTGCTTCGAACAAGAACACATCTGCGCCGCCGCCGCCATAAAGAACGTCATTTCCGCCAGCAGCATAGAATGTGTCCGCTTCGTCTGTGCCAATGATAACATCATCACCATCAGTCCCAACGAATACACCATCTTGAGAAGGCTCAAACTGGAATGCTTCGCTCTGCGCGTCTTCGTTGATGGACACAATGCTTAGCGTTGCAACACTGGTATCACCATCTGCATCAGCAACCGTATACTTAAATACGTCTTTACCGAATGGCTCGCTTGTGACATCGGTTTCCTTGTTCGAAACATCGTACCAGCTTTGCTTACCGGCAGAATATTGCGTCAAGAAGCCATATTCATCACTCTGCTCATCAAGATTATATGATGTCTCCATGTTCAGAACAGGATGCAGCCAGATACCGACATTCTCACCGAATGCAACACCTGTCCACTCACCTTCCGGCCCATATTGCGGGTCATGATCAATGATCGAAGTCGCATCCATATCAAAGCTGAAAGTATGACATCCGTGCTCATCCGTCGTGACAGAGATAGATGAGAAAATCTCAGAGTTCGCAATAGAATTCACGATACGATCAGGGTCTTGAACACCTGCATCGCCTGAACCGTCGATATAGCTCGTCTGCGCATTCTTACCATTGTAGGAATAAGCACTGATCACTGGATTGTTTGGATCGGTCGCATCGAAATACAACAATGCCATTTCACCTTCATGTCCTTTCGGGTTAGGCCCGCCATTGATCGCAAGCGTAAATCCGTTAGACGTTTTGCCATACGCAGTATCTGCCACTGTTACGCTGAAGCTGAAACTATTATCTGTCTCATCAAAACTTGTCGTAACATTCTTGATATCACCGGCCTTATCGCCACCACTTGGGTTATCCTTGGAAAAGCTATAAGTGTTACCGAACGCATCGTCATTTTGCTCGTAATTATACTCACCAAACGCATTGATCGTCAGCGTACCAAACTCTCCATCGATAGAGACATCATCCGCACAGCCATCTTCTTTGATCGCAGGAACATCAATCATCTCATCACCGAACATGACCTGAACAACCTGATTTGATACATCCGCAGATTCTCCGTCATTATCAAGAACAAAGCCATCCGCTTCACCATCAACAACAAGGTTACTGTCATTTAGGGCAACAGGAACATCATCAAAGATGTCCAGACCGATAAATGTCTCAGAGATATCGCCATCCGCATCAACAACCTTCACACCAAAGCGTGTCCAGATCACATCCGTTCCCGCATCAGGGTGGTCAACCGGCGCAAACTGCGTATAGGTATAGGTCCCGTCCGCTTCAATGCTCAAGGTGAACACGACTGTCTCGCCGGCCGTACCGACATAAACACCGTCAACAACATCAACATCAACATCAACGCCGTTAGAGGTCAGCTGATCTGTTCCGTCACTGTCCTCAGTCAGCTTCGCCATGAACTGGCCGTTCGCCATCGCCATGCCGCCGCCATCTTCACCAAAGTCAAACTCAATCGAGCGCGTAAACTCAATCGGACCGTTCTCAAGCTTCTGCTCATCTACCTTAGAGAACACTGGATCAA
>CAZPMH010000018.1:0-32851 GCA_964587815.1 uncultured Micavibrio sp.
CAAAGCGGCCCCCCATGACGCGTCAAAAGGCTGACCCCCTCCCAAATAGGCGTATCGAGCTGAACCGTAATAGGCTTTCTGTTCATAACTTCTGAAACAGGATGCATTTTTACGTTACTTAACCTTTTGGCTACGCCGGGCGCGGCGGTAACACGCACATCTAACTGTACGCCGTTCGCCATTGCAACAGACACAGGGATCAGGCTGCCTAATAAGGTTTTATAAGAAAAAACACCAATCAAAGTGCCGTCATCATCTATAATCGCAGCAAGAGTAGCTCCTGCTTGCCTGATAGCATCAAGAACATCCTGAACGTGATCTTCAGGCTTAGCCGTAACTTTCACATCTGAAATTGCGGTATGGCAGGGCATGATTAACTCCTTCTGCAAATGAAAATACGAAAAAACTCTTTATTTATTAGTATCAGCTTTCTCTTCACTCACACCAGCAATAAAATCGAGAATAAACGCCGCGGCGCCATGAACGTATAAATCATTATGATTGGCCTGTGGAAAATTCTTTATGTTTTTAGGTGCGACCGCCGCATCGTAAAGTTTTAACGTAGAATGCGCAGGAATTATACGATCCCCCTCTGAATAGACAATGAGCAGAGGCGCATTAACTCTGCGTATTTTACGATCATTAAAAAATTTATCTTTCAGTAAATATTTGACAGGCAAAAAGAAATACTGCCGTTTGGCAACATCATAAAGGCTGGAAAAAGGCACTTCTAAAACGAGCGCAGCAATATCATATTCAATTGCCATTTGTGTCGCAGTGCCTGATCCGATAGATTCGCCGTAAAGCACAAGCTGATCAGAAGAAACACCGCGCTCCCCTTGAAGCCAATCGATAAAAGCGCGACCATCCCTGTAAAACCCGTCTTCACTAATCGTCCCCGGGTTACCCCCGTACCCGCGATATTCCGCAAGTAACACACCGTAGCCACTCCCATTCAAAATTGAAGCCTTAAACAACCGGTGACCGTAATGCCCTGCATTACCGTGAAAAAAAACAATTACAGGCTTATCAGCGCTACTCGGTGGCAAATAAAACCCCTCTAAGGTTAAATCATCGCTCGTTCTTACGCTTACACGTTCAACACCCGCAACATCTGCGGGTCGCGAACGATCAGGATAATAGATTATGCTTCTTTGCATGATGTACAGCGCAGCCAAAACGCCCAGATAAAGTAAAACTAAAAACAGTAAAATATTCATAATTTTTTTCTTTAAAGTTTGAACTCTCATTGATTCAGCCCCGACAAAAATGTTTCCATACGCTCACTCGCGCCAAAAGAAAACACCCCCTCATGTTTCGCACCGTCCAATACTATAAACTCTTTTCTTCGACTGGCAGAGAGCTCATACAACGTACGCGCATACCTCTCAGGTACAATAACATCTTCTTTACCGTGCAGAATCAAAAGCGGAGCATAAACATTTTGAATATCAAGATCGCTTCGAAACCTCTCTGTGAGAAGAAAAGAAACAGGCAAGTACCAATATACATCTTTAGCAAGGTCTAAGATGGAAGAAAAAGGCGCGAATAAAATAACGGCATAGGGGTTATATTTACGTGCTGTACGCGTGGCCATTGCAGTGCCCAAAGAACCGCCGGCGATGATTAAATCCTCTGATTGATATGCCTTCTCTTTTGTAAGCCATTGCATATAAAGATCGGCATCATTGTACAGGTGCGCTTCGTTTACATCACCGTCATGCCCTGCGAATCCTCTATATTCAGCCATAAGAAGCCCATACCCTTGTTCTTTCGCAAAGCTGCCAATACCATGATAAGAGCTCGTCACAGTCTGCCCGTTCCCGTGAAAATAAACGATAACCTTACCTTGTGATGTTGGCGGCAACCACCATCCCGTTAAAACAATATTGTCTTCCGTGGAAACCGTAACAGGCTCCATACCGAACGCCGTTAAAACTTCTGAATTATTAGCTCTTAGAATAGGCGTATATAAAAGATCATTTTGTATACGATAAACATGCGCACACATTGCCACATAGGCAAATGAAACAAACAACAGAGAGAATAAAACCGAATTTTTTGAAAAAATAACGCCTCCCTATTCTTTCATCCCTGTTTGATACATTGTGGCATAGAGGCCGTCTTGCTTCAGCAACTCATCGTGTCTACCGCGTTCTTGAATGGCCCCTTGGTTCAAAACCAGGATCTGATCCGCCTGCTGAACCGTTGTGAGACGGTGTGCGATCACCAGTGTTGTTCGCCCCTTTTCTAAGCGTTTCAGAGCATCTTGAACCAGTTTTTCCGACTCATTATCGAGCGCTGACGTCGCTTCATCGAGGAGCAGAATCGGCGCATCACGCAAAATGGCACGCGCAATTGAGATGCGCTGCTTCTGCCCGCCCGATAATTTAACGCCCTGCTCACCAACGGTAGTTTCATACCCCTCGTCCAAATCTTCAATAAAATCATGCGCCGCCGCTTGACGCGCAGCATCGTAAACGGACTCTGCTGGTGCATCAGGGCTACCGTAACGGATATTTTCGAAGACAGTATCATTGAAAATCGTAATATCCTGAGAAACCAGAGCGATATGCCCACGCAAAGAGGATTGCGTTACATCACGAATATCTTTTCCGTCAATTTTCACAGCCCCCTGATTCACGTCATAAAATCGCGGAATAAGGTTCATAATTGTGCTTTTCCCTCCACCCGATGGACCAACAAGCGCAGTAACCTCACCCGATTTAGCCGTAAAACTAACATCATGGAGAGCCCTCAAATCAGCGCCCTCATATGTGAAATCAACGCAATCAAAACTGATATCAGGTGTGAGACACTTTAATTCCTTAGCATCCTTGGCATCCGCAATTTCAGCCTGCATATCCATCACGCTATAAACACGTTCACACGCCCCCAACCCGATCTGCAGCGTATTATTAAGGCGCGCGAGCTTCTTCATAGGTTCATACGCCAAACTGAACGCTGCAATGAACGATGCCAAGTGCCCGGGAGATGTACGCCCCGCAATCACCTCGTAACCGCCATAGGCAATGATCATCGCAAAAATAATACCGACAATAATCTCGTTAAAAGGTGTAGAAAGGCTGGAAACAAGAGAGGACTTCACATTCAAATCACGAACCGTATGTATTGCCGACGTCGTTTTTTTGACCTCCTGCTCCTCCATGCGATACGCACGGACCAAGCGCATTCCTTGAAATGTTTGAGAAAGCAAGTTTGAAAGTGAACCCAACTCAGCTTGAATAGACTTGGAAAGTTTTCTTAAGCGCCTGCCAATATAAATAACAAAGCCCGAAAGCACGGGGAATACAAAAAAGGCGGCAACCGCTAACTTCCAATCTTGGTAAAGCATAACGCCAATAAGGAAGATGAGGGTAAACAAGCTTTTCCCCATACCTGTCATGCAAGTCGTAATCATGCCGCGTATAACACCGACATCATTAACAACACGGGACAGTAACGTTCCGCTTGGGTTCGCGTGAAAAAAAGCCATATCAAGCGACATGAAATGCTCAAAAAGTCGAGATTGGATATCTGCAACAACATGATGGCCGACACGTTCCATCATAACCGTATGCGTGTACGTGCAAATACCGCGCACACCAAAGGTCAGTGCCAACGCAACCGCGACAGGCGCAATCATATCCGCATTTTTGGAATAAAGAACATCATCCAAAACAGGCTGCATGAGCGCAGCAATAAAGGCCGTCATCGCAGCAGCCAAAATCATGAAAAACACAGCAAAGGCCAGCTGGAAACGGTAGGCATATACATTTTCACTTAACAGCCGTCTGATTAACGACGAGGAGAGAACCTCTTTTATGGGCCGGTCTTTTTTAACTTTTTTAGATTTAAGTTTCAGATGAACCCCCTGTTGGTAACTAAATCATCATAATTTTCATGCTATAATACGAACTGAAAAGAGATTAAAGTAATCTGTGATTCCAAAGCAATGCCTATTGAGTATAAGTGCTTTAAAATAACAGGAAAGAGTTTAATTTGGTTTTTAGCGTTCAAAATGGTCAACCGGGCTTAGCACTCGCCCTCGGTGGAGGTATGGCACGGGGTTTTGCACATATCGGTGTGTTAAGAGCCCTAAATCGGCACAATATCTACCCCAGCCTTGTTGCAGGCACATCAATAGGCTCAGTCGTTGGTGGCTGTTATTTATCAGGAAAACTAGACGAATTCGAAGAATGGACACGTAGCCTAAACCGATTCAAAATTCTTTCATATCTGGACTTTCGCGTAAGAAGCGCGGGCCTTGTCGGCGGTAAAAAACTGAAAGACGTGCTAGATGCACATTTCGGTGATATGAACATTGAAGAGTTGACACAGCCCATGATCTGTATTGCCACTGACTTAACGACAGGGCATGAAGTATGGTTAAGGCGTGGCCCGATCACGGAAGCAATGACCGCATCGTTTGCTCTGCCCGGAGTTTTCCCGCCCGTGAAAATTGATGATCGTCACCTCGTTGACGGCGCGCTGGTCAATCCGTGCCCTATCTCACCATGTCAAGCACTAGGGGCACGCATGACAATCGCAGTAGATTTGAACACAGACTTAATTGGTAAGGCCGCAAAGCCCGGACAGTCTTACCAAACAATCGCGGGCTTTGATATGTTCGATAAAAACGACGTTCCCGACGAGCAACAAGCCCCCTTCAAAAAGTCTGCAATAACACGTCGCTTGTTCCGCCGTGAAGAAAATAATCCAAGCCTCTTTGGCGTCATGGTCTCAGGCTTAGGAATCATGCAAGATCGCCTAACACGGTCGCGCCTTGCAGGTGAGCCGCCTGATGTTCATGTTAAACCACCCATCGGGCATATCGGTCTTTTAGAATTTGAGAAGGCAGAAGAATTAATCGCTCTCGGCGACAAAGTTACAGAAGACGCGATCCCGGAAATCAAGGCTGCAATGACAGTATTGCTTAAGTCGAATGTTGTAGAAGATTTCCTGCATAACGAAATTAGAACACAGCAAGATAAAATCGAAGATTCAGAAGGAATAGAAGAGAGCTAAAGTGCTTAAAACCTAATGAGCGGCGCGCTTAGGCTCTCTCTTTTTATGTTTGCGATCCGGCAACGCTTTACCCCATTCAAAATCATCAACCAAATATTTTGGCCTGATACCATTATACTGCCGAATAAGAATATCGAGTGTCTTATCAACTTCCGCAGGCGTCTCGCAATTCTTAAACACTGATGAGTGAATACCACGCTTGACCAAACATGTATCGATGTTAACAAGGGTACCGCCTAAGATGTCATGCGCCATAGTGTCACCAATCATAACCGTTTGCCCGGGATAAATCTGCTGCTGCTGTAGCACTTTGATACAATGTTGAAAAATTGGCTGATGCGGCTTCCCAACATAATGAACGATACCGCCAAAATCCTTGTAGCGCGCCGCAAGTGTGCCCGGCCCCATAATGTTTTTACCGCCCATAACCCCAAGGCTGTCAGGGTTGGCACATATGGCCTTCAATTTATAACGCGCCGCCTGTTTCAAAACGGGCTCATATTCTTCTAATGTCTTACTGGGAGAGTCAGCACCGCTGATAATCATAAAATCAGCGTCTTTCGGCTCATCTACCAACTCAACGTCCAATCCTTCAATAATGGAACGGTCACCACCACGGCTAATAACAAAACAACGTTTACCGATATTTTGAAAGTATCCTTCAGTTTGTGAATTCAAGCCCTGCCAAGTGAACTCACCTGATGTCACAATCAAATCATACAGGTCGGGCGGTATACCAAACTCTTCCATACGCTCTTGATTAGGCTCTGCACGCTTGCCCGAATTTGATAAAATAATCACGAACTTCTGACGTTCTTTAAGCTGCTTTAAACAATCGACAACTCCGTCAAAAACTTTGACACCATCATGAAGTACGCCCCATTGATCAATAATGAAGCCTGAATAACTGTCTGAAATATCGGAAATGCCTTGGCAGAATTTTGTATTTACAATTGCGCTAGGACCTTGCACGGTTGAACCTCGTTATTAATGAACCCGTTACCGCCCACATTATGGGACGAACACGCAGTGTAATCAATAGAGTTTTATAAATTGTAAATATTACGACGCTTGCTTTAATTTTTCTGCTTTTAGATTGGCAATATACTCTTGCACATCCCTCTTAATCTCAGGTGCAAACATATAAAGTGCAACAATGTTGGGAATAGCCAAAGAGAATATCGCCGCATCAGTAAAGCTAATCATATTCTCTAAATTTGCCGTTGCACCAACCACGACACAAAAACAAAAGAACACTTTGAATATAGTCTCCACCCCACTCTTCTCACCAAAGAAGAACGCGATGCTTTTTGATCCGTAATATGACCACGTAATAATTGTTGAGAACGCAAACAAGAATACAGTTAAAGTCAAAATATACTGAAATCCCGGAAGAACAGACTCAAAAGCCGAGGACGTCAGGGCAATACCCTGTATGCCATCACCATAATTCAGATACTCCCCTGTAATCACAATCACAAGCGCAGTAACTGAACAAATCAAAACCGTATCAATAAACGGCCCGATCATCGCGACAAATCCTTGTGAAACATGGCTGTTCGTTTGCGCTGTACTATGAACAATCGCAGAGGAGCCTAATCCTGATTCATTAGAGAAGAAAGCCCGACGCATCCCCTGTATCAATGCCCCGATCAGTCCGCCATATTGCGCTTCAGGCGCAAACGCACTTGTAACAATCGTTTGAACAGCTGAAGGAAGAGACCCAATATGCATACCAATGACAATTAATCCCGCAAGAACATAAACGCCCCCCATCACAGGGACAAGTTTTGATGCAACATTTGCGATTGATTTAATACCGCCGAGAATAACGACACCGACCAAGCCGGCCAAGATAAGGCCAAACATCCACGCATTGCGGGCAACAATGTTTACATCTCCTCCATCTGCAATCTGCGCAGAAGCCAACTCAAACTGCTCATAAGCCTGATTAGCCTGATACATGTTACCACCGCCAATTGCACCAAAAACACAACATAACGCAAAAAAACCTGCCATAAAGCTGCCCAGCTTGGGCATACCACGCTTTTCAAAACAGACTTTTAGATAATGCATCGGCCCGCCTGAAATTTGCGACGGATCATCCGGATCAGGCCTGACACGATATTTCACGGCCAACATGACCTCAGAAAATTTAGAGCTCATCCCGAAAAACGCCATGACAATCATCCAGAACATCGCCCCTGGCCCGCCTAGCGATATCGCGATGGCAACGCCACTAATGTTTCCAAGGCCAACCGACCCCGATAAAGATGTCATTAATGCTTGGAATTTAGATATCTGCCCGTCTTCTTGGCTGCCTTCTTCCTCTTTTTTGAACACAAGAGAAAAAGCATGCCCCAGATAACGCAAATTTATAAAACCAAGATAAACCGTTAAGAACAGAGCGACAGAAAACAGCCAGATCAAAATAAGCTGTATTTCAACACCGTCATATAAAGGGATGGCATAAAAAACAACGCTGGATACAGCATCTGCTATGGGTTTAAACGCGTTGTTTAGTTGCTCATCAATGCTCATGAAAATCCTTTATGGTTATTTGTATGTTCACTCACTGCAAACAGGCTTGGACACAGGGTGCGTTTTGAACGGAGTTGCCGCCCAACGCCTTATCATTTCCGTGTTCATAACAGCGGCTTTTTCAATTCTGGAAGAATACGTGCGGCAGAAAATATCAGGGCGCATCGTTGCGACGTCATTCGAAATCTTATTCGCAAACCCTGTACTCAATGTGTGAAAAGACGCTTCGGGATCATCTGCACCGCTCTGCTTTAAATTGTTCAAAAGAATCTTTTCATATTGTTGAAACAAATTAGCATGCTTCGTCGTGAATTTCTGATGTTCAACATAAAGATTGTTACCATTCGCATCCGCCATGTGCGCGCAATTCAAGCCTATTACCATTAGCTCGTTCAAAATGCGAATACCCTGCTCCGCTTCGGCTTCTTGCTTGCTGTAACAGCTCTTTGCCGCGTGAGAATCAGTAATGTGAAATGTAAAGGTAAAAACAAAAGTAAAAGCGAGTGCAAAAATTTTCATAAATGTCATATCCCGAATTATATTACGCAGAAGCCGTGACTGGCGTTAGCAAAGCACGGCCTGAAAAATGCGCATCCAAATTATCCAATACAAGATGCCCCATTTTGCTGCGTGTTTCAACTGTTGCAGAACCGGCATGCGGCGAAAGAACCACGTTATCCATCTTAATCATGGCCTCAGGCACATTCGGCTCATCGGCGAACACATCCAATCCCGCCCCTGCAATTGTTTGATTTCTAAGTGCTATCAACAAATCTTCCTCATTAACAACACTGCCCCGCGCAATATTGATCAGATACCCTTTCGGCCCGAGCGCATCTAAAATCTTTGCGTTGATAAGATTTTCCGTCTCCGGCCCACCTGCGCAAGCGAGCACCAAAAAGTCCGAATCGTGTGCTAACTTCTCCAAGTCATCGTAATAGGTATAAGGCACGTCTTTCTTGCTACGCCCAAAATATGAAACCTCAGTATTAAAGGCAGAAATACGTTGCGCAATGGCCTTACCGATTTGCCCAAGCCCAACAATGCCAACGCGCTTGCCCGATACAGATGTCGATAACGGAAACGCACCATTCTGCCAGCGCCCGACACGCACAAACATATCCGCTTCGACTGCCCGTCGCGCAACATTCAGCAGAAGATAAAGCGCAACATCAGCCGTATCATCAGTGAGCACGTCAGGTGTGTTCGTAACAGCAACGCCCTTTTCCTCCGCTGCTTCAATATCAATGTTGTCAAAACCAACACCAAACTGCGCAATTATCTCAAGATTAGGCAACGCCTTCATAAGACTTTTACTAACGCCACCACCATTATATGTCGATAATATCGCCTGAATATCACCTGCATGGCTTTGAATAAGCTCCTCAGGTGATCGACTCTCCCACAAACGCAAAACTTCATAACGTTCTTCCAAAAGCGCCATCTCTGCTGGTAATAAAGGCTGCAGGGCTAGTATTGTTTTCTTCATAAAGAATGACCTCTGTAATGCGCCAAAATACTTGATTTCAACATCGTTTTTGTGATTTATAGGCAACTAAACTAATGCAGAAAAGCGAAACGGGCAAGATAATGACGGCACAAACACAAACAACTGCACAAAAGAAAAAGCTCTACATAAAAACATGGGGCTGCCAGATGAATGTTTATGACAGCAACCGCATGGCGGATATTCTGTCATCCTTGAACTACGCCCCTGTTGATACGCCAGATGATGCGGACATGATGATTCTCAACACCTGTCATATTCGTGAAAAGGCTACAGATAAAGTCTTTTCCGAATTAGGACGCTTGCGCCCGCACAAAGACGCAAAAGAAGCCAAAGGCGAAAAAATGCTCATCGCTGTGGCGGGCTGCGTGGCACAAGCCGAAGGTGATTTTATTTTAGAACGCGCCCCTTATGTTGATATGGTCTTCGGCCCGCAAACCTATCACGAACTGCCTGAAATGGTTTTAAAAGCAACTGGCGACGATCGTGTTGTAAATACCGAATTCCCCACCGTCTCAAAATTCGACTTCCTGCCTGACCAACATACGATTGAGGGCGCAAGCGCGTACCTCTCCATTCAGGAAGGCTGCGACAAATTCTGCACATTCTGCGTTGTGCCTTACACACGCGGCGCGGAATATTCACGTACCGCTCAGGAAATCATAGATGAAGCGCATCGCCTCGTTGACCAAGGCGCGCTGGAAATCATCCTTCTCGGTCAAAATGTAAACGCCTATCACGGCACAGGCCCCGACGGAAAAACATGGAGCCTCGCAGACCTGATAAACGCCATCGCGGAAATCAAGGGTTTAGAGCGCATTCGTTATTCAACATCGCACCCACGCGATATGAGCGACGACCTAATTGATGCACACGGCGCAATCGAAAAACTCATGCCGTTCCTGCACTTGCCTGTGCAAAGTGGCTCTGATCGTATTTTGGAAGCCATGAACCGCAAACATGACGCGGATTTATATCGCGACATCATTGCTAGATTGCGCAAAAAACGCCCCGACATCGCGTTTTCATCTGATTTTATCATCGGCTTCCCTGGTGAAACAGAGCAAGACCACGAAGATACGATGCAGCTCGCGCGCGATGTCGGCTATGCGTCATGCTATTCGTTTAAATACAGCGCACGCCCGGGAACACCTGCTGCAAACCTTCAGGCCGCGCTTGTGCCGGACCATATTGCGTCACAACGCCTAAAAGAGTTTCAAACACTCATCAATGAACAACAGGCAGCTTTCAACAAAACATGCGAAGGACAGGTTTTACCCATTTTGTTCGACCGTAAAGGCAAAAAACCCGGCCAATTGAGCGGTCGTAGCCCCTTCTTCCAGTCCGTCTATGTTCAGGGTAATGAACGTCTGATCGGTAACATCATTGATGTGAAAATAACCAACGCATTTGATAACTCCCTGACAGGTGAAATTGTGTTAATAGACGACGAAGCCGCATAATTTCATGGGTTTTTAAGATTTTTTCTGTTAAAATAACATTGTTGAAAATGACGAAAGAACTGCATTGAGCAACGACCGAATTTTAGAATTCTCTAATAATGATCTCCTCCCTGCGCTTTACGGCGAATATAATGATCATCTTTCTTATATTGAGAAAAAACTACATATAAACATCTCTGATCGCGGGAACGTGATACGCGTGACGGGAGCAAAAAATGATGCCGCGACAGCAGAAAAAATATTGCGCTCCCTCTACGATAAGCTCGATAAAAAAGAGTTGATGAACATAACCCACGCCGACATTGATGCTGAAATTCGTTTCGCAAATGCCGGAGATGACAAAAATAAAAAGAAAAATGGGTCAAAAAGCACGGCAAACGTTGAAAATAAAAACTATGCGATAAAAACCAAAAACAAACTCATCGCCCCACGCTCTCCAAACCAGCGTGAATATATAGAGTTACTAAATTCTTGCGATGTCGTCTTCGGCCTTGGCCCCGCGGGAACAGGAAAAACTTATATCTCGGTTGCTGCGGCGATCGATATGTACCTGCAAGGCAAAATCGAAAAGCTCATCTTC
Source organism: uncultured Micavibrio sp. (assembly GCA_964587815.1). GTDB lineage: Bacteria > Pseudomonadota > Alphaproteobacteria > Micavibrionales > Micavibrionaceae > UBA1672. Next base: position 11,120 of record CAZPMH010000018.1, read on the forward strand.
ACCCGTCCTGCCGTCGAAGCCGGTGAAAATCTTGGCTTCCTGCCGGGTGACATGAAAGAAAAGATCGACCCTTACTTGCGCCCAATCTACGACGCCCTACAAGATATGCTTCCTCATGATTTCTTGATGAAAAAGATGGAGATTGGGGAAATTGAAATCGCCCCCCTCGCATTTATGCGGGGGCGAACATTGGCCAACGCGTTTGTTATCTTGGACGAGGCGCAAAACACAACATGTTCGCAAATGAAAATGTTCCTAACCCGCATGGGCGAAAATTCCCGCATGGTGATCACGGGTGATGCAAGCCAGACGGACTTACCCAAGCACGTTACATCAGGCTTGCATGAGGCAATCGAAGTCTTAAGCGGCGTTGAGGGGATCGGGATGATGACATTCGACGCAGACGATGTAATCCGTAATCCGATGGTAAGAAAAATTATCAAAGCCTATGATAAGCACAACAAGTGACGCAGCCATGCCCGTTCATGACCAAACTGATTACATGATCGACATCGCAATCGAAGATGAAATCTGGAACACAGCAATTCAGAACATTGAAAAAATGACACACGACATTATTTCAGAGACACTCAAACGTGACAAAATCAGCGCGCAAACACTAGAAGTGAGCATATTGCTGACTAATGATGCGCGTATACAAATGCTCAATAAAACATATCGCCAAAAAGACAAAACAACCAACGTTCTGTCTTTCCCCCAAACAGAGCCTGAAGAGATGGATGCGCCGTTTTTGATGCTTGGCGATATTGCTATATCATATGATACAATTCGTAGCGAAGCTGAAGAGCAAAACAAAGAGCTACCAGATCATTACGCCCATATGCTTGTTCATGGCTGTTTGCATTTGTTGCATTACGATCACCTTAACGAAAAAGATGCGCATCAAATGGAATCTACTGAAATCGAAATACTGAATCAGTTTGGTGTAAAAAATCCTTATTCAAATCAATAAATATATGGCATGATAACCGAGGAAATATGTTGAAGATGACACAAAACTTACCACAAGAAGCCGAAGAGCCTCCGAGTACGAGCACATCATCCAATGTTGCGGATGATGTGAAAAGAAAGACAGGAAGAAAAGATGGCGTCTTTTCGAAGCTAAAAGCCATCATAAACCCAAAAAACGATACGACGCTTCGGGAAACAATCGAAGAGTATATTGATGACAAAGTTGATGATTCTCTCGAAGAATCAATTTCGCAGCACGAAAAAGATTTAATCTCCAACATCTTGGAACTACGTGACCTTACCGCAGCGGATGTTATGGTTCCGCGCGCTGACATTGTAGCAATCAATGAGGAAATCGAAGAAAAAGAACTCCTGAAGCTTTTCAGTGAACGCCAGTACAGCCGGCTGCCCGTTTACAAAGACACCCTTGACCATGTTATCGGAACGCTACATGTGAAAGACATAATGGCAACGCTGGCACAAAATCAAACCATTAATATACAAAAACTTGTTCGTGACGTACCAATCATATCGCCATCCATGCACATTCTTGACCTTCTGATGGAAATGAGAACAACAAAAAAACACATGGTTCTTGTCGTCGATGAATTTGGCGGCATAGACGGCCTCGTAACAATCGGCGACGTTATAGAAGATATTGTCGGTGAAATTGATGACGAATATATTTCAGACGAGCACCCTGAGATCATCACGCAAACAGATGGGACAATCATCGCTGACGCGCGCGTAGACCTTGAGGAATTTGAAGAGCAGTTCGGCGAAATCTTAAATGAAGAAGAACGCGATGAAAATGACACGCTCGGCGGTCTGGTATTCTCTATGGCAGGCCGTGTTCCTGCGCGTGGCGAAGTTTTAACCCACGAGACGGGTGCAAAATTCGAAGTGCTTGAGGCTGATCCACGCCGCGTCCATCGCCTGTGCATCAGAAATATTCCCGATAAAAACACTATGTCAGCCGAATAATATTGCGTATAAAAAAATCATGAAATCGATCATGATTAAAATCGCAATATCATTCACATTTGGTGCTATATCATCTTACGCAATGGCCCCCCATAACTTGTGGCCAACGCTTTTTCTGGGACTCAGCATCCTTTATGTGCTTGTTGATCGCGCGCCAAACACAAAAAAAGCCGCCCTTGTAGGCTTCGCTTACAGCCTTGGTTATTTTGGATTTGGGCTGTCTTGGGTTGCGAATGCGCTGTTAGTTGAAGGAAATCCATATGGCTGGGCATGGCCCTTGGCGGTTTGTGGGCTACCGCTAATCCTCTCCCCGTTTACTGCGCTTATGTGCGCGCTGCATAAAACGATATCCCAAAAGAGGCACACACTCATAAAATACACTAGCTTTACAATTACGCTATTCGTGGCTGAACTGGGCAGAGGACATTTATTTACCGGCTTCCCGTGGAACTTGTACGGCTACACTTGGATTGAAATAAAACCAATCGCCAATGCCGCACACATTTTTACAATCTACTTCCTCACATTTTTAACAATATCTTGGACGATCACCCCCGCACTTTTGGCCAACAAAAAAGCCGGAACTCTTTCTAAACTCGTTATTATTTTCTGGGCATTAGGATCATTTACAACTGCTTTTATTTACGGACAAAACCACATAAGCAAAATTGAAAAAATCAGTGCTGACGACAAAAAAATTAACATCGCCATTATTCAACCGAACATAAAACAAAGCGAGAAATGGAAGCCTGAAAAGCAAAGCGAGAATTTTCAGAAATTGCTGAACCTAACACGAGAAGCAGCAACAAAGTTGCAGCAACAAGAGACAGAAAACACAACTCTTTTTGTTTGGCCCGAAACCGCCATCGCGAACAACGTCATAAATTCTGATTGGGCAAGATCACAAATAAAAGAAACTCTTAGCCTGCTTGAACAAGACACTTACCTATTAACGGGAGCGTTGAGATATAAAGAAAAAGATCAGTACTTCAACAGCATTATGATATTTGATAAAGCTGGTGAAATCATAAATACCTATAACAAGTCTCACTTGGTTCCGTTCGGCGAATATATGCCATTATCCGAAATCATTGACATTGCCCCTATCGTTGGTTTTCAAGGGTTCCAAAGAGGCGAAGATCCGTCTCTGCTCACATTAAATGAAACTTTAAATATATTCCCGCTAATCTGCTACGAAGTTATTTTCCCGCATAAAACCTTTCAAAAACTGAATGACAAAAACACTGGTATAATTGTTAATGTCACAAATGATGCATGGTACGGAAATTCTGCAGGCCCGTACCAACATCTTGTTCAAGCACAATTCAGGGCAATTGAAAATCAGACTGTGCTCATAAGAAGCGCAAACACAGGCATCAGTGCTATCATTTCACCGACAGGTGTAATCAAAGATAGCCTGGGCTTACAAACAGGCGGCACTATTCTCAACCAAATCCGCCCCCCGTAGTAATTATAATAAAAACCACCTATCATAGACTGGGTCGATGTAACGAATACTTGAACGCGATAAACTCCTAGCTATTAAAACGAAAATTTAAAACAAAAACAGTGACTATACCTAAGATGTATTGCATACATAGGCATTCGGGTGTAAAAGTGAAATTCCACATAACAAACAGAAATTAAAGAAATATGGCACAGCAAAGAAAAACGAAGGGCATCGCCGACAACATTGATAAACACGTCGGCAAACAACTTAAAGCTCGTCGTACATTGCTGGGCATAAGCCAAGAAAAACTAGCCGACGCCGTTGGCGTGACATTCCAACAAGTTCAAAAATATGAACGTGGCGCAAACCGTGTAAGTGCGAGCCGCTTATTTTCCTTTAGTAAAATTTTAGAGGTTAATATTGACTACTTCTATAATGGCATCGAAACACAGCCACAAAAAGCAGCTGTCAAAGGAATGTCAGACAATGACCAAGAAGAATTTGACAGCGAAGTTCGCAAAAAAAGCTCCAAGCTCCCGCAAGATATTATGTCTTCAAGAGAAACCATAAATTTGGTGAAAGCCTATTATGCAATCGAAGACGAAAGCGCCCGCAAAGATATTCTGAAATTCATAAAATCCATGACCAAAAAGATTAATTAGAAAAATATAAGGCTTGAACTAAGCCTTTTTTTTGGTCTAGGGTACTTTTTCACGAAAAATACTAACTTTATATAACATAAGGGGCACCAAGATGCCGTATTCAGGACAAGCAATGCAACAATCACCACAAGCAGATCAAAATCAGGATCTAAAAGATTATATCTTCACCAGTGAGTCGGTATCAGAAGGACACCCTGACAAAATCTGTGACCGTATATCTGACACAATACTAGACCTTTACTTAGAAGCTGACCCATATTCTCGCGTTGCATGTGAAACACTGGTAACAACAGACAGCGTCGTCATCGCAGGTGAAACACGCGGCCCCGAAAGCGTTACAAAAGAAAAAATCGAGCAAGCCGCACGCGACGCAATCAAAAAAATCGGCTACGACCAAGAAGGCTTTAGCTACAAGACAGTTGATGTGGACGTAAAATTGCACAGCCAATCTGTTGATATCGCACAAGGCGTCGATGAAGGCACAGGCGTTGATAAAAACGAAGGCGCAGGCGACCAAGGCATTATGTTTGGCTACGCAACACGCGAGACGGAAGCTCTTATGCCTGCCCCGCTTCATTATTCACACCAAATCCTACGCCGCATGGCTGAAGATCGCCAAAGCGGAAAACTAAAAGGAATCGAGCCTGACTCAAAATCTCAGGTCACACTGGAATATAGAGACGATAAGCCAGTTGGCGTAAAATCAGTTGTTGTTTCAACACAACACGCCGAAGGCTTAAGCCAAGATGACGTAAAAGAACTTGTTCGCCCCTACATCCAAGGGGTTCTACCGGAAGGCTGGGATGTTCCAGAGGAAGAACTCTACGTCAATCCGACAGGACGCTTCGTCATTGGTGGCCCGGTTGGTGACGCAGGTCTAACAGGCCGTAAAATCATCGTCGACACTTACGGCGGCGCAGCTCCACACGGTGGTGGCGCGTTCTCCGGTAAAGATCCGACAAAAGTTGACCGCTCTGCTGCTTATATCGCTCGCTATTTAGCGAAAAACGTTGTGGCTGCAGGCTACGCTGATGGCTGTACAATCCAGCTTTCTTACGCGATTGGCGTATCAAAGCCGATCTCCGTATACCTAAACACACACGGAACAGGAACTGCACCGGAAACAGTCATCGTTGACGCGCTGCAGAAGCTTGTAGATCTTCGCCCACGCGGCATCCGTGAACACTTGAAGCTAAACCGCCCGATCTACGAGCGCACATCCGCTTACGGTCATTTTGGTCGCACACCAACAGAAGATGGTGGTTTCTCATGGGAAAAAACAGACCTTGTTGACGAATTGCAGCGCATCTTAGGATAAAGCGCATAACGCGATCAGTAATGACAACAGAGAATTCTAAAAAAACAGAAAAAGGCTCCGATTACAAAAAGCGGAGCCTTTTTGGCAGGCGCCAAGGCCGCGCCCTCAAAGGCGATCGTGCGGAGGCTATGGAAAAAATCTTTCCACAGTTGAAAATAGATTGCTCAAAACTCACAGAAAAAAACAACATTCTTCCTGAAAATATACTTGAAAAACAATACAGAAAATATTGGCTGGAAATTGGCTTTGGTCATGGCGAACGCCTCACGGCTGAATCAAGGCAAAACCCGCAAACAGGATATTTAGGCGCCGAACCATTTATAAACGGCATGGCCGCTTTCGTGAAAGATATGGGGACGCCAACCTTAGAAAACGTCAAAGTCCTCATGGATGACGGTATGATTCTGGCAAACTCACTCGCCCCCTCTTCCTTAGATGGAATTTACGTTCTTAACCCCGACCCTTGGCACAAAACAAGACACCACAAACGGCGGATCATAAACCACGAAAATCTAGACATTTTTGCAACCATTTTAAAACCAAAGGGAAAACTCATCCTCACAACCGACGTTGAAGATTTAGCCAACTGGATGCTGACACACACAATAACCCACCCTAAATTTAACTGGACAGCCAAAACCAAAAAAAACTGGTCGCAACCGCCCGAAAACTGGATAAAAACCCGCTACGAAACAAAGGGCGCAAAAGGCGCAAAGAAAATGACGTATCTCCTCTTTGAAAAACATGGCGAATAAACTTGCAATTCAAGAAAACGAGGCGTATAACATCATTAAATTCAGATCAATATGATCGGTGGGCTCGGCTGAGACCCGCCTTTTTTATTAGATTTTTTTATTTAAAGAGAAAATATGCATTACACGCCTTTAGAGCAAAAAATTAAGAAGCTGGCCGCGCCTGTGATCGAAGATTTAGGGTTTTCCCTTCATCACATTCGCATCACTGGCGAAACAGGTGCGTCCTCCGTTCAGATCATGGCAGAAGATCTGAAAACGAAGAATCTTGGCGTAGATGATGCGGCAAAAATAAGCCGCGCTCTATCCGCCGTTATGGATGTTGAAGACCCAATAAACGGAGCCTATCGCTTAGAAATCAGCTCCCCGGGCATTGATAGATTATTGATAACAAAAGATGATTTCGAAACCTACGAAGGGTTTGAAGCCAAAATCGAAACATCCGTTCCCGCCGATAACGGGCAAAAAAGATACCGAGGCATTTTGTCAGGTACAAACGAAAACAACGTGATTCTAGAAACAGACAGCGGAACAGCCAATATTGATTTAACTGCTATTTCAAAAGCAAAACTAATTTTAACTGACGAACTTATAAAAACGACTGCAAAATGGAGAGAAGAAAATGGAACTACTACAAGTCGCTGACACGGTTGCCCGTGAAAAAAACATTGACCGCGAAATTGTCATTGAGGCAATGGAAGAAGCGATTCAAAAGGCCGGTCGCTCTAAATACGGTTACGAACAAGATATCCGTGCGCAAATTGATCGTAAAAGCGGTGACATCGAACTTAAACGCTACCGCGAAGTCGTAGCCAACGATTTCAAAGTAGAAAACGAAGTTGCACAATTAAAGCTAGATCAAGCCAAGCGTATTAAACCTGACGCAGAGCCGGGCGAATTCCTAATTGATGATTTGCCACCGCTAGATTTTGGTCGCATCGCCGCCCAAACCGCAAAACAGGTTATCATGCAAAAGGTACGTGAAGCCGAGCGCGCACGCCAATACGAAGAATTCAAAGACAAGGTCGGCGAAGTCATCAATGGTATCGTTAAGCGTGTGGAATATGGCAACGCGACAATCGACATTCAAGGCCGCGCAGAAGGCCTCCTTCGCCGCGATGAATCAATCCCCCGCGAGCCGTTGAACGTCAATGACCGCGTCCGCGCCATCATTTATGAAGTGCGAGAAGAAACACGCGGGCCGCAAATTTTCCTATCACGTTCACACCCCGAATTCATGGCAAAACTATTTACACAAGAAGTGCCAGAAATCTACGACGGCATTATCGAAATCCGCGCTGTTGCACGTGACCCGGGAAGCCGCGCAAAAATCGCTGTAACATCACGCGACGGTTCAATCGACCCTGTCGGTGCCTGTGTTGGTATGCGCGGTAGCCGTGTTCAAGCCGTTGTAAACGAGCTTGGCGGTGAGAAAATTGATATCATTCCTTACACTGAAGATTTAGGCAGCTTCGTCGTCAGCGCGCTACAGCCTGCCGCAGTGTCTAAGGTTGTTTTAGATGAAGACAAAAACCGCATGGACGTGGTTGTTCCCGAAGAGCACCTCAGCCTTGCAATCGGTCGCCGCGGTCAAAATGTTCGCCTCGCCTCAATGCTAACTGGCTGGGACATTGACGTTATGACCGAAGAGCAGGAATCAGAGCGTCGTGCAGAAGAGTTTAAAACGCGCTCAACCCTGTTCATGGATGCAATGGATGTTGATGATGTTATCGCGCACCTCTTGGTCGCTGAAGGCTTCACAAGCGTTGAAGAAATCGTCGACACCCCTGTTGAAGAGCTAAATGAAATCGAAGGCTTTGAAGAAGAAATCTCAATCGAACTTCAAAACCGTGCGGCAAACTGGCTTGAGCAAAAAGCCAACGAACTGCAGGAGAAGCAGGAAGAGCTCGGTATTGCCGATGACCTTATGACAGCCGAAGGCCTAAGCTCGAACCAACTGCTAAAACTCGGTGAAAAAGGCATCAAGACTCTTGATGATCTGGCTGACTTGGCTGGTGATGAACTGGTTGAACTGCTTGGTGAAGACCAGATCACTGAAAAAGATGCAAACGAAGTGATCCTAAAAGCACGTGAACACTGGTTCGCCGAAGAAGATGCTGCCGCCGAAGCTGCAAACGCTGCGGCTGCTGAAGAAGCTGAGCAAAAAGAAGAAGCACAAGACGCATAAGGCGCTCTTATTAATAAAAAAGCACCTTACCCGCAGTAAAATGCGGGTAAGGATTTCTTTATAAAGGTTTGCAACAATGCCAGCGCATGTGTATACCTATTTTACATGAAACTTAGGCGCACAGTTGCGTCAGAACTAAAGAAAAAGAATGACAGAGAAAAAAGAAGCAAAAGAAAAAAAAGAGAGCAAAAGCGAAGAAAAAGGCAAAAAGACATTAAGCCTTGGAAAAACGCTGAGCCTAAAAAGCGGAACACGCCCGACAGCCAGCAATTCTGCGACTGTTGAAGTGCGCCGCAAACGTACAACGACGACACAGACAACATCGAAAACCGATGATACAGACGAAACACTGACCTCCAGTGAAAAAGATGCACGTGCACGCGCTCTTAAAGCCGCACTTGCAGGCGATACAAAGAAAAAGTCTTTGCCAAAACGTCGCGTAATGACCCTTGAAGATAAAAAGGCAGAACAGGCGAAAGAAGAAGCAGAACGCAAAAAGCGCGAAGAAGCAAAAAAAGCAAAAGAAGAGGCACTAGAAGCTAAATCCCCCTCAGAACCTGATATTGGCGATTCTGACGATAGCCAGAACGAAAACAGACGCACAAAAACATTTACCAACGAAGACGCAAAGCCAACAGAAAGCTATCGCGATAAGCTAAAGAAATCTGCACCGAAACCTTCGAGAAATACAGGTGACCGTCGCGGCGGACGCATTACAATTGCGCAAGCCCTAAACAAAGATTACGAACGCGACCGCGGTCCGTCTCTGGCGGCACAAAAACGCGCACGTGAAAAAGCGCGCTTGGCTGCACAACCCTTCCAAGAGCCGACGCAAAAGTCAGTTCGCGAAGTTGTTCTGCCCGAGACAATCACGGTTCAGGAATTGTCTAACCGTATGGCAGAGCCTGGCAAAGATGTTATCAAAGCCCTCATGAAAATGGGCGTCATGGCGACGAGCACGGAAATTATCGACGCTGATACAGCCGAACTGATCATTGATGAATTTGGCCACAAAGTACGCCGCGTAACAGACGCTGATGTCGAAATCGGCCTTGATGACGTTGAAGACGCGCCAGAAGACTTAAAACCGCGCCCCCCTGTTGTTACAATCATGGGCCATGTTGACCACGGTAAAACATCGCTTCTCGATGCTCTACGCGAGACAGACGTTGTTGCGGGCGAAGCTGGCGGTATTACCCAGCATATCGGTGCGTATCAGGTAAACTTATCATCTGATGATAAAATTACTTTCCTAGATACACCAGGCCACGCCGCGTTTACCGAAATGCGTGCACGCGGTGCAAACGTAACGGACATCGTTGTGATTGTTGTCGCAGCAAATGACTCGATCATGCCACAAACAATCGAAGCAATCGCCCACGCAAAGGCAGCAGAAGTTCCGATTATCGTAGCGGTAAACAAAATTGACCTACCTGATGCAAACCCGGAAAAAGTAAAACAAGATTTACTTCAACATGACATCGTCATTGAAGATCTCGGTGGTGATGTGCAGTGTGTTGAAATTTCCGCAAAGCAAAAAACAAACCTCGATAAATTAGAGGAAGCGATCATTCTTCAAGCTGAAATTCTTGAACTTCAAGCCAACCCCGAGCGTAATGCTCAAGGCTTTGTTGTTGAAGCAAAAATGGAAAAAGGCCGCGGCCCTGTTGCCACAGTTCTGATCCAAAAAGGAACGCTCCGCATTGGGCACATTTTTGTCGTCGGTGCAACATTTGGTAAGGTTCGTGCACTTATCGATGATAAAGGCCGCAACGTGAAAGAAGCCATCCCTGGCCAACCTGTTGAGGTATTGGGCTTAAATACAACACCACAAGCAGGCGACATCTTCAACGTTACAGGCGAAGAAGCAAAGGCACGCGAAATTGCAGAATATCGTGAACGCAAAGCCAAGAAAATGGAAGCCGCCGAAGCCGTTAAAGGCCGCACCACAATGGAGCAGCTTCTTCTACAACGTGAAGAAGGCGAGAAAACAAAACTGCCTGTTATCATCCGCGCAGATGTTCAGGGCTCTGTCGAGGCGATCGCGGGCTCACTTAACAAGATGGTCGATGAAAATACTGACATTGACATTCAAGTTCTACACACGGGCGTCGGCGGTATTACAGAGTCAGATGTGATCCTTGCGAACGCATCCGGCGCATTAATTATCGGCTTTAACGTTCGCGCAAATCGCCAAGCCCGCGATCTGGCAACACGCGACGCTGTAGATATTCGCTACTATAATGTTATTTATAACGTGATTGACGATGCCAAAGCCATCCTAACAGGAATGCTCGCACCAACAATCCGCGAAGAATATATCGGCCAAGCTGCGATCAAACAGGTCTTCAACATCACAAAGGTTGGTAAGGTTGCCGGTTGTGAAGTGACTGAGGGCAGCGTAAAACGTGGCTCCAAAGTTCGCCTCCTCCGTGATGATGTTGTCATCCATGAAGGCATGCTGAAAACGCTTAAGCGCTTCCAAGAAGAAGTAAAAGACGTTAAAGAAGGCCAAGAGTGCGGTATGGCATTTGAAAGCTATGACGACATCAAAGAAGGCGATGTGATCGAATGCTTCGAAGTAATCGAAGAAGAACGCACAGTCACATAAGCCGAAATCGCGAAACGGATAATAAACAGAAATTGCGAAGGATATGAAACACCACCGCAGCAAAAACAGTGAGCCATCACAACGTCAACGTCGCGTTGGCGAACAACTGCGTCATATCCTCTCTGAAGTCTTACAACGCGGTCATTTCAATGACGAACTACTCATCAATAAATCAAACACGATTATCGTATCAGAGGTTCGCCCCTCACCCGACCTGAAACATGCACGCGCTTATGTCATGTCTTTAAACGGTGAGAATATGGAAGATCTCATCCCTGCCCTCAACGCGAATGCACATGTCTTCCAAAAAGAAATGAGCAAAGGCACAAATCTGAAATTTACGCCTAAGGTAAAATTCGTCACTGATACATCGTTCGCCGAAGCGCAGCACATCGAAAACCTTCTCCGCGACATTAAAACGGACGACGAAGACGATACAGATCAGGGCTGAAGAATATGGGACGGCGCAAAAAAGGTGACCCGATTTCAGGCTGGGTCAATCTCGACAAGCCTTATGAAATGACATCCACGCAAGCGGTCGGCAAAATCCGTCGTTTGCTCAACGCACAAAAGGTCGGACACGCCGGCACACTAGACCCACTCGCAACAGGCGTATTACCCATTGCCATAGGCGAAGCCACAAAAACAATTCCATTCGCGCAAGATGATCTGAAAACATACAGTTTCACCGTCACATGGGGCGAACAACGCAGCACAGATGATAAAGAAGGCGAGGTAATCGCAACGTCTGATCACCGCCCGACAAAAAGCGATATAGAAAAAATTCTAATCAATTTCTCAGGAGAAATAGAGCAAACACCGCCTCGTTTTTCTGCGATTAAAATAAACGGTGAGCGCGCCTACGACATAGCGCGTGATGGAGAAATTCCTGAACTTAAATCTCGCCCCGTCTATATCGAAAAACTGGAACTCATAAACGCAGAAAAAGATCATGCAGATTTTAAAATGATCTGTGGCAAGGGAACATATGTGCGCTCACTCGCCCGCGACATGGGCGAAGCCCTAGGAACAAAAGGCTATGTTAGTGCCCTACGCCGCGATCAAGTTGGTGTTTTCACGCTTCAAAATACGATTTCTCTGGACAGTTTGGAACAAATGGACTACAAATCAGCCCGAATTGAGGCTTTGTTGCCGCTTTCAACCGTGCTGGACGATATCCCGGCGTTTGAGTTATCAGCGGAAGAAACAGCAAAGCTTCGCAACGGACAGGCCTTGCAGCTCGTCTCGAAACCTGAATTTCAACGCCTTATTGACGCTGGTTTAGGGGAAAAGACAAAGCAAACCGCTCTGGCAACGTTTGAAGGCGCGCCAATTGCGCTTATTGAACAAGAAAGAGCAACCGTAAAGCCGTTCCGTGTATTCAACTTGTAAAAAGATATTGATAAAGAAAAGGAAAAACCAAAATGGTAATGACTGCAGAAGAAAAAACAAAAGTAATAAAAGAATACGCAACCAAGAAAGATGACACTGGCTCACCGGAAGTTCAGGTTGCTATTCTGACAAACCGCATTGAAGAATTATCCCAGCACATGCGCGTTCACAAAAAAGACTTCCACAGCCGCCGCGGATTGTTGGCGATGGTTGCAAAGCGCCGCAAGCTGTTGGATTACCTTAAGCGTAAAGACGAAGACCGCTATCAAAAGCTAATTAAATCTCTTGGCATTCGTCGTTAATAGGCGAGACAGACACAAGAACAAACAAAAACCACCTCAACGAAGGTGGTTTTTTATTATCTGGAAATAATCATCCATTTCCCGGCATGTCGTACACAGCCTCTTCTCCAACAAGCCGAGGCGGCCCGTCCTGCTCCTGATCAAGCCAATCGCCAAACTTATCGCTCAACGCGCTGCCTACAGGCGCTATATCCTCAACGTGATTGGCAAACTGGGTTTGACGACCTTCATCCAATGTCTGCATGATACGCCAGAGCTCCTCTGTAATCCGCTCAGCCTCGGCTGTATTAAATTGATATCCTTCATGCCCACTATGCCCTTCAACAATCGCGGTAACCTCACCAAATAAAGCATTACGATAAATCTTATCTGTTCCCGCCTCATCTACAGGCATTGAATTGTAAGCATTAGCTGCAGCATGCAACTTTTGAAAATCAGGCATAATATACTCCAAGAAATTTAATATGGTAAATATAATAACATCAAAGATCAATGCTACAAAAGACTTTCTCCATCCATTTCCTCAGGCACATCAATGCCTAAAACATTGAGAACAGTCGGCGCAATATCAGCCAGCTTACCACCATCCCTCAAATCAATATCACCCGTGCCAATCGCAATAAACGGAACGGGGTTTAGCGTATGCGCGGTATGCGGCCCGTTTGTTTCCTCATCAAACATCTGATCTGCATTCCCGTGATCAGCAGTAACGAACAACACACCACCTTTATCAAGAACCGCCTGCTGCAGCTTACAGAGCGTTCTGTCTACGCTCTCCGCAGCCTTCCGCACAGCCTCAACAGAGCCAGTATGACCAACCATATCCGTATTCGCAAAATTCACGATAATCACATCATGTGCATCGTTACGCACAGCCTCCAGTAACTTTTCGGACAGCTCGGGCGCCGACATTTCAGGCTGCAAGTCATACGTGGCAACCTTGGGCGAATCCACTAAAATACGCTCTTCACCGACATAAGGCTTCTCACGCCCGCAATTAAAGAAAAAGGTCACATGCGGATATTTCTCCGTCTCCGCCATACGGAGTTGCTTCAAGCCCTTCGCGGAAAGAACCTCCCCCAAAATATTGCGATGCGTAATCGGCGGGAAAAGAACGTGCATATGTTCATTCAAAACATCCGAATATTCCACCATGCCAATCGCCTCAGATATCGTCGCAAAATCGCCGCGACCAAACGCGTCAAAATCTGGTAACAACAGAGCCTGCAGCAATTCACGCGCGCGATCGCTTCTGAAATTAGCAAACAAAACACCATCGCCGTTCTGCAGCCCTTCATAACCATCAAGTACAGCAGGCTTAACGAACTCGTCTGTCACACCGTCATTGTAAGAGGCCTGCATTACCTCTTGAACGCTGTCTCCCACGGCACCTTCACCATACATAATCGCGTTATACGACTGCGAAACACGCTCCCATCGATTATCACGATCCATCGCATAATAACGCCCGCAAACAGTTACAATCGAAACTGTCTCAAATTTTGATACAGCCCGATCAAGGGTCTCTAAAAACGCTTTACCGCTCTCGGGCGCACAATCCCGACCATCAGTAAACGCGTGGATATAAGTGCGCACGCCCGCCTCTGACGCGATCTCGGCCAAGCCGATCACATGATCAAGGTGCGCATGAACGCCACCATCAGAACAAAGCCCCATCAAATGCAACGCATTCCCTGAAATTTTCAGCGCGGCAAGCATATTCTGCAAATCACGGTTGCGCTTCACCTCTCCCTCAGCGAAGGCTTTATCAATACGTGGAAGAAACTGCATAACAACGCGCCCTGCCCCGATATTCATATGCCCCACTTCTGAATTCCCCATCTGCCCCTCAGGCAAACCAACCGCGCCGCCGAATGTCGTCAACGTCGTGTTCGGGTAATCACGCATCATGGAATCATAGCAAGGCGTTTCAGCCGAGGCGATCCCATCAAATTCACCACCATCACCAATGCCCCAACCATCTAAAATACACAGAACGACGGGGCTTTTCTTAAGCTCTAATTCAGACATGTTTTGCTGCTAATCCAATCTTTTCTTTGACATTACGGGCTAATCATGGCATGCCTATATCAGTTTTGCAAAGGCGATATTTGCACTTCATTCTTACGGTTGACCATTAAAAACAACCTATTTGTTTTTAACCGTCCACCGAGGATATTTCAAATATCACCTTTCAAAAAAATTGAAAAAACTTAATGTGTCTTTGCATTGGGCAAAGGCACGCACATATAAACACGTATAAAGGAAAAAACATGTTTAACGTTTATAAAAAAGAAATTGATTTCGCAGGGAAGACACTGACGCTGGAAACGGGAAAAGTTGCCCGACAGGCTGACGGCTGCGTCATTGCAACAATTGGCGAAACGAGCGTCTTGTGTGCCGTAACAGGTGCAAAGTCAGTGCGCGAAGGCCAAGACTTCTTCCCACTATCTGTCCATTATCAGGAAAAAACATACGCCGCCGGTAAAATACCAGGCGGTTTTTTCAAACGCGAAGCACGCCCAAGCGAGAAAGAAACACTCACATCACGCTTGATCGACCGCCCAATCCGCCCTCTTTTCCCAAAAGGCTTCTTAAACGAAGTTCAGGTCGTTTGTACAGTTATCTCTCACGATCTTGAAAATGACCCTGACATGATTGCAATGGTCGGCGCATCTGCTGCCCTAACAATCTCAGGCATTCCGTTCATGGGCCCAATTGGCGGCGTACGCGTAGCCTACAAAGACGGCGAATACATCATCAACCCACCGATGTACGAAGTCGCAGACATGGATCTTGATCTTGTTGTTGCGGGTACGATGGAAGGCGTTTTGATGGTTGAATCAGAGGCATCAGAACTCTCAGAAGACATCATGCTCGGCGCAGTAAATGCAGGCCACGAAGCATACCAGCCCGTAATCAAAGGCATCATCGAACTGGCTGAAATGTGCGCAAAAGACATGTGGGATATCGCAGAAACGCCTGCTCACATCACAAAGCTGGCAGAAGACATTAAGAAAACATACGAAAAAGACGTTGAAAAAGCTTACGCCATCACAGACAAGATGGAACGCCAGGCCGCAGTAAGCGAATTAAAACAAGCCGCCATCGAAAAGTTCTTAGATGAGGAAAACGGCATCAACGAAGCTGCGATTTACTCTAAGTTTAAATCTCTAGAAGGCGATGTTGTTCGCGGCGCAATCCTAAAAACAGGAAAGCGTATCGACGAACGTGACACAAAAACAGTGCGCCCGATCGTTTCGGAAGTCGGCGTTTTGCCACGCACACACGGCTCTTGCCTATTCACACGCGGTGAAACACAGGCACTCGTTGTTGCAACGCTCGGCACAGGCCAAGATGAGCAGTTGATTGATGCACTGGAAGGCGAATATAAACAACGCTTCCTCCTACACTATAACTTCCCGCCTTATTCTGTTGGTGAAGCAGGCCGCATGGGCCCTCCGGGTCGCCGCGAAATCGGTCACGGTAAATTGGCATGGCGCGCACTAAACCCACTTCTGCCAAGCGCGGAAGACTTCCCTTACACAATGCGTTCCGTTTCTGAAATTACAGAAAGTAACGGCTCATCTTCCATGGCAACCGTTTGTGGTACATCCCTCGCTCTTATGGACGCCGGTGTACCCTTGAAACGCCCTGTCGCAGGTATCGCAATGGGCTTGATCAAAGAAGGTGAAGACTTTGCAGTGCTATCTGACATCCTCGGCGATGAAGATCACCTTGGTGACATGGACTTCAAAGTTGCAGGAACCGAAAAAGGCATCACAGCCCTTCAAATGGATATCAAAATCACATCCATTACCAAGGAAATCATGGAAGTTGCGCTTGACCAAGCCAAAGACGGACGCTTGCATATCCTCGCTGAGATGGCAAAGGCCCTGTCTGAAAGCCGCGCTGAGCTAAACGCAAATGCACCGCAAATTGTGACGATGAAAATCCCAACGGATAAAATCCGCGAAGTTATCGGCACAGGTGGTAAAGTAATCCGCGAAATCATCGAAGTGACGGAAACAAAAATCGACATCGAAGATGACGGCACAATCAAAATCGCAGCAGTGAACGCCGAAGCGATTGAGAAAGCCAAGAAGATGATCAAGGACATCACAGATGAGCCTGAAATTGGCGTTGTCTACACGGGTAAGGTCGTGAAATGTGTTGATTTTGGCGCGTTTGTAAACTTTATGGGCGCAAAAGACGGCCTTGTTCACATCTCTGAACTTGCCGACCACCGCGTTGCCAAAACAACAGACATCATCAACGAAGGCGATGAAGTCAAAGTCCTTCTGACTGGGATCGATGACCGCGGCAAGGTTAAGCTGTCACTCAGACGCGTTGACCAGGAAACCGGTGAAATCATCGAAGATGAGAAAAAAGAAGCCAATGGCTAACCGCCACAGCAATATATCTAAAAACAAAAAACCGCAGGCTCACCCTGCGGTTTTAGTTTTACTCGTTGCGTCAGCCTTTCTGATCTCATTTTTGTTTGGTAGCAGCCAGTTCGTTGCCTACCAACACGTACAAAACATTACACTCGCAACAACTATTTTTTTAAGCATACCAACATACTTATATTTGAAGGTAAAAGTAAGTCGCACCTCTGTCGGTAAACCTGTTTTCAAAGGCGCAAATCCAAAAGATAGAAGAGTTTACATTTATCTCTTTTTGTTTGTAGGCCCATTTTTCATACATTCTATGCTTGTTACAAGCATGGCTTTACTTAGCTATCTTTCTATTCAAAACTTTAAGTCATATATAATTGTTGATAAAGAGCACATAGAGCGCTCTACGTACAGTCGTATACAAACATGCAAAAAAGGTAATTATGAGTTAGGACAAACGTTACACTTCAAAATGCAGCTATGGCTGAAAATATGCCTCGATGAAGATATATATGACCAAATGCCCGACATCGCCGTTCTCAACGTCAGCGGTAAAAAATCATTTTTAGGCCACAGAATACAAAAAATCTCATATTCCCCTGAAAAACAAAAAGATGTCGGCATCATTTTCGAAAGCATAAAGAAAGAATGGCAACCGTTTGAGCCATAAAGAAAATTTCTAAACGTTAAAAAAGTATTAACATAAAGTCGTTTTTTGATGACATTACGTAAACACCTTGTTACGGTAGTGGATGACTATATCAAACGCGCGTAAAAGATTTCGGATCTTCCTGTTCGCCATGCTCGGCTTAAGCATGAGCTTTTTCGCAGTGTCTGCGTACTATACCGTCGCTGTAAAATCGAAAATAATTAAAATCGAAACAATAAGCCCAACATTATATGCAATCGATATTTTCACCTATAAAGCAAAAGCAGCCATTAGCGATGAAGATGAACGCCATCGCATTGCAAGACAGTTATATAGCAACGGCTTATACGACAATTTATACTTCTATGCAGGCTTTGACCTTATGACCCAACTTGCTGATGAGGGCCACGCACCATCAATGCTATTCCAGGCGAATGTTTTACTGCACCGCCCCCAATTGGACACGGAAAACAAAGCCGTAGCATATTACATGGATGCAGCCAAACAAGGACACACTGCCGCACGCGAAGGTTTCCAAAAAGTTCTCAAAAACACCCAATATAAACTTGCGCAACACTAAACTTTTATGCATTTTTCCTATTGAAAAGTTTATGCGTAGAGGAAAGATAACGTGTCACTAAATCTTGGTAAAATCATTGGTCATCGCGGCTGTGCAGGCTACGCACCCGAAAATACGATCGAGGCCATTCACACAGCCGCGGATCTCGGCATCGGCTGGGTCGAATTGGATGTAAAACTCACCAAAGACCAAGTACCAATTATTTTTCATGACGACACACTGGAACGCACAACAAACATAAGCGGAAACGTTGCTGATAAAACAATCCACGAAATCAAAGAATTAGACGCAGGCAGTTGGTATGGCGAGACATTCATCGGCGCAAAAATACCCACACTTGAAGATGCCGTTGAAGCCTTAATCGAACGCGGCTTAGGCCTAAATTTGGAAATTAAGCCCTGCCCCGGCCGCGAAAAAGAAACAGCGGAAGCCGCATTGGACGTTTTATCTACCATGTGGGACGACCACGACCGCCTGCTGATATCCTCCTTCCAACATGTCAGCCTGGAAGCCGCCTACGACGTAGCCTTGGATTGGCATCGTGGCCTTTTGCTACCACAAGAATGGCCTGAGAACTGGGCTGAACTTGCAGACTACTTGAAAGTTTCGTCTGTCAATGTACATGCCGATACAGTCACGCGTGACCAAGTAGAAACAATTATTGAGATGGAAAAGCAAATCCTTGCCTACACAGTCAATGAACCTGACAAAGCACGCGTCCTGCAAAGCTGGGGCGTAGATGGATTTTTCAGCGACACGCCTGATATTTTGAAAGAAAATATCTTCACAGTGCATTAAACACAAAGCCACATTACGAAAGACATTCAGCCTAAGCTCTAACCGGCCAATTTATCGAGGCTATCGTGCGGCGGCATGCCAATCGCATTGAACCCGCAATCAACGTAATGAATCTCGCCCGTAACTGCACTTGATAAGTCAGAAAGAAGATACAGGCCTGTTCCACCAAGCTCTTTCAACTCAACAGAGCGACGCAGAGGCGCAGACAAAGTGTTATATTTAAAAGTTCGGCGTGCGCCACCGATAACAGCACCTGCAAGTGTTCGCATCGGCCCCGCTGAAATTGCATTGACGCGAATACCGGAAGGCCCCAGATCAGCTGCCAAATAACGAACGGATGCCTCTAGCGCGGCCTTCGCAACGCCCATAACATTATAATTCGGCATTACTTTTTCCGCCCCATAGTATGTCAAAGTAACAGCGGATCCCCCCTCGCTCATCAAATCTTTTGCACGGCGCATGATAGACGTAAATGAATAACAAGAAATATGCATCGTTTTCACAAAATTATCAGGCGTCGTGTCAACGTAACGCCCTTGTAGCTCGTCCTTATTGGAATAAGCTATAGCATGAATGATGAAATCAAGACTGCCCCACTCTTTTTCAAGTGTTTCAAAAACACGGTCTAGATCTTCTTCGCTAGAAGCATCACAATCCATAACCAGATTCGATCCGACACTCTCTGCCAGCGGCTTTACGCGCTTACCGAACGCATCACCTTGATAGGTGAACGCCAATTCCGCACCAGCCTCATGCAAGGCCTGCGACATACCCCATGCAATCGAATTCGCATTCGCAACCCCCATGACGAGGCCCCTTTTACCCTTCATTAAGTCACTCATTTTATTACTTTCTTTCTTTTTGAAGGATACGGAAAAATAACATTTCGTTCATAGATATTCTTACCGTTAAACCTATACGTTACATTTTTTTCAAATAAATTCAGTATAACCGCCCACCATCTGGAACATCATGTGACGGATGGAGAAGCACAACCTCGCCATCGCTGTCAGGCACACCAAGAGTGAGAACCTCAGACATAAATGGCCCGATTTGCCGACGCTCAAAATTAACAACAGCCATTACCTGGCGCCCGATCAACTCATCTTTGTTATAATTCTTCGTTATCTGCGCAGAGCTTTTCTTCTCGCCGATCTCTTCGCCAAAATCAATGAATAGCTTATAAGCCGGTTTACGCGCCTCAGGAAAATCCTGAACATCTTTGATCGTACCGACACGAACATCAACTTTCTCAAAATCAGCAAAAGGAATCGTCATATTCTCATTCCGTGTAACGACTCATAGCAAGCGTACAGTTCGTACCGCCAAAACCAAAGCTATTTGAAATAACCGTCTCGTGCTCAACATTGTCAATACGCTCAGTGGCAATTGGCATCCCCTCTGCACCTTCGTCTTTATTTTCAACATTAATGCTTGGAGCCACAAAATTATTCTGCATCATAAGCAAACAATAAATTGCCTCTTGAACTCCTGTCGCCCCTAAGGAATGACCGGTCATTGATTTTGTTGCACTAATATAGGGAACATCCTGAGACATTGGTTCAAAAACAGTACGAATAGCATTCAGCTCAGTAATATCACCAACAGGTGTCGACGTCCCGTGCGTATTTATATATGTCACAGGGCTTTTAACCGTAGACAGCGCCTGACGCATACAACGCACAGCCCCCTCACCGCTCGGTGCAACCATATCGTGGCCATCAGACGTCGCACCGTATCCTGTGATCTCCGCATAGATTTTCGCACCACGCGCTTTGGCATGCTCAAGTTCTTCTAAAACAAGAACGCCGCCACCGCCGCCAATAACAAAGCCATCACGGTTTGCATCGTAGGCACGCGCTGCTTTCTCGGGCGTATCGTTATAACCTGAAGACATCGCCCCCATAGCGTCAAACAGAACGGACAATGTCCAATCCAATTCTTCCGCCCCACCGGCGAACATAACATCTTGCTTACCCCACTGAATAAGTTCAGCAGCATTACCGATGCAATGTGAAGACGTTGAGCAGGCAGAAGATATAGAGTAATTCACGCCTTTAATTTTGAAATTCGTAGCAATCGTCGCTGAACATGTCGAACTCATGCATTTCGGAACAGCAAACGGCCCGACACGCTTCGGCCCCTTCTCTCTCGTAATATCCGCCGCGGCAACCTGCGCGCGCGTCGATGGCCCGCCAGAACCCATAACAATTCCGGTGCGCTCGTTTGATACATCGCTATCCTCAAGACCCGAATCAGCGATCGCTTGCTCCATCGCTAAATGATTGTAGGCCGCTGTATCCCCCATAAAACGGAAAAGGCGCTTATCAATATGGTCTGAAAGCACAATATCGGGTTTACCATGCACCTGAGAACGGAATCCTAACTCCGCATATTCAGGCGCAAAACTAATACCCGATGTCCCATCTTGAAGAGACTTCAAAGCATCTTCGGCACTATTTCCAATACAGGAGATGATACCCATCCCCGTAACTACAACACGGCGCATAAAACGCTCCCTTTTGTATATCTATTTTGTGGACGAATTGTCGAAAAGACCAACTTTCAGGCCTTTTGCATTATATATTTCTTCGCCATCAGCATACATCGTACCATCACCAATGCCGAGAACCAACTTTCCCTTCATCACGCGCTTAATATCGACAACATATTTAAC